>CALRFQ010000007.1 GCA_943356675.1 Candidatus Nomurabacteria bacterium
ATTATATTATAAGTCTTTGGTGCTACAATCACTGCTACTATGGTAATGCCAAATCCAAAAATAAATAATACATTTGAAATCACTGAAATAATTTTCTGCCTATTTGAATAAAACTTCATCAGATTTTGATCCTTCTTAGCAAACTCATTCCAGTCAAACTTAAGTGGGTCTAGTGGAACATTCTTCGCTATCACTTCCCCTTCATTATTTATGATGATATTATCTCCAAAATATAAATCATTATAAAGTTCATCTGCATTTTTACCTGCCATTTTTTCTGAAGGGAATTTATAATTTGTTTTACTAGCTAAAATAGTATATGTCCCTGGACCTATTAGGAAACCGTAGCGTCCATCAAGGTCAGTAATAGACGTCGAAACTTCTTCACCTTTCTCATTTTTAAGAATCACATATGCTGGGTCGAGGGGTTGCTTAGTCACAGAGTCGTACACAGTACCCCACGGACGATTCTTTTTTTTAAGTCCAAGTGCAGCCATAAGCAGAGCCCATAGTCTAAATGGTATTAAGAATAATTCTGAAAATGAAAGTGGGTTTAAGAATATACCTGATGCTACAGATACGGCTACTCCAGAAACCACACCCACAGTAGACACTGTTTGTGTAACCTTCTCTCCCACAGGTTTTGTAATAAAATCTTTTGCTACTTTTTTAACTGCATTTACTGCGGGAGCTATTTTCTTATCAAAAATTTCGCTAGGTGGTAAGCAGGCAATATTATCTGGATTTAATTGGCAATAATTTCCAAAAAATCCTCCTCCAGAACTACTACTTGATCCGCCACCGCCAGAACTACTAGAACCTCCACCATCACCTGAGCTAGAACTAGAGCCATTACCATCTCCTGAAGATGATGAGCTAGAAGAGCTATTACCGTCCCCAGAAGAAGACGAGGTACTAGAACTATTTCCATCCCCAGAGCTTGAAGAGCTATTACCATCACCTGAAGAGGATGAACTTGAACTATTTCCATCACCGGACGAGCTACTACTAGAGCTAGAAGTGGATGAGCTACTACCCGAACCAGAACCACCAGAATGATTTATTGCCTCAGTATTATCTGTCGGGTCATAAACATTACTATTTATACAACCAGTATCCAGTGCATCTATTTTACCGTCACTATCATTATCTACACCGTCACTACATTCAGGTCTCGCAGTAGCTGGGCGCCAATCAGTCTGTACACAATACAGAGGATCACTGCAATCAAATTTAATCCATCCATAATTCTGGCTCCATGCATAACCATTAAATTGACCTGTGGAATTTATCACTACAGTAGTCGCACTATTATTCACGAATGGCCCAAAGTTTATCCAGCCAGCGTTCTCTCCCCAGCCGTAGCCTGAAAGTGAACCGTTTGAGGTGTTAGCAACTTTAAAATTACCATTTGTACTCGAGCATCCACTTGTAGTATTGATGCAGTTCAGCACTACCCAGCCAAATGATTCACCCCAGACTAAACCTGTAAGCTCAGTATCTGTAAGATGCACATTGTATGAATCCTGTGGGGTCGTAAAATATCCAAAATTTATTTCACTAGTAGGCGTAGTAGTGCATGCATCATTTTCGCACACTTGCGCACTATGATTTGTCGAATCTACCGTGCCATTAATTATAGAAGCGAAAGAGTAGTTCACAACTCCAAAGTAAAACATTAGAGTGACAATACCGCAGTATAAATAATTTAATAATTTTTTATTCATAGATTGAATTAATTTAAACCAGTCAAAAAACTAAAAATCAAATAAATTACTGGTGAGAAATATTGCCAGATAAATATAATGAAAAATAACAAAACAAACATTCCCCACTGCTCGAGGAATGCTTCCATATGTCGAAATTTATCTGAAAGTAAATTAAAGAGCACTCGAGAGCCATCAAGTGGTGGAATAGGTATAAGATTGAAGAATGCGAGAACAATATTAACTAATACTACAGATGAAGCAATCTTGTAAAAGGCTGTCATTGTATATACAGATCCGAGAATTAAACCACTTGCCATAAACAAACGGATAATAATTCCAAAAGCTATAGCAAGACCGAGATTTGCCACAATTCCAGCAATAGCCACGAGCACAATAGACATCTTTCCACCTCTTAAATTATTGGGATTATAAGGCACCGGCTTCGCCCAACCCACTACAAAACCTGCATGAGATATAAGTAAAAAGAATGGGAGTAAGATAGAACCAAACAAATCTAGGTGCTTAATTGGATTTAGTGTAAGACGGCCTTGAAAGCGAGCTGTGTCATCCCCAAGCCTATATGCCATATATCCGTGAGCTACTTCATGGATAACAACTGACATTATTAGAATAATTACGTAAAATATTCCATCTGTAAAATTCATATAATTTATTATAGCATATACTTATAGCTTACTTGTACATAAATATGGGGCTTGCATATAGTCACCTATTGTGATAATATCACCCTATCTATGGCAAAAGTATGCGACATAACAAAAAAGGGTTCACTAATGGCAGGAGGCTACTCAAACGTAGTTCGTGCTACTAAATTCAACCCAACAGGCAAAGTTCGTAAGTATCCAAACCTTCAAAAGAAGCGTATTTACGTTCCTGAGCTTAAGAAATTCTTTAATCTTACAATCTCAACTCAAGCAATCAAGACAATAGCGAAGAACGGAGCATTTGCAACACTAAAGAAAGCCGGAATCATTAAATAATAAACAAAAGTAAAAAGGCTCCACAAAGGAGCCTTTTTACTTTATAATAGACATATGAAAAATTTTGCAAAAGAACTCAAAGAGTTCGCGATGAAAGGTAGTGTGGTGGACTTAGCAGTCGGTGTAGTTATTGGTGGTGCATTTGGTAAAGTAGTTTCTTCTCTTGTGTCTGATGTGATCATGCCCTCTATTGGTGTCCTAGTTGGTGGTATTAAATTCACTGATTTAGTAATTGTCCTAAAAGATAAGAGCATAGACGCTGCAGGGGCAGTCGTGCCAGCTGTGAATCTAAACATCGGTAGCTTCATCCAAAGCTGTTTTGATTTCGCAATTGTTGCTATAGCAATATTTGCAATGATAAAAGTCATGAATCATATGAAGAAAAGAAAGCCAGCTCCTGGAGAAGAGCCAGCTCCGGTTCCAGAAGACATCAAGCTCCTCACAGAAATCAGAGACGCACTAAAGAAATAAACAAATATAAAATACCCCGACTATCGGGGTATTTTATATTAAATATTACTCAAAAGTTAATTTTATCTCTCCACCTTCAATTGAAATTTTACTAATATTCTGCTTGTATTTCTTTTCAAGTTTAACTTTTACAGCAGCTGATAGTCCCACAAGTGCTTCATTCACTGAACCTCTTGAGGTACTGTTTGCACGGACTTTATTGTTTGTTTTATTAAACACAAAGTCATTACCTTTACTTACAATATCCAAATCAACTGTTGGCTTGCCACCCTTTTCATCTAGAGCCTTGAGGTTGATATGACTTACAATGTGCCCATCTTCAACTCCAAAATTAAATTTATCTATTTCAATTTTTCCTTCTTTCTTAAGAATAGAAGCTAATGTCTTTTTATATTCATCACCTAATTCTTTTGCAGACATTTTTTCCACTTTTTTTACTTCTATAGAGTCTGGGGTTAATTCTTTTTTGGGAACTAATTTCTTAACGATATTATTATTCTGTCGACGGTACCCCCAGAGATATCGCTTTTGATCTTTATATTTTGTAAGCAATTCAATCACTCGAGGCATGGATGCATCGTTAAAGCTGATTTTTCCATCTCCCATAGTGAAATGCGTATTTTCCTTGAGCCCCATCATAAACATTGTCTTCTTTATTACAGCTTCAGCCTCTGCGGAGTTCGGACCCATTTGTTCTCTAACAAAACTTAACAATGTATTCACAGACTGTTCATATTTGCTCTTCTGTAAGACTGAAGCTGATGAATACTCTTTGACAGTATCTAACAGTTCATCGATAGTTTTTTCTTTTAATGACTGATTTTCAAAATCATCATAGGGACTAACATTTTTTGCCATTGCGTCGATAAAACGGCGTGGACTAGAATTAGACCGGAGCCCAGACATCTCGGCTGTTTTAGTATTTGGGATCTGCTCTCCCTCATTATTTTTATCCCCGCGTAGCAAAGAAATCTTCTGCCCAATCTTCATATCTTCACCGATAAGATCGGGAACATATCCACCAATCTGCACATATGATTCAGCGGTATATGCTGTGTTCCATCCTCCACTAATAACCCTATTCCAAGCAAAACTACTGCCTTTCATATTCTCAGGTCGATAAGCTTCCTTCCGCATTAGTGGCTCCATCATATCCCAGAGTCTTCTTTCGAAGAAGAGGAGATCGTTCTTAGACATTATTTCCGGCTGTCTATCCTGAATTCCTCTAAGAACATCTAAATACGGCTTCTCATCAAAAGTAGTAATGAGTTTATCAATCGTACGCTTATCTACTGCCATAAGGTCAGCATCCTCAGATTCAATATATAGTTCACCTACAGGATTTTTTCTAGCAATTGAACGAATGAGTGCAAGGTCAGTAATATATTTGCGAGCATTACCAACGTTTGCATCCTCTTTCGCAAATGTCTTGTCGATTGTATTTACCTGATACCCGGGATTCATTTTCTTCCACTCCTCAATAACAGAAAGACTGTTATCTGCCTTTTCTCCCTCTTTTTTGTTTACAATAATATTTATTTCGAATAGTTTTTTATCAATTAACTTTCCACTTTTATCAACTTGTTTGGAATATTGATCAAGCAAATTCGCTAAATTCTTTTCTTCGAAACGCGCAGGGATATTGACCGTCACTCTACATTCATCCTGCATTGGTGGCAATGAATTTGCAAATGCATTGAGCTCCTTCAAATATTCTTTGTTCTGCATTTGTAAATACTCCTTAACCCGGGCTCGCTCACGCTCCAAACTGCGCTTTACAAGATTGCCATCTTTGTCGACGAAGACTTTCTTGCCGTCAATCATTTTTTCAAAATATGGATCCGGCTTGAATCCCGCCTTTTTCATCTCCTTCATGAGACCATCGGGGTTATTCATGCCGTAATATATCGGATACATTTTCTTATCCTGTGGGGTAGGTTTAGATTTACCGTATTCCCCTCTTTCGAGTGGACGGCGAGGGACTATTGGAATTGGGTATGGAGGATCATAGTCTGTATCGTCTGGTAAATCAAATGTTACGTAAGGCACATCGTCGTGCGGTATATTTGCAGCGTCGTCACCTATGTGTGTAGCTAGGATATCCATGTCTTGCCCACCATCTGGGTAAGTCACATCAGCATTCATATGTGCTATCTCTGCATATGCACCAGTATACACTGCATGTCCTGATGCATCAGTAGTGAAGAGCATTTTGCCTATCTCACTATTTTTATCTACGATTGCATTTCCATATTTATCTACATCCACTTCAAAAACATACTGCTGGCTATCTTTAGATACGGAAAGAAGCATCTTCAAATTACCACCAAGCATTTGCTTATGAGCTTCTACAGATGCATCACCTTGGAAGGATCCATCATCCGTCATACGGTGCACATTAAAAGCATAATCACCATTTTCAGTGACACCAGTGTTGTTCACTCCTCCCCAATCAGCACGAAGCTCATTTAGATCAGAACCGAAGCGATGTCTAGGGTCTCCAGGATAGTCAGGATTATCCACCATAGGAGTATCGTTGCCCATGAAGTGTCTGTGAATTCTGTGCATAGAATCCTTGTGCTGCTCCACCCATTCACTTGGATTTTTTGCACCGTTGCCATCTATCTTCCCTTCAGGATCGTGAATCTTGTAGAAGTCTGTATATATATCATCTTTATTAAGTAATGCTATTGATTCAGGAGAAAGGTTACCATTTGAATCGAAGCTAAGTGGGATATCATTTGAAATCACTACTCCATCACGCACGAAGTCATAAGTTCCATTACCATTATCTATAATGTCAGCTCCATCTGGAAGCTCGATATGAGTAGCTCCCATTATTGCTTCATGCATATGCTCTGTAGGCATTCGAGGACTCTCACCGAAGAGATTACGGCGTAATGCTTCAAGTGCAGTTGCATTCTTATGAAGATCCGCACCGTGATTTGACTCATCAGAGAAATGATTGTAGATACTTTTCGCACCACCTTCAATCACTCCATCACGAGATGTACCTAACGCCCATAACTCTTGCACTGCGAAGCTTGTCGCTGCACCCATAAGCATTGTCTGCCCCATCTTTCTTGCTATTCTCCATCTCTTTAAGTTACGAAAAATTTTATCCTTCTTAGCTATATCACCTCCTTCAAACACACTCACTTGGTGAGCAGTTCTCCCTTCTATGAAATCATCATAACTTGCACCATTCATAAATGCTTTTGGATTTGAAGCAGTCTCTTTTCTTATCGCTACCTTTATCTCAGCAAGCCTGAGTGCTATCTTCATTCTGTCTTTTTCTACACTTCCATAGTGATCGTAAGAAATAAGGTCAATCTTTTGTGTATCACCCAAGCGAATACGAGCTTCAAGCTCTGCAATGCGTCCAAAAGCTGCTTGCATATCAGCCTCACTTACATTCCCAGCTTTCATTAAACTAAGATCACCATCTAATTCAGAAATTATTGCTGTAGCATTCTTCGTCTCATACAAATTCTTTGCCATTTCCTCGCGGCGCTCCATATCAGGATCGGTGAACTTCATTCCCTTCGCGTTTTCACGCATGTTCTGGCTTCGTTCACGATTAACTCTGGCATTTTCCTTCACACCTTCAACGACTGCTCCAGCAGCAAGACCCGCTCCGAAGCCAAACCACTTCGCAGCTCTCTTACCATAATTCATCGTGAGAGACTTCGTAATCGAATACGCTCCCGCCACAGCTCCAGATAGAATCGCATTTTGTGAGATAGCTTTACCAAATTTATTATCACCAAAAAGCTTATCAAGAGTTGTCTTTTTACCTTCTGTATTAAGACTTTCACGAGCTTTTCCAAAAGTAAGGTTAACTTCGAAATCCATCTGATCCAGCTTCTCACCTTGCGCTACTGCTTGCTTCACTTCATTGGCAATATCGAAAAGATTGTCTGCATACAAACTCTCTTCCTTAGCGTATTCTGGATTATGTGTACGTATTATGCGTTTCTTTTCTTCTTCAAATGCAGCTTTATCCATAGTAGGAGTTGCTGCATAAGTCTTTATCAAATCTTTCAATGCTGTATTTAAGGCAGCTCCAGCATTTTTTCTTGAGTCTCTTTCTTCTTCGCGAAGCATCTCATTTTCGTACTCGCTAGTAAAACGCTCCACAATGGCATCCATTGCTTCCTTATGTAAATTTGTATTTTGAGCTTGGTTGGCTATCTCTGCTTCGCCGTGATACAGATTTTTATTCTCTATAATATCCTTTCTGGCTTTTTGAATTTCTTTATTACGATAGTAACCTTCCATCAGATTCTGCTGCCAAATGCGTCTTGCGAATTTCGTAATTCTATTTTGCCCAAGCTGATCTTTCGATTCAGACATTTTTGCATCTCCAATATCTCGAGCCTGCCCTGCCACTAATTGATCCGCGTCTACGACTGCAGCCTTAAATATCTTTTTTTCACCATTCCCACCGTTAAGTTTTTCTTGTGGCATATAGATTTTAGCCTAGATACATGCTTTTAAATGAAATCATTTCAGTTGCTAGCTTCTCTTCAAAGTCTGGAACATTCTTTTTTATAAATGCTTCCATCTCATCGTCATTTCCACTATCAGCAACTTTCTCGAAATCACCGAGCATTTCTTCAGGCACATTATTGATAATCATTGCATTCACACGATCTTCGAAACGACTAAGTAAATCCGCCTTAATTTGAGTAATAACTTCTGGGTCAGTTGTGTCGAAGCCTTTCTCTTCCACCAACTTGTCTATAAATTCTTCTATAGTTTTCATGTACTAAATTATACTATACATATACAAGGTAGGCAATTTTTAACAAGCTATCTCGATTCCGTTGCTATGACAAAGGATTGTGCCACTAATATAGGTAGCAAGATACGGGACTTCAAGCGACTTAAGCCTATCTAAAACTTCCTTATGGGGATGCCCATACGAATTACCCTTCCCAGCAGAGATAATAACCACACTTGGCGAAGTAGCCTTTAAATACTGGGATGAGGAGGAAGTGCGAGAACCATGGTGCCCGAGCTTGAGCACATCGACATCGAGAACTTTCGGGTCTTTATTTACTAGATGCATCTCCTTTTCCATAGGAGAATCCGCAGTAAGCATCACACTTGTAGCCCCATATGTGAGCTTCCCCACTATCGAGCCGTCGTTTGTCTCCATATTTGAAACATCAGCTACGTCTGGATAAAGAATATCAAAATGGACTCCATCTTTCTCATCGAGCATTATTCGCATCCCGGCTCTGCCAAGAATTCTCGGAATTTTTTGTGTAGCAATTTTGTTTTCTAAACTTTCATATATCTGACTATGTGAAGTCCCGCCCGATTCGATAACCTGCCCAACGGAATAATTGGAGAGCACATCTACGAGCCCGCCAATATGGTCCGCATCTGGGTGCGTGCCGATAACGACATCGATAGACTTATCACCAAATGGCATAACTTTCGAAAGCTCTGTAAGCACGCGTGAGCTCCGCCCACCATCCACCAGCATCTGCGATCCATTCGGCGCTTCTATATATATCGAATCTCCTTGCCCGATATCAAGAAATGCCACAGTCATCTCATTAGGCTTTCTGTTTATATATAATGTATAGCACAAAATCCCTACTACAATCATCAGTAGTACAAAAAATAAAATATACTTTTTCTCTACCTTACCGATTCTGCGCCATGGCGAACTTTCAGTAAAATTATTTTTCTCCATAACCTTTAGCTAATTTAAAAGTTTTAAAATTATCCCCAAGTTTTATTTCCTTTACATACACAACAAACTCCTGTGGTAATGGAGCTGGACCGACCCATACACTCTTTTGAATCATAACAAAGTGAAACTTTTTTAAATTTCTACGGAACCAATCTCTCCCTTTCTTATTGTCTTGCGGAATATCATATATAACCAAAAGATTTTTGGGTGAATTTTTTGTAAGGTTAGTTTCAAAATTTTTTAAAATATCCCTTCCTTCTTCTAAAAATTCTTTTCCTTTATATGTAATGAAAAATTGACCCAGTTTATTCTTTTTAATATAACCCTTCTTTTGTAAAATCGAAGATCCATTCGCAAGAGTTTGATATTTATAATTTTTAAAATCTGGTAATCCTGAAAAACCAACTCGAATACCTTTATATTTTAGAGTTCTATTTTTTCTAGCCTTATCTAAATAAGCAAGAATTTCTCTTTCTATACTCATAACATTATTATATCACTTTACCGAAAGTTCGCCATGGCGAATAATAGGTAAGATTAATTAAACAACCTCTTGTTGGTAGCACTTCTCACAGTAAATAGTCTCTGGCCTGTCAGGAGAATATGAAGTTTCAAATTCATTTGTGCAGTTACCGCTATGCTCATGATTCGTTTTGTCGCACATACAGGACCTATGCCAGAGTCTCATTGGGTTACGCTTTTGCAAACGATTATAGTGGCGGCAATTTAGACAAAAGGTTGGGATTGGTATATTTAATTTTCTATATAATTCGATCTCTTGTTGTGTAATACGGAATGCTTTCGTACATTGGCTCACCGCACTTCCTATACCTTCACACTGTACAATTTCATTTACAAAGTCATCACTAATTTCAGAGATACTTTCTGGAATACTATTTATATTAATCGTAATTTGATAATTACGTTCATCTCTTTCGTACCAATCAAAACCATTTACTCGAGCCTCCACTTCTGTTAGTGGAAAATACTCCTGTGCAATGGTTTCATTATAGGCAAAGGGAGATATATCATAAGGGAAAAATTCACCATATTTAAATATTCGTCCTTTATTATCCACATATTGCATAGTTTTCATATGTTCAATAATCTTAGGCAAGATTTCTTCATATTCCTCTTTAGAATATTGACGGTTTAAAATACAATAATTTTTTGATCTTAAACCATAACAACCAAAAAGATGAGATGACCCGTGACAATTTATCGAATAATGAATATCGTGAGAATTATATACAACTACGGAAAATAATACTGAATTATTCTGTAACATGTCAAAAACCTCATAAAGCATTTCAGACATTCCAATACCAGGACCTGAATCTAATGAATCTTTAATCTTCATACCCCAAGTACAATTTTTAATATTTTCGCATTCTTGCATGTCGAAAATGTTTATAGATTTAGCCACTAACAAGAGGTTATCTCCAGTTGATCCTTCTGATTTAATATTATTTGCATATTTGAAAAATTGACTGGAGCAGAAATTTTTATATAGATCATTAAATTTTTTAATTCCACTAACTGTATTAAATTTAAATTCATTCTTTAATTTTTCATATTCAATCTTTGAATACTGCTCATTAAAAATGCATCTTGATTTGTTTCTCAAATTGACACAACCGATACAATCCACACAGTTCTTACAGTTAAGTAAAAAATATGAATCGGAACATTCCTGTGAATTTATAGAATATAAAGTTTTATAACATTTAGTACATTGCACTAATTCATAACAAAGCTCGTTTTCAAAACAAATATATAAATCACTAGATTGTTTATTATATACAACACGATTACCATACATTGTGTCTTCATTCCTTTCTGAACCTGAGAGCATATGGCAAGCTTTGTCCCCTTCTGAAACATTGCAATATGTACAATTTAAATTATTTGTCACAGATAAATTAATTAATGGAGTCTTTCTATATAAATCTTTAAATTGTTCGAAAAAATTACGATTAAAATCATAAGCGAGTCCATAATCCATAGCATCCCAAGAATCACCCCACCATGTGCGATCATCATATACAATCACTGGTGTATCTGGCCTATGGATGGAAATAATCTGTTCATCCTCTTGCCCCGTCGCATTATTATTTCTTTTATAAAGCACTCTCTCATTACGAAACATCATGCGTCTTTGAGTGCGACAATCGGAGCAAAACGTAGGTGGTGGAACTTTTATTTTTGCATAGAAAGAGAAATCGTCTACTTCGATTGTAAAATCTTTTTTACAGTTCTGACAATTTTTAATTTCGGGATTCATAATATAAATATACTAAATTTTTATTTAAACATCACTTTACCGATAGTTCGCCATGGCGAATATATGGTAAATGTTACAAATAATTTTATTCAAATTCTGTAGTTGCAGGAGGCTTGGGAGTCATATCGAAAAGCACGCGGACTATTTCCTTATGGCGCACGCACGCACTTGTGATTTCATCCACCACGCTGTCGGGGAAATGGTAACCCTTTGCTGTCATAAAATCCACCGTAACTACCGCACGTATTGCAAGCATATATCCATACACTCTTTCATCACCCTTCACTCCCACAGACTTCACGCCAAGGAGTGCTACGATGAGCTGGGAAATTTCTTTCTCTAATTTGTGAGCTTTAATTATATCTGTCACAGCTTTGTCCGCTTCGCGAACTAGATCTATATGCTCCTTGGAAACTGGCGTGCCTACTACGCGCAGGAATAGTCCTGGGCCTGGGAAAGGATTTCTTTCATATACTGCAGGTGGTAATTTAAGAGCTTTTCCAAGTTCGCGCACTTCGTATTTAAATAGATTTCGGAATGGATGAAGATCAGACACTTCGAAGTCGAGGCCCACATTGTGATGAGTTTTAATAAGTGCAGATTCTCCTGCACCACCGGACTCGATAATATCCGTCGCAAGTGTGCCTTGCAGAATGAAAGATGCACCAGCCTTTTTTATTTGCTCATCGAAAATCCTTTTATACACATCACGGAATTTCATTCTCTTCTCTTGTGCATCGATAGTTGTGCCGACATTGTTTATGAATTCCTCTCCGGCATCTACTACTATCAAATTCTTCACACCAGCACTTTCTGCATTTACCTTTAGCTCTGCAAGCTCTCCCTCACGTAGTCCTCCAGTATCGATAGCTACACATACCAGACGTTCTCCGAGAACAGGCGCAAGAAGTGCTGCAAGAGTGGTGGAGTCCACACCGCCAGACACACCGAGGAGCGCCGTCTTCTCACTTCCTACTTCTTTCAAAACTTCTTCTTGGATTTCTTTTATAATATCTGTAGGGTTCCAATCTTTCTCGCATTTTGTCATATCGAGAAAATTCTGAAGCATCACCTTTCCTTCCACAGAATCTACAACTTCAGGATGAAATTGAATTCCGAGCACGCGATTATCAACGCTAGTCATTCCTGCTATTCCGCTCGTAGTGGCAATTTCTCTGAATCCTTCAGGGAGCTTCACCACAGTGTCGCCATGGCTTGCCCAGACATCAGTCTCTTCGTGTACGTTTTTAAACAATGGATGATTAGTATCCACTTTCACTTTTGCAGGGCCATACTCTCTGTGGTCATGGGGGCGCTCCACTGTGCCACCCGAGAGGTGGGCAATAAGCTGCATTCCGTAGCAAACTCCAAGAATTGGATATGATTTTCCAGAAATATCAAAATCGGCTGGGAGAGTCGGTGCGCCATCGTTGTGCACACTATAGTTACTACCAGATAGAATTACAGCCTTTGGATTATTTGTTTTAAGCCAAGAGCTGGCCTTTTCAGGAGGAAGAATCGCACTGCGCACACCAAGCTCGCGGAGTGATCTGCCAATCACGAGGGTGTATTGGGAACCATAATCCACGATAAGAATTTGAATTTCTTGCATAAAACTAGTATACCTCAAACCTACTGTTTCTGTACACCTTTCGCTTTTTGACTACAAAATACTCAAGGTCTTGCGGTCGGGTTCCTATCCCGACCTCACCCTGCCCCCTCTCCAAATTATCCTAATTTAGAGAGGGGAAAAATTCGAATTAGTTTCCATGGAGGGGCCGGCGGAGGACGACGGTCCGAGCACTGAGCAAATTTTTAGCAAAAAATTATGCGTACCCGGAATGGAAAGCTAATTCGTATTTTTCTGTGTTTATTTGGTATAATAGTGGTATGACAAAATACACAGCAAAAGAATTTAATATTGGTGAATTAAAAGGAATATCTGCGAAGAACATTGAAGAGCATTTGAAACTATATAAAGGTTATGTAAATAATGCGAATTTAGTATTAGAAAAAATCGGTGAATATATGGCAGACTCAGAGAAAAATGCTTATGTTATTGCTGAACTACAAAGAAGATTTTCATTTGAATTCAATGGAATGCGTAATCATGAAATATATTTCAACTCACTATCTGGTGGGGCAAAAAGTCTTCCAGCAGATTCTAAACTAAAAGTACAAATCGAAAAGCAAGCACCATCATTCGATGCTTGGTTTGGTGGATTTAAAATACTAGCTATGACTCGCGGAGTGGGATGGGCAGTTCTATACTGGGATAAAAGTATGGGGGAGCTCACTCATGCATGGGTAGATGAGCAGCACCTTGGCCAACTGAATGGTCTTACTCCAGTTCTTATGCTCGATATGTGGGAGCATGCATTTGTATACGACTACCCAACATCTCAAAAGAAAGATTATGTGGAAGCATTCTTCGCAAACCTAAACTGGGAAGTAATCGAAAATAATTTTCTTAAGGCTCTTTAGGCTTACGAAAAATATACCAAAAGATAAATACGTATAGTAAAACAGTTCCCCAGAGTGGGAACTGTTTTATTGTGGCGCTAGCAAATGGCAAGATTGCGAAATAATGAATAACGATAAGTACATATTTGAGCATTATGTATGAAACATATGCGAAAGGTAGTGCAATGATATGTGATAGGTAGCCGAGCATGCCGGTAATGAACCCGCCAAACATTATGTAAGGCATAAGTGGCAGGATAAGCACATTGGCAGGCAGTGAAACGAAAGAAAATATACCAGTAGTATAAAGAAGGAGTGGTAAGACAATAATATTTGCAGCGAGAGTCGTCGCCACGATTTCTCGTAGTCCTAATTTAGGAGTGATGAAACGCACCCAGAGTGCTACTTTCGGTGAAAAGAAAATTATTCCAATAGTTGCAAGGAATGAAAGCTGGAATGAAATGTCAGAAATTACACGAGGATCATATGCCACCATAAGGAGCCCTGCAATTACTAATCCTCTGCCAGCGTCATAGGTGCGCCCTGTGGCACGAGCGAAAAGCGCGAGGAATGCCATGATGCCGGCGCGCACGGCAGTAGCCTGCGCGCCGGCAAGTAATACAAATAAAATTACTGTAACAATACCAAGCCAGATAGAAAGTGCTCCGCCAATTAGAAAGCCAAAGAACTTCATCACACCTTCGGCCACTATCGTCACATTGTATCCAGATAGTGCAATGATGTGAATCGTACCAGTCGTGATGAATTCCTGCTTCTCCCCGCTCGAGAATCCTCCCTTGCTCCCTAGTATCACTCCATTCATTAAAGAACTCTCTGGTAGCGGAATTAAATTTGCAATATTTTTCTCGAAACTGTCGCGGAATTTATAGAGCACCCGTATTAAAGAATTCCCACCTCCTCTACTTTGCACCTCAACATTCGCCTTCTCAATAATAAAATATATATCTTTATTTGCTAAGTAATTTACATAATTAAATTCCCTACCATTTTGCCCCATAAAGTTCTCAGGTGTCGTAAGTAGCCCCGTGACTTTCACAGTATCTCCATATGAAACTTCAGTATCCGTCGGCACAATTGCAAGCACAGAGACCTCTTCCCCTTTTGGTTTCACCTCTATCCGAGCATTCCATTCTCTTACATCTGGTGAGTCCATTACCATCCCAACGAGTGTAACCTTTCTACCTACAGCATCAATATAAAATTGTGGAGGTTTGGGCGTGAAATAAAAATACCTCACGCACGCGACGATAATTAAAATAAATACTATTGCAATTTCTCTTGATTCGATGCGCATGTTGTAGCAATAACATCTGCACGTTCATTATGCACCACGCCAGCGTGACCTTTCACTTTCTTAAATGTTAGTGGCACAGGGCAAGTGCGCACGAGTGCAATGAGTTCCTGCCAGAGTTCTTTGTTTAAAACCGGCTTTTTATTTGCAGTCTTCCATCCATTCTTCTCCCAGTTCGCAACCCAAGATTCTATACCTCCTAACACATAAGAAGAATCCGCATGAATAATCACTTCAGTTTCTATCCAATCTGATTGATTTGAAATATATTTAAGCGCTTCAATCACAGCCTTGAGTTCCATTCTATTATTTGTAGTGTTGGCATCGTATCCTCCAATTTCATGAAGCGTCTTCTCTCCCACAGTAAGTACTACTCCGTACCCTCCCTTTCCAGGATTCCCGAGAGAACTTCCGTCTGTATATATTTCGATAATTTGCATATGCTAAGTATAACAATAAAAACGGAAAAGTTACAAAATTTTTATGGTCTGGCCTGCCTGCGACTCACCAGAGTCGGCTGGACAGGAGATCCGAGGACCTAAAAATTTGTAACTTTAGAGTTTTTATAAAATATCAACTATCCTCAACCGAAGTGTCGTCCTGCCGGCGAAGAAGCTTTTTTCAAATGTGGCGACGAGGTCCACACTCTCACCTGCCACAAGCGGGCGATTATAACTTTCGCGAGTTTTGAAGAAAGCGATGGATTTCACAAGTTTTCTTTTCTCACTTTGGAAAACGATTTCCAAATGATTTTTCTCTTTTCCGAATTCTTTCACTTCAGCAATTTTCACATTCTTGAAAAGAAATGTCGGCTTCGGATTCGCCATGCCGTATGGTGCTAGCATTTCCACCACTTTGAAATTCTTTTCTGTCACATCATCTAGGGTTATCGTCGCATCTATCTGTTGTTCTTCTGTTTCTGTATTTTCAATCTTAAGTTCACTATGAACAGCAATCAATCTCTCTTCCAAGAAATGCACTTCATCATGCGCCACAGAGAATCCTCCTGCACCAACGTGTCCTCCGAATTCGAGCAAGCTTCCTTCTGGCAGTCCTGTCATAAGTTCCACCAAGTTCACTCCTCCAATACTTCGGCATGACCCGCGGATAGTATCGCTCCCTTCACTTCCCCATACGAATGTCGGTCTCTTGTATTCTTCCACAATTTTAGAAGCCACAAGCCCAAGCACACCCACACGCCACTTCGGATTTCCAATCACAATAATTGTTTTATCTTCTCTCTCACTTAAGGAATGTTTTACTTCTTTCATTATCTGAGCCACATTACTTTTTCTCTCTTTATTTATTTTTTCCAAATGCTCCGCAAGCACACGAGCGGCTGCAGGATCCATTTCAGAAAGTACTTCAAAGCTTCGCATTGGTGAATCCATACGAGAAGCCGCGTTGAGCCTTGGCGCTAGCATAAATGTAACATCTTCTTCCACAAGATTTTCTGTCTTTATATCCATTTTCTTCCATAGCTCCTGAAGCCCTGGCCTGCGATTCTTTTGCAGAACTTTCAAGCCGTAGTATGCAAGCACGCGGTTCTCATCTAGTAGTGGCACTTGGTCAGCAAGAGTAGCGAGACCTGCCATATCGAGCGACCATTTCTCCCAGCCTTTTGAAATATTCCAATACTCTCCATATTTTGAGACGAGTGCTTGCACTAGTTTAAATGCAATCCCAGCACCACAAAGCATTTTATCTGGATATTCGCACCCAATTTGTTTTGGATTTAAAATTGCATAAGCTTGTGGCATATGCTCATGTGGGAGGTGGTGATCGGTCACTATCACATTTACTCCATTTGCCTCTGCTTCCGCAACTTCTGCAATAGCAGTAATACCTAAGTCAAAAGTAATGATTAACTTCACATCAGTCTTAATAAATTCTTCAATTGCGTCCATATGTAGGCCATATCCTTCATCGTGCCTATCAGGAATATAAATATAAAAATTCTTATAGCCAATCTTTGTGAAAAAGTCATGCATTATAACTGCGGCTGGAATTCCATCACAATCATAATCAGAATATACTACGATTTTTTCCTTCGCCTCTACTGCTTCGAAAATTCGCACCACTACGCGCTCCATATTCTTCATAAGAAATGGGTCGTATAAATGCTCTTCATATGAAGGATTAAGAAATCTCTCTTTTTGTTCGGGAGTAATGCCTCGATTTTTAAGCAATATATCTAATAGTTCTTCGGCATTTGGCATAAGACTGATTGTACCATATACTATATATATGAGCACAGAAGAAACAATTTTCACAAAAATTATTAAAAAGGAAATACCCGCAAGTATTGTATATGAGGACGATGAATCAATAGCATTCCTAGATATAAACCCAGTATCTAAAGGTCATACATTACTAATCACCAAAGATCCGCACCCATGGATGACAGATATACCAGATGATCTTATAGGTAGAACCTTTATAAAGGCAAAGAAATTAATGATTGTAATGAAAGAGGCAATTGGCTGCGATTATGTACAGCTAACAATTACAGGCACAGATGTTCCACACTTTCATATACATCTAATACCAAGATACTTTGATGATTCATTAATATCCTGGCCAAAGACTGAATATGAATCCCCAGAAGAAAAGGAAAATTATATATCAAAAATTAAAAATGCCCTTAAGTAGGGCATTTTTAATTTTTTTATTTTAAAGCTTTAATTCCAGGGAGAGTTCCATTTGCAAGGAAGTCGAGAGCTGCACCGCCTCCAGTGGAGACAAAAGTAAATTTGTCAGCAATTTTCATTTCATTTACGAGATCCACAGTATCTCCCCCACCGATTATAGTCTCACCTTTTACGTTTGATATTATTTTGAGAACACTCTTCGTTGCTCCAACGCCTATACTTGATTCATACTTACCAAGAGGACCATTCCAGAGAATTAGTTTCGCATTTGTTAGCATTGGTTCAAGTAATTTCACAGAGAGCGGGCCCACATCCATTATGCTTTCATCTTTCTTTACTTCATTTGGCTTACAAGAGCGAGAGTTTCCTTTGCTATCTACTACCGTCACATCGACAGGTAAGCAAAGCTTTTTATTCTTAATAATTGATAGAAGAATTTTTGGGTCTGTATCGTCCACTAGAGACTTCCCCACTTCATAACCCATAGCTTTAAAGAATGAATTCACAAGCGCACCACCCAGGAATACACAATCCGCATTTTTGAGATACTTCTTCACGAGCGGCATCTTAGTCGAGAATTTAGAACCACCAAGTATAAACACAAATGGATGCTTCTTATTATTTAGGGCTAAACTCAAATTCTTTATCTCTTTTTCTAGCTGGAAGCCGGCGTAGCTTGGCAAATACTTCGGGATACTCACGAGTGACATATGAGCGCGGTGAGACACAGAGAATGCATCATTCACATAGAAGTTTCCCATTTTAGCGAAATCCTTCGCAAGCTTTATATCATTACCTTTTTCTCCAGGGAATTTACGAATATTTTCAAGTAAAATAACCTCACCACCTTTAATCTTATTTATTTCATCCTGAATTTTTCCCAAATCATTATTTGCAAAGAATTTGATTTTTGTTTTCCTATTTAAATATCTTGCTACTGGTATAAGTGAGTCTGAAGCTCCGTCCTTAGGCTCTAGGTGTGCAATTAGAACAACCTTGGCTCCTTTCTTTTTTAAATAATCTATTGTGGGAATTGAAGAAATTATGCGAAATGGGTCAGCTACTTTATTGTTCACTATTGGCACATTGTAGTCGACACGCACAAATACAACTTTATTTTTTATATTTCCTATCTGCTTTATAGTTTTCATTTTATTTAGATATATTTATACTTGCAATCTTTATAATTTCTCCGAAGCTCTTAGCATTTAAGCTTGCACGCCCAAGGAGGAATCCATCTGCCATACCAAAGTTTAGGAATGCACCTGCATCTTCCACGCTTGCAGAACCACCATAAATTATACGAGTGGAATGTGCTGTTGCTTGGTTTGAAATATCGGAGATACATTTGCGAATAAATATAATCATCTCGTGGCACTCAGCAGGAGTTGCAGCACGTAGTGCACTGGAACCTATCGCCCACACTGGCTCATAAGCAACGATTACATTTTTAAAACTTGCCTTAGGTATGAGTGAGAGTGAAGCTACCACTTGCTCCTTTACAGTATTTAGATAAAATCCAGAATGATCACGCTCTTTCTCTCCGACACAAATTATAGGAATAATTTTTATTTTATTTAGAGCTAGAACCTTTTTGGCCACCATTTCATCAGTCTCACCTTGTGCTCTTCTCTCCGAATGTCCAACGATGCAATATTTCACACCCACAGAACTAAGCATGCTTGTGGAAACTTCTCCAGTAAATGCACCTTCTTTCTCAAAGTGAACGTTTTCTGCACCCAATGCAAAATTTTGAGTAACACCAATCTTCTTTAGTGATTGTAAGTATGGGAAAGGGGCACAAACCACAGTGTCTACACCTTTTACAAGAGATTTTTTAATAGATTTAAATAGCTTTTCAGCATCTGTCACAGAACTTGGATTCATTTTCCAATTTCCAATAATAATTTTCTTATTCATTTTTATAGTATATCACAATTACTGTGCCTCCTTCCAGCTAGATATAGTATATGATCCTGACGGCCCGTTAACGAAGTTGAGGCTTGCTAGTCCACTATCGTAGGTAATTGTTGTATTGTTACCCAAGACAATATTATAACCATTTAATTCTTTTGCTGTAGCATTATTATTTGCTGTTATTGTTCCATTTGCGGCATAGAGGACTACAGCCCCAGCATTATTACCTAACGTTATAGCTGAAGTAGAGTACGAAGTGGATAATGCAAGAATATAGCTCCCTGTTGTACCTGAGCCTGTAAATGTAGCGTTGTTACCCACATCTATAGTTCCATCTACCACAATCACTCCATCATTTGATCCATAGCCTGAAACTAAGTTCATATTTCCATTATTGTTTACACTTAGGTTCCCTGTAACCCATAATGTACCGCTCAAACTTAAAGTTCCACCATTATCTACTGTAAGATTTCCAACAATCTTTTTAGGTCCAAGTGTTTTTGATGTTCCAGATGCAGAATAATTTCCAGTATATGTTCCACCAGCAGCTGCATTATCTTTCCAAGCAGAAATATTTTGTTCTGAAATTGGTAATCCAGTTTGTACAGGGTCTGCCATGGTTGTATTACAAGCTTTATTGTTACCTGTACCTGTTTGGCAATAGTTTGTACCTTTAATCGTCGCATTATTTACTGTATGCGCATAAGCATTACCAACTGTGCCTGTTCCTATAGTGATACCACTTATAAGACCCGTAAAACCACCAATATAAATTTGGAAAAACATATCGAGCCCAGATGGTGTAGTATTGTTCCAAGTCCCACCAGATTTACCAATCTTTCCAACTCCATTCGCATAGCCATTACTATTTGCTCCAAGTACATAATATTTAGTTGCACTGTATGTTGTATCAATAATAAGCCAATACGTAGTTGGTGAATTTGAAAGTGTCGGATTTGTCGTGAAGTTCACATCTATCCAACCATATGAAGTTCCTACAGTAGAAGAAGACAGTGTTCCACTTGCTATCACAGTACTTCCAGGTGCTCCACTGCTATCATTCACAATTTTTACTGTTGCATTACTTGGTGAACCTATTTTCTTAATATAAAGTTGCACTTTATTTAATGGACTACTAGCAGACACAGTGAAGCTCTGTGCGATATCTTCAGTGGTTGCGCCATTTCCAAAAGTCACATCATATGCGGGAGTACCTGTGCCGTTAGTCTGATCTGCTACAGATGCTGCAGAATTCGCTGCAGTAGCACTACCTGTAATTGAACCCGAACCAGTAATATCTCCATTTGAATACACATTCCCTACCACTTTCGATCCAGTTCCCATAACAATACCACCTGTTCCTGTTTGAATTCCATAGTTAAATGAAGCTCCATCACCTTTTTCTATAACCATTGCAATCTTTCTCTGGTATGAATTTGTGTCACCGAGTGATTCTATAGATTTCTGGTTACTATTTATGTCAGTAATAGTGGTAGTTGTAGTAGAAGTACCGAGCACTAGTGTTTCACTTGCACTGATTTGCCTATTATTCTTGAGTCGATAAAGCGCATCTTCGACTCCTGACTCAGATAAGAAGTAAGTACTCTTTGACTCCAAACTACTTTTAGCAATCTGGAATTCTCTCATAACTGGTCCTACGATACCTACAATAACAGTAATACTTCCGAAGATCAGGAATATTACAAACATCATCATTGCTGCACCACTATTATATTTTAAGTTATTTGTTTTCATATATTAATATGCGCTTCGCAATATTATAGTATCATAATAATTTGCTGTCCTGTGGTCTTTACCCTTATTGTCTTTAATAGTCATTTCAATTTTTATTGCACTACCAGAAGTGGTCGTAATATTTCTGAAAAACAAAGAGGTGGGTACTATGTTCTGTCCAAGCAAATTCCCCTGCAGTACACCGCCGTAATACATATCTATGGCATTATTCTCATACACAAATTTTACAGTTCTTGCTGTTCCAGAACCATCAGTACTGTCTAGCTCAAGTGTCCCTGGTGTCACACTAAAAACACTGTTTGATACGTTCACTCCACTTGCCTGTCTTATTTCTCTTGCCATACGCTCCATTGCAGTAGAACCAGACTCTTGTAAATCTCTATTTGTCTGAGAATTTGAAAATGTACCCACGACAATTGTAAATGAAGTAATAACAACACCCGCAAGCATTACGAAAATTGCCACGTAAATCAATATTTCCAATAATGTAAAACCTGATTTTTTATTTGTATATTTCATATTAGCTGAAAATATCTGTTATATAAAATGATAAGGTTTTCGACACAGTGGTACCACTAGAGAGCCAAGACACATTTACATCCACTTTTTTAGTACGAGTATCCACTGTGCCTGTGGATGCTATATCATCATTCGCATCTCGGTTTACTTCACTAAGCTGAACCTTTCTCGTAAAGAAACTATCTATAGTGTTTGCACTAGTAGATAATGACCATGTATTAGTAGTATTATTATAAGCTAAATAGTATGTCGTTCCTATTGTTAGAGCAGATATATTAGTCCAGCTTGCATCACGAATAGTTTTCACAGCTTCTGCTCCTTCTTCAAGTATGTAGCTGGCTTGAGTTTGATGAAGTGCTCGCTGAGAAAGAGCCAAACCTTTTGAAGCTGCAGAGACTATTGAAAAAGTTATTATAGATATGATAGCAGAAGCAACCACTACTTCCACCAGAGAGAATCCTTTATTCGAATTTTTATAAAAATTATTTTTCATATTAATTTGCACTTACTACCCCTAGTTTATTTATAGTAATAATTTTTTTAATTGCAGAGTTTGAAATTAGGTTCACTTGTATTGTACCATACTGACTCGTATCTCCACTAAGTCTATCAAATTTAACATCAGATCCACCACCATTGAGTGAGATATTTCCTGACGGAGCTGTGACGAGTGCATCGAAAGTTATAACTATATTTGAAGCTGCATTTGTATCAAAAGTGCCACCAGTGAAAAGGACTGCCCGAGTATTCTCAATATGTACTGAGTAAAATGTACTACTTTTGGACAATAATGTATCGTTCCGTGCTTCATTAAGAAGCGTGACCACATCTTCGGCGGTATTCCTTACAACTTGTCTATTTCTAAAATCTGAAAAAGAAGGAATTGAAACTGCGAATATTATTCCCATAATCGCTAAAACTATTATTATTTCAAAAAATGATACTCCACGATTATATTTCATATTATTTAATAGTATCCATTACTGAATACATAGGTGATATCATAGAAACCGCAAAGAAGCCGACCGCTCCTCCTATGAAGACCATAAGCACAGGCTCAATAATAGTAGAAAGATCTTTTGTTTTTGCATCCACCTCTCCTTCGTAAAAGACTGCAATATCGAAAAGCATTTTCGATAAGTTACCAGTTTCTTCGCCCACTTCCATCATTTCGCCCATCATTACAGGATATAGATTTGTATTGGCTTTAAATATTTGTGAAAGTGTTTGACCCTTCTCAATAGCAACAATAGCATCATCAATGACTTTTTTATAAAATTCATTTTGCAAGACTTCTTTTGTGATTGCGAGACCTCTCGAAATAGGAACTCCAGAAGATAGCAGTGAGGATAATGTGCGAGCTGTACGAGCTGTGTTTACTTCATTTATCATTGTGCCCAGGAGCGGCATTTTTAGTAAAATTAAATCCATATAATGTTTCGTAGCTTTGAGTTTCGATGCACCGATGAACAAAGATACAATTCCGGCCACACCAATTGCAAACAACAATATATGATTCTTTAGTGTATCTGAAATCCAAATCACAAATTGTGTAGATGATGGAAGAGTAGCTCCGGTATCTTTAAAAGTAGCCGTGAGTGTCGGTACCACATAGATCATCATAAGTATTCCAATAAGGAATATGGCACAGAGGATAATAGACGGGTACATAAGAGCACTTTTTATTTTCTTATTTAATGCGTATGTCTTCTCGAGAGTCTCACCAATTTCTTTAAGTGTCGAAGACAGATTTCCAGATTCTTCACCCGCACGCACCATAGATACAAAAAGAGGGTTAAAAGTATCTGGGAATTTTGCAGCACCACCGGAAAGTGTGCCACCTTTGTTTAATTCTTCCACGAGAGCATCAATAATTTCTTTAAACTTCTTATTCTTTGTCTGGCGAGTAAGCACCGTGAGTGCACGAGAAAGTGCAAGTCCGGCTTGAAGCATTCCACTTAAGTTCTTTGTGAACATTATCTTATCTTGAAGCTTTACACTACCTCCAAAGCTAATATTATTTAATTTTGTAAAAAAATTATTAGATTCAGCAGGCTCAGTCATAAGTGGCACTTCGCCATTGTCGCGGATCTGCTTAGCGGCTGCAAATTTATCAGTCGCGTCGATTACGCCTTCATGTAATTTACCATCTTTGGTTTGTGATTTAAATTTGAATTTCATTTTTTATTCAGATATAACACGCAAAATTTCCTCTGTGGTTGTGGTTCCTTGCACTGAGAGCAAGATGCCATCTTCAAGCATTGTCATCATTCCCTCTTTCTTCGCTTGAATTTCAATAGCGTCCCCTGCAGAACCCTTAAGAATTAGTTCTTTAATAGCTGGAGTAATTTTCATAACTTCGTGAATACCTACACGCCCTTTGTATCCATCTGGAGCTTCGTCACTTGGTTTCGGTCTATAGAACGGTATCTTATCCCAAGTTGCGTCTTCGGGCACAATCTTTTCTAGTTTAAGGAAACCAAGCATTCTGTCGAAATCAATAACCCTCTCAAGTGCTACTTTCTCTGTCTCATTCAGAAAATACTGTTCTTTATTATCTGCAAGACGACGCACAAGACGCTGAGCGATGATAGTCTTTACTGTGGAGACGATAAGGAAAGGCTCCACTCCCATATCTATCATACGAGGAATCGCGCCCGCAGCAGAGTTCGTGTGGATAGTCGAAAGCACAAGGTGCCCAGTAAGAGCAGCATTCACGCCGAGTGATGCTGTCTCACCATCGCGGATCTCTCCCACCATTATTATGTCTGGGTCCTGACGAAGGAGCGTGCGGAGGCCGTTCGCAAATGTTAATCCAATCTCTGACTTCGTCTGAGTTTGATTTATGCGATTCATTTGATATTCTATCGGGTCTTCAATTGTAGAAATGTTTACATCAGGCGTATTCAAAATATCGAGCATTGTATATAGAGTAGTCGTCTTTCCGGATCCTGTCGGTCCTGTGGCAAGTAGCATTCCTGTGTGCTGTTTCATACCTTCATGAATTCTCTCAAGAGCTTCACCGTGAAATCCTAGACCTTCAAGACTGAAACCTTTTGAATTTTCGCGGAGCAAACGAATAACCGTCTTCTCTCCATAGTATGTCGGAAGCGTAGAAACACGGAAAGATACATTGCCAGAATCGCCAGTAATTTTGAAACGTCCATCTTGTGGCAAGCGCTTCTCGTCGAGCTTAAGGTTCGAAAGCACTTTAATACGCGCTGTAATTCCCGCTGCAGTGTCCTTCGGTAGCACCATCGCATCTCGCAATATTCCATCGATACGATAACGCACCACCATCGATGCCTCACCTGGCTCAATATGCACATCAGATGCACCTTGAAGTATAGCGTGAGAGATAAGAGTGTCCACAATTTTAATGATCGGTAAATCCTCTGCCATTTCCTTGAGTTCCTTCTCGGTTTTAGGTTCACTACTCCCATCATCATCATTTAAAGTATTTAAAGCTACTGATTCTTTTTTAATAATATCTTGGAAATCAGCTTCGAGAGTTTTCTTGTAGAGTGACAATGCTTCTTTAATAGAATCAGAGCTTGTGAGGCGTGGCAATATATGGCCACCAACCTTCTTCTTAATAAAATCAATCACAGAAAGATCATCCACATCAAGCATTGCAACTTCAAGTCCTTTCACAGTTTGCTTGTAGGCGATGATGTTATTCTTTCTTGCGATAGGCTCAGGGATGAGTGAGAGCACTGCAAAATCTATCTTCTCCCCCTTCAAGCTTACAAATGGAATACCGAGCACCACTGCTTCCATAGAACGTAAATCTTTTTCTGTAAGAGTGCCTTGTGACATTAAATATTCACCGATGCCTTGCTTAGTATCGCGAGCTTTTTTCACCGCCATTGCCAAATCAGTTTTGGATATTAATCCAGAGTCCGCAACTAATTGCAAAAATTTAGTTTCATCAACTTGCATATACTATATTATAGCAGATAAATTTAAAAATTAGGCAAAAAAAAAGAACGCGTCACCAAAAGGTACGCGTTCTTATTTTTAGTAGAGTAAATTCAAAAGAATATTACTCCTTAATAAACTTAGAAACATAGTTTCCGATCTGTATAAAATACATGCCGGATAAAAAAGAAGAAATATCAATTTGGTTACCGTATGCAACCATTTCAATACTTTTACCACTCATATCAATAATGATAATTCTAGAATCTTCAGGAAGATTCGGAATACTCAATACGTTATGAGCAGGATTTGGATAAACCAGAAAATCAGAGGACTGATATTTGTGGTTTATACCATTAGGTTTCGAGATCTTTTGATCAATCCTGAATACTGGTAATGAAACCAGTTCATTAGATGGTGAGCAGTGGTCGAATGATTTAAGTTCAAGCGTAGCTTGAATAGAATCAATCAACTTTACTTGCATACTATCGATTTGATAAAAGATTTGTACATCGAGCGTCTCACCAGGCTTAAGGCTGTCAGGCTTGGTTAAATTAATAGCAGAAGAAATGTTTGAGTAAATGGTATCTCTACCAATTACATACTTTAAATTCTGAACTTTCTTTACATCTTCTTTTTTTATTATAAGGGTTAACTTATCATTAGAAAGCGATGTATTTGTAGCTAAAAAGTTAACATGTCCTGCTTTCACAAACACATTTGACTGCAGTGTTTCCACCCTGTTGGGGGTGAAATACTGAGTACTTACGAGATCACCCAAAAGGATTTGAGTTTTGATACTCGTGTCCAGTCGTTTAAATGAGCTTCCTAGTACATACGAACCAATTTTCATACCGATAATTTTTAGTTCAATTTGTCCAGTTGGGCAAATTGCAGTACTACCTTGCGGTTGTATCAAATCAACATTACACAAGAATTCAACTGTATGCACTGAGGATTTATACCATTTTTTAGAAACAGCAAGACTTAGTACAGAATCACTACCGATTCCAATATCACTGGAGCTTCCATCTAATAAGATTTTAAATCCTGCCAAAGAATATCCCTGACAAGTTGCAATCGCTACAAAAGGAATAAATTCAACAGAGTCAATATTGATTGTTACATCAAATTTGAGCATGCTGAAATTAGATTGCCCGATTTTCGGACCAACACCTGCAGTTTTAATACAGGTAAAATTTTGTCCATACCCTTTTATCATAAAAAGGGTAAGGAAAAGAAACATTAAACTTTTCATGATTGATATAGGGGGTTTACAAGAATCCATTAAACTCTTGAAAACCACCTATATGTTTGTCAAAATACTATCAAAATTGACAGAAATACCAATTTACTTTATTGTATAAAATTTAAAAAGACTAGTCAATAGCTAGTCTTTTTAAAAGGGTATAGCTGTGGATAACTTAGAACGATATCTGAGCGTAGCTTGGGCTACCATTTCCACTACTAGCCCCAACAACACCTCCACCATTATCATAAAAGCTTCTAGTTCGTCTATTCGTAGACTCACTTATACTGTTAATTACTCCTCCGTGTGAAAGCTTTATCTTATATACATCACCTGGTGTTACTGGCACAATTGCCTTTACATATCCACCTCCACCTCCACCAGAGTAGCCAGCATCAGCTTGATTACAATCTCCATCGCTAGTGCCACAAGGCACACTTTTAGCTTCATCTGCATCGCCCCCCTTGCCACCAGCTCCAGAGCCACCATTGCCATATGAACCACTTATGCCATCTTCACCATAGTAACCCCAACCATTGAGTGGTGATAATGGTGAATTAGTACAGAAATCCGTTAAACCATATTTATTTATTAGATTATTTAAATTCGAGCCAGCATGACCACCCTTTCCTCCTGGAGTAGGAGATCCGTAATAGCCAGATTTACCACCAGCACCACCGTCACCACCATTTACCGGTATTTTGTATGTATGTGTCGTAGTTCCACAGAAAAATGTACTCGTAGTCGTTGACCCACTAGCGCTACTACCCGCACCACCAGCTCCACCATTTACTGAAGTTAGGTCTGTAATACTTCCTGAAGATATAGAATATCCTCCTCCATTTGCACCGGTGTGTGCTGATGTAGCGCCGTATCCACCTTTCGCTCTAAGTACGGTATTATTTGTTGAATCAATCAAATACGCGGACCCACCTATTATACATCCATAGCTTGATCCACTGTTACAAGTGCTACTATAATTCACATCTGCATCTGGGCTATAATTTACATTAGAGTTATTGTAGCCATAACCAGCTCCTCCAGCACCCCAAAGCTCTACAGTAATATTTGTAATACCTACCGGCACCTTAAACTCTTTTGTTATATATGCTTTATTCATATTTGCAGTACCACAAGTATAGCTTGTAGGAGTAAAGTAATAGCAATCCTTTCCATCAAAGGTCAATTTCAAAAATCCGCACGGTGCAAGTGCCCCAGTATCGTCGGCACATATGGAAGTTCCTTCTTGCGCTGGACCCATAATGTCGATAGCTCCATGCACATCGAGAGCTTCGGTAGGATTGCTATTTAGATATGAGCCAGTAAATGCTAAACCCAATTTACCTGTAGTTGTAAGTTTTGCGACAGAGGGTGAGCTGGCGTTCAAGTCTCCAATAGTCATACCCACTACACTGAGACCTCCGCGTTTTGATTGTGTGCCACTACTAGAAAGCACTTGAGTAAGAGGTGCAGGCACTATCGCAAAAGAAGTACTCACACCGTCAAGTGGCGATCCGTAAGCTACGAGTGAGCTAAAAGTTAGAAATACTAGTATGAAGATAAGTGTGGGTATTTTTTTCATAATATTTTAAATTAACATCGGATAATATAAAGTGATTGATTTCCTCCAGCACCTAGACACACAGGGCTGATACCGTTACCCACAAGTAAGTCGGAGCGAATATTACCGTTCACAGATAATCTCACATCACTATCTATATTTGATTTTGAAATTCCAACTGCACTAAAATTTATTGCGACAGAGGAAGAAGCATTGGCACCAGAAAGTAATTCATAAAAACCAAGTACATTGGGTGACGATTGCACAGTGGCACTTGTGTCGATGGCAGTAGTTTCATTGCCACCAGTAGGCGCAGATGATGGCTCAGAGAATGAAGCGAGCCCTGCAGCAGCAAACACAAGAATGAAGGCTGAAAGCAAGAATATGATTGTAGAATTTATTTTCATAATAATTAATATGTTATTTTAATATAACCATCGCCACCTTTTCCTGAAATAGCTCCACCACCGATCTGCTTTAAACTGCAGTTTGTACCTGAGCAAGAACTATTTTGAGGTTTTCCGCCGCCACCAATTTTCATATAAAAGACTTGGCCTGGTGTCACAGAAATAGTAGCTTGGGCATAACCGCCTCCACCACCACCTGGCACAGACAGACCTCCATCACAATTAAAATCAGGATCATTTACAATAGCGTCACAATTTGAAGTTCCCACCACAAGAGCTGATGCTCCGCCGCGCCCACCGAATCCGCCGCCGCCGCCGCCTTTCACACCATTCGCTCCATCTCCACCCTTACGATGATATCTAACAGTGGCTGGCATATAACTAGATGGTATTTCGTCACTGGTTAAATCTTGCAATAAGGCACATGCTGATGTTGTGAGAAATGTCCAAGAAGAGTAACCTGCATTATTATAATCATTACTCGAAAGTGGTCCGTGCCCACCACCATTTCCACCTTGAGCCTGACTGCCATTACCTGCTTTACCACCATTTCCACCTTGATTACCATCTCCACCAATAATAGGATTGAAATTATAACCACCGCAAACTATGGGGGCATTTGAATGCAAAGTTGGAGAATTTTTATTTACAGATACCACATCACCATCCTCACCATTTATCGCAGTTGCACTACTTACACTTCCTGAATACGAAGCTGTGCCCTTAACTCCTGGATCAATAGCTGTAACAGCACCATGACCACCCGTTGCTACAAGTGATACACCAGCACCTTTAAAATAAGACTCATCACCATCGTCTATTCCAGTACCCTCTAAGTTTAGAGATCCATAACCAGCTCCACCTCCACCGATAACTTGCACTGTAATAGAACCCATTCCAGGAGGCACAATAAATGAATCATAAGTGGTCTGATCTCCTGCTCCACCTAATCCAAATTCACGCACTCCATTATTTGAACAAAGAATTAATTTACCATTCGGATCTGCACACACCAAGTGGCTAGATACATCTCCTGCGCCTGTCCAAGCAAGCGCCGTGGAGCGTATTGAGTGATATAAACTATTACCATAAGCTGTATTAGAATTATTTATACTAAGCGCAGAGCCTGTGAAACCTGCACCTATAATAGACATTTTACCTTGTGAATTTATAGTAGTGTAGGCTCCAGAAGAATAGTTGCCCACAAGTAAGCCGACAGCATTTAAAACACCATCTTTCACCTGCACATCCGGAGATCCAGTCGTCGGTCCAATATTTATAAATGTATCAGGATTTGAACCAAGTGAGCTAGGGCGTGACATAGCCGACACATAGCTAGTAAATACTGCGAGCACAAGTCCTAGAGTGATTGCTATTAATTTTTGTTTAAATGTTTTTGTCATAATTTTAAAAATTAAAATGGTTTATACTTCGGCCTAAATGTGGGTGGAGCAACGACTGTACATATTGTGCCACTATCATTTTGAGTTATATTTAAAATCGCAGTATTTGAGATATTGTCTGTGACTGCGATTTGGCCCACGCGTGGTGAGGCACCCGGGTTTTGAATCCAAGATATATTCATAGGCATAGATCCATAGCCACTTCCATTATTTACTGTGAGCCAACCTTGATTTGATGACGCGGTCCAGCTACCTGTAGTATTCACATTTACATTTCTACTTCCAGCAAGGTCGCTCACACAGCTTATTGTGGAAGGGTTTACACTAACACTATTGTTTAGATTTATTCCATCTTGCATTATTGTTGTATTTGCAAATATTGAAGAGTCGTGAATGTCAGTTACTTTTATGTCAGCAATTATTGGTGAGGTAGTATTATTTTGGCCAAAGCTTAATGATAAACTCGAATTACCATTACCTATAAGTGGCGTAATGGTATTGATCCAGGATATTCCAGGATATGTAACACTCACTTGCCAATCAGTATTTGAGGAAATCACCAAAGTAGCTGAGGTATTTAATGCTGGGATTACTGACCCAGAACTAATATTCACATAGTCACCGCATCCAATACCGAAACACAATGCATTTTGAGTTATGGTGGCAGTATCAAAGTTTGCTGGATCATTGTCGTCTGTAACTTTTATATGAACATCACGAGATAATGGCAAAATGTTTGGAGAATTTATATGTATTGGGAATGAGAAATTGCCATACATTGCACTTATACCTGGATCATCCGCCCAATTATCATCAAGAGTAAGTGTCCATTTCACATTTGATGAAACATTGAACGGTGGTGTATCTCCAGTAAAAATAGAGGTGAAAGCTGTTTGTGTTTTAGGTGTGATATGAATTTCAGGATTTGTACCAAGCTGATTTACTGTATATACAGCATTGGCACATCCTGCAGTAATATTTATAGTAGCAGTACGAGATGTCTTACCGAAATTCTGATCATAAGTAGGAGTGAATGAGGATGGGGAAGAATTTGTTTGAAGCCATGAATCTGAAGAAATTTCAGTCCAACTTGGAACATTTGTAGTCACACTCACAGTAGATATAGTCCCCGAGGTATCATTCACATTTTCAAGAATAGATGATAACACTATTGTATCTGTGCATAATGCACCATCTTGTCTTATTGTTGCAGTGTCGAAAATGGTTACATCGTTATCATCCGTAATTTTTATATATGCTGTGCGTGAAGATGAAGTTAAGTTTGTTGAGAATGAAACATTTATCACACCCAAATTAGCACTAGATATAGGATTTATAGAAGTAATCCAAGGAGTAGTACCAGATGGGTATGATACAGTAGCAGTCCATGACACATTTGAGTCCACATTAATTGTTGTCGTTGTATTTGTATCTAGCATATTTTGTGAAGTAGGTGTGGCAGATATATATGGGACCACCGATCCAGCAGCACAGAAATCAATAGTAGTACTTTTAATAGAAGTATTTTGAGCGACACCACTTGTAATCACATTAATGGAAGATATTAAATTATTAGTTGGTATTGGATTAATTGGTGTTATTTTTGATGCAACAATAGCATTATATGCTGCTTCAGAAAGTGAAATGTGTGCAACGATAGTATTATACAAACCATTTGTAAGAGTAAAGTTTGATGGTGTGATTGAAGCAGTCCCTACAGTTGCACTTGCATATGCATCTATCATACTTATGAAACCATTGAGCGGAGTGACTGTCATAGTAGCGTCGGCAGTATACTTTGCAGTTTTCCCTGAGCCACTTTTCACTAGTGCTGCACAAGATGGAGCCACACTAATGCCATAGTTCGGTGAACACATACTCACGCTGGCTCCAGGGCTAGAAACCCTAGATGATAGATTTGCGCCCGAGCCATTTGTACAGGATAATTTATAAGTTGTACTTACATTTGTGAAATTTGTATCTACAAATGCCCCGGAAGCTCCTGCTCCGGAAGTGTTACCAGTAAGTGTATATGCACCACTTGATGGATAATAGTATGTGGTTCCACCAGCTGGAGTAGCTTCTACACGGCAAGTCGGAGTTGGATCATTCACATTCCAATCTATAGAAGGTGAACCTCCACCTGTTTGCCTACAAGCACCACCATAAGTCATATACGGAGTGAGAGGGATAGTAGATATAGAAGCATAGCTACTTGTCGCAGTTATATTATTTACATCAGTACATTTTAAAGCAAAAGATGTCATAAGCACAGATGTTGGTGCTAGCTTTACATTTATACCACTAGCAGAAGTAGCTGTGCCAAAATTCACAGCATTCCAATCAGTATTATTTGGTACACCACCAAGACCTTCACATTTCACTGGAATAAATGTACTTGGGCTCGTTGACCATGTGAAACTAGCAGTATTGCCTGAAAGTACACTTGTATTAGAAGGAGTAAGAGTTACTGTTGGACCGACAGGAGGTGTACTGCAAGAGATACAATCAAAAACTCCTCCAGAATCAAGACTAATACTTCCTGCTGGATTTAGGTCAATCCATCCGACAACTTTTGATCCCCACCAATATCCAGTAGTACTATGAATAATAGTACCAGAACCAGAAAATAAATTACCCAAACTACTCGCAACATTTGTACTACCAATAGATGCACCATAAGCAGGACTACTATTTGAAAGGTGAATCCAGCCGTCAGCTCCACCGTTATTTGTGCCGGCAATCTTCATTGAAAGTACTCTTGCCCAGCCAGAAGACCAATTGTTTGTATAAGAAGACACACTAGTACAGCTTCCAGAAGGTGGACAGCTTCCCCAATCCGCTGGATTAAAGCTTATCCAGCCTACATTGTCGTTCCACGCATATCCGCTCACCACACCTTGTGCTGTAGTCTTTACTCCGTACCCTATTGTGCCACAAGTAGAACTAAGCCCTGGGTTCTCGCAGTTATTGAAACTTACCCAGCCAATGTTATTACTCCAAGCATTACCGAAAATATTGTCACCAACTGAAGCACTAGCCACAGTAGGCACAGCTATATAAAACAATACAAAAACTACTATAGGTAGTATGTGTTTGATGATTTTTGTAAAAATATTTTTGTGCATTTTATTCAAGGCTATTAAGTATGGCTTCTTTCTCTGTAGAAGTTAGTGTTTTAGCTCCTTTAACTGGTGTAGTCTTTACCCGAAGGTCTTGCATTATATTTGTCTTTTCTGTATCAGTTAATTCAACTGCACCATTTGGTGGAGCTACACGGAGGGCTTCTAGGGCTTTTAGCTTCTCGTCATAGGTAGAGGGTGTGTGCTTATTTAGCTGATACTGCTTTTGCACAATGAAATAAATACCGACAGAAGCTCCAATAATTACTAATAAAACAATTATATTCTTAATTGTTTTATGTGTGGATGTAGTTAAAGAATCAGGAGTTTGAATTTGATTATCCATATAACTATTGTACTAAAAGCACCCATAGTAAGCAAGAAAAAAACCTGTGAAATAGCATCTGTGGTGGACGAGTACAGCATATTGACCAAAATATGAAAAAAAGCTATTATATGAGAGTAAATGTCCGTCTCGAACCGGACTTTTTTTATTAAAATTTAATAACAATTAAATATATGTTAGACCTTAAAACAATGAAATCCGCCCTTGAGCAACTCGAGCAAGAGCGCAAAATCCCAAAAGAGAAAATCTTTGAGGCTATTGAGCAGGCATTAGCCGCTGCTTACAAGAAAGATTACGGAAAAAAGGGCCAAATTATCCGCACACACTTCAACCAAGAGACTGGTGAGACAGAATTCTACCAAGTGAAAATCGTAGTTGATGAGACATTAGTGCGTATTCCAGATGAAAATGAAAACGAAGACGATATTCAAATCGCCGATGGTGATGAACGCGTGCGTTTCAATGAAGAGCACCACATCATGATCGAAGATGCGAAGCGTATGAAAAGTGATGTAGTACTCGAAGAAGAAATCACTTTCCCACTCGAGCCTATGGCAGACTTCGGACGCATTGCTGCTCAGACTGCAAAGCAAGTGATCATACAGAAGATTCGTGAAGCAGAACGCGGAGCAATCCTAGAAGAGTACGGCACAAAGGAAGGCCAAATCATAAACGGCTTCGTACAGAAGATGGAACGCGGAATGGTTTACATCGACTTCAATCGTGCCACTGGCATAATGCCACCTGAAGAACAGATTCCTGGAGAATTCTATAAGCGTGGCGACAGAATCCGTGCTTACCTATATGCAGTGGAAGAAACTCCTCGTGGAATTAATTTGAAGCTTTCTCGTACACATCCTGAATTTATTGAAGGACTCTTCGCAGTAGAAGCTCCTGAAATCGCAAGTGGAGTTGTAGAAATCAAATCTATCGCCCGTGAAGCAGGTTCAAGAAGTAAGATTGCAGTATTCTCAAACGACGAACACATTGATCCAGTTGGATCTTGCGTGGGCCAGCGTGGAGTGCGTGTGACGACAGTTATGAGTGAGTTAGGTGGTGAAAAAATTGATATAATACCTTGGAGTGAAGATCCTGCTACATATGTGGCAAGTGCCTTATCTCCTGCGAAAGCTCTCGACATACAAGTAGACCTCGAGGGACGCAAAGCTGTAGTAGAAGTGGCAGAAGATCAGCTATCACTCGCTATCGGTAAGGGCGGACAGAATGTGCGCCTCGCAGCGAAACTCACTGGATGGAGAATCGACATCAAGGGTATCGCAGGTGAAGAAGTTATTTCAGAAGAAATCGGTGATGCAGAAGATGAATCTATAGATGATGGAATCGTTATCGAAGAAGGTGTGCAAGCTCCTATAGAAGTAGCAGAGAAAGAAGCAGAGGAATAATTTATTAATTTAATAAAAATATTTTATGGCAAACATAGATCACAAACCAAGTAAGTATATGCTCAATCTATTACACGTTCTTCCTCCATTCGTCGATGAAGAAAAGGGTATAGTAAATGCAATCATGGAAGTTTCTACAGGTAGTATTAACAAATACGAACTCATTACAGAAAGTGGCCAGCTCAAGCTTGATCGCGTTGGTTACTCTTCACTTTCATACCCATTCACATATGGTGCAATACCAATGACTTGGGATTATGATGGCGATCCTCTTGATGTAGAAATAGTAAACATCACAGAGCCACTTGTAGCAGGATGTTTAGTAGAAGCTCGCATCATCGGCGTAATGAAATTCATTGATGGTGGTGAAGTTGATGACAAGATTATCGCAGTACTTAAGGATGACAAGCGTTCAGATCACATAAAGTCAATCGATGATTTAGGTGATTACTTCAAGACTGAGACTCGTTATTTCTGGGAGAATGTGAAAGCTCTCAAAAAAGCTGGCACAGGAAAAGTAGAAGAATTTTACGGTCCAGAAGAAGCAATCAAAGTCATCAAAGAGTGTGCTGAGAAATACCAAAAAGAATACGCTCCAAAATTAGATTAATAAATACATTCCCTATGATAACAAAAACAATAATAAAGAAGCTCGAGAAGAGCACAGTGGAAATTACTAGTGGGATAGAGGCAGAAGCATTCGCAAAGTACGAAGACAAGGCGCTCGCTCGCATTAGTGAGAGAATGGAAATCCCAGGATTCCGTAAAGGTAAAGCGCCAGTAGATATGATTAAAAAGAGTGTGAACGAAATGGCTCTACTTGAAGAAATGGCAGAGTCTGCAATCTATGATGCGTACCCAAAGATTCTAGAAGAAAATAAAATAGATGCTATCGGTCGCCCAGAAATCTCTATCACAAAGATTGCAAAGGGTAATGATCTTGAATTCACTATCAAGACTGCAGTCCTCCCACAAATGGATCTTCCTGATTACAAGAAAATTGCAAAGGTAGAATGCGACAAAGCTGAATACAAAGAAGAAATAAAAGTTGATGAAGAAAATGTTACGAAAGTAATTACAGATCTCCGCAAAATGCGTACAGAGCAAAATATGCCCCCTCATGAACACAAAGAAGGTGAAGAGCACGCACATCATGAATTTACAGAAGAGGAACTTCCAAAAGTTGATGACGAGTTTGTGAAGTCATTTGGCAAATTTGAAAACGTAGAAGAATTCACAAATAAAATTCGTGAGAACTTAAAGAAGGAGCAAGAAGTAATAAAGAGCGACAAGAAGCGCCTTGCGATAGTGGAAGCAATCATCAAAGATACAAAGGGTGAGATTCCAGAAATTCTTGTGAATGCTGAGATAGATAAGATGATGTACAAACTCGAAGCCGACCTCACAGGTATGGGATTTAAGATGGATCAATATATGCAGCAGATAAATAAAACAGAAGTGGAAATGCGTCACGAGATGAAGGACGAAGCCGAGAAGCGTGCGAAGCTTCAGATGATCGTGCACACAATATCTGAGAAGGAAAACATCAAGCCTACAGATGAAGAAATAAAATTAGAAGCAGAACAAATCACAAAGATGTACAAGGATGCAGATCCTGTCCGTGCACAAGCTTATGTGGAGACAATGCTCACAAATGAAAAAGTTTTCGCATTCTTAGAAGGTAAATAATTTTAAAAAATTAATTTGCATAAAAAAAGGCCCCTTCGTCAGAAGAGGCTTTTTTGATTTGTTGTGCATTTTACTGCACGATTTCACCGTTTATTGTTGGATCACGATCAGTTTGATGATCGTTAATTGAAACATAAACAGGTGCCCATCCATATAATCCATAGTCGCGATTCTGGAGTTGTGAAAACTTACCAGGATAGTGAACTACATTATTATTTGGGTAAGGGTAGTAAATGGGTGCATCTGTGCATAATGCTGTGCCGACAATGTTCCCCCATCTGTCACATACAGGGACCTTTAGTAAATTGGTCGGAGGACCAGTTACATATAGAACAGTAGTGCTGATACTATAGTTCTGGTACCAATTCGCATAGTTACCGCCATAGTTTCCACCGTAAGGGGAATAATAATTCCCAAATCCTACGTTTCCATTCAACCAAAGTTGAACGGATTCAACTTTGAGTTTTCCTGTAGAATCACGGCCGAGAACTACATTGCCACCACCGTCTACCCCGCTTAAGGTTACTCCTTTTCCACCACAAGATGAAAGAGAAATTACAGCCATTAAGGCTACGATAAAATACATAATACGTTTCATGATAATTTGATTTAGAATTAGTTTATTCCCCTAAACACTTAGGAACATAAACTAATCCTAAATCTCACCATGAAAGCCCTGTATCAAAGAACATTACCTTATTACTCATATTATAGCATATTTATACCCCATTTGTCAAGCTAGAATAGCCTTATTTTATGGTACTATATTAGGTATTCACCCAACAGTTACCCCGAAGGAAAGAGTACTTCCTACGGGGCGAGATGTGGTAATATTACTAGAGTTACATTATAAATTTAATTTTTTACACAAATATGTTGATTCCTACTGTTATAGAAAAGACAATGAACGGCGAAAGAGCTTATGATATATACTCTCGCCTATTAAATGAGCGCATTATTTTCCTTGGTGGCCCAATAGATGACCACATAGCAAACCTCGTTGTGGCCCAGCTCCTATACCTAGACCATATGGATCCAAAGAAAGACATATATCTATATATAAATTCCCCAGGAGGTTCAGTTTCTGCCGGTCTCGCAATCCTCGACACTATGAACTTCGTAAGAGCCGATGTGTCTACTATCTGTGTGGGTGTCGCCGCTTCTATGGGCTCACTCCTTCTATCTTCTGGCACAAAGGGCAAGCGTTTCGCACTACCAAATGCTGAGATCATGATTCACCAAGTACTCGGTGGCACAGAAGGTCAGGCATCAGATATCGAGATTCAAGCCAAGCATATCCTTCGCATTAAAGAGAATTTGAACAAAATTCTCGCCAAGAACACTGGCAAGTCCCCAACTCAGGTGGAAAAGGATGCAGACCGCGACAATTGGATGACTTCAGATGAAGCCAAGAAGTACGGACTCATCGACGAGACTATCTCAAAACAGAAAGCTATCAAGTAGTATTCCTCTGTTTATAAAACTTAATATATAGACAAACTTCATAAAATCGGGTATTATGAAGTTATTCGATTATTAATTTAGAATATAGTCTATGTTTGAAAGATTAACTTCAGAAGGAATACCGACCTAGCCGAAAAAATTTTATGTATAAAAAAGTTCACAGTTTCATAGAGTACAGAAAATATCCAAAGAAGATATAGTTTTTTAGATACGGGCTAACCGTATATATGACATTAACAGCAATAATTATAGCCGCAGCAGCCCTAATAGTAGGAGCTGGTATTGGTTATTATTTGCGTCTGATCATATCACTTGGTAAGAAAGGTTCTATGGAACTTGAGATCAAGCAAATCATGATCGGTGCAAAAGAAGATGCACAGAAGGTGGTAGACGAAGCAAAGAAGAAAGCTGAAGACCGCATTCGTGAACTTCATGAAGAAGAAAAGAAAAAGAGTGAAGAGTGGAAGAAGACAGAAGATCGTTTGATTAAAAAGGAAGAGCACTTAGATTCTCGTCAGAGTGAAATCGACAGAGAAGTGGATAGTGTGAAGAGTAAGATTGAAGAGATAAAGAAAATTAAAGAGAGAGTGGACGGCATGGAAGCAGAGAAGGCCAAAGAGCTTGAGAAAGTAGCTCGCCTCACTCAAGACGACGCTCGTGAACAAATCATCAAACTCGCAGAAGCAAACTACGAGGAAGATTTGGTTGTGAGAATGCAAAAGCTAGAAACTGTAAATGCCGAGAAGCTAGATCGCCGTGCGAAAGAAATAATGGCTACATCTATCAACCGCTTAGCATCTTCTACAGCAAGTGAAATGATGGTCACATATGTGAACATTCCAAACGAAGAAATCAAAGGAAAGATTATCGGAAAAGAAGGAAGAAACATTCGTGCATTTGAGAAAGCTTCTGGAGTGGAGCTCATCGTGGATGAGAACCCAGGCTCTATCACTATCTCATCATTTGATCCTGTTCGCCGCCAAGTAGCTCGCCTAGCACTTGAGAACTTAGTGCTCGATGGACGTATCCAGCCAGCTAAAATTGAAGAGATGGTGGAGAAAGCTCACGGAGAAATAAATAAAATAATTAAAGACAAGGGCGAGCAAGCAGTGTATGAATGCGGAATCTTTAATCTAGATCCTCGCATCGTCGCTATCGTAGGACGCCTATACTTCCGTACAAGTTACGGTCAGAACGTTCTTCAGCACTCTATCGAGATGGCGCACATTGCAGGTATGCTCGCACAAGAGCTCGGTGCAGATGTAGCTATCGCAAAGGCTGGTGCACTTGTGCACGACATTGGAAAGGCGCTCGATCACGAAGTGCAAGGCACACACATTGATATTGGTATCCGTATTCTTCAGAAGTTCGGTGCAGACCCTCGTATTGTGACTTCTATGAAGAGTCACCACGATGATTGCCCTCACGAAAGTGTGGAAGCTGTGATCGTGCAAACTGCCGACTACATTTCAGGTGGCCGCCCAGGTGCACGAAGAGACAGCGTAGAGAATTACATCAAGCGCTTACAAGAACTTGAAGCTCTCACAAATTCATTCCCTGGCGTGGAGAAGTCATACGCACTCTCAGCTGGGCGCGAAATCAGAATCTTCGTTACTCCAGAGAAAGTGTCAGACCTCGGTGCGAAAGAGCTCGCTCACGACATCGCCAAAAAGATTGAACAAGAACTCACCTACCCAGGAGAGATTAAAGTAACACTCATCAGAGAAAACAGGATAACGGAGTATGCGAGATAGAGAAATCAAAGCATGCCCCGTAGGAAGTAATCTTTCCTTCGGGGTCACTCTCATCCGCGAAAATCGCATCACCGAATACGCAAGATAATTTAATCACAACAAAAAAATCCTTCATGCATAACATGAAGGATTTTTTATTTTAGAATAGCGACTAGCGCCGTAGTGCCCATGATACGTTGGTGATTAAACCAACAGATAGGATGGTACTACCATCAAAGGTAGTTCCTAACTCGCAAAATTCAAAGAACTTCACATTACCAACCTTCTCCATCCTTTCAATACCTAAACCGGCATAGTTTCCCTTATGGCTCAAAGGCTTAGAGTACACTCCATACACATCAAAGTCATGCTTCAGGAAGTATCCACTCATAAAGAGTAGAGAATTGTTTCCAAAGCCATATGAAATGCTATGGAAACTTTTGCTCGTTATGAGCGCACTAGAAACAAACAAATTTGTGCCCATACTAAACGGGGCTTTAAATTCAGTACTTGCAACTACCGGCACAAATGCACCAAGTGTCACAAAAGGTTTAGAGTTTTGAGCATTACATATTGATGCTACCAATACAAGGATAATAGACAATAACTTTGACATAATATTAAGGTTTAAAGGTTTATGATTATTTGAGTAAATTATGCCACATATTTAAAATACTGTCATATTTGTCGTCATTATATATAAATTTGCTATATCTGCCTTATTTTGTATAATATATATGTTGTCGGATTTTACGACATAATTATGAAAAATGAAAAATTATTACATATATTGAAAGACATAGGTCTTGAAGAGAACGAGGCCAGTGTATACCTTGCTGGTCTTTCCTTGGGTCCAACTACAATTTTAAAGATTTCAAAATCAAGCTCCCTACCTCGCACAACTATATATGGGATAGTAGAATCATTAAAAGAAAAGGGTCTAATGCGTATAGACCTTAAAGGATTGAAGCAACTCTATGTGGCAGAAAGTCCAGAGAAGCTCGACACCATCCTCGAGAATAAAAAATTAGAATTTAAATCCAAACTTCCAGATTTCATGGCGCTATACAAGCTAGAAGGCGGGGAAGGTAGTATTAAATACTATTCAGGACTCAAAGCAATGAAGCAAATATATCTTAGTACTCTTGAAAATGTGAGGAAGGGCGATGAATACCTAGTAATTACAAATGAGAAAAAATGGTTTGAACTAGATCCAGATTTTTGGATGAAAGAATACATAGAAGAACGCGCAAAATTACCTTGTATAACACGCTTGATATCCCAAGATTGTGATGTGGCACGAGAACATCAGAAATTTCAAAATAATTACAATGAAAAATGGAGAATATTTAAAAATGGGACTTCAATAAATATCGATATGGTCCTAACAAAAGACAAACTTATAATCGTTGATCTTCTCCCTCCCCTTAACACCCTCGTAATTGAAAATAAAAACATTATAGAGCTCCAAAGACAAATGTTTGAAATTATTTGGCAATCTATACCAGAGTAATTTTATATATCGATATCCCCTTCGAAGGATTTCACCGCGGGACCGGTGAGCCATACGTCGCTGTAACCATTGCGAGTGGGAGTGAAGGACACATTGAGAATTCCACCGGGCATAATAATTTTTGCAGTGTTATTCTTCGTGAGGCCTTTTGAGTGAAGGTATGTCGCCACAGAGCACGCACCAGTGCCACAAGCGAGAGTTTCATCTTCCACTCCCCTTTCGTATGTGCGCACGCGGTAGCCATCTTTCGCCTTCATTATAATATTGAGATTTATTCCGCCAGTGTCACGCACTCTGTCGCGCAGAATTCTCGCTCTATATACGAGCGGATATTTATCGATGTCATCCACAAGCGCCATGTAGTGAGGCGTGGAACCGCAGTAAGTAAATGGCCGGCCGTGCCTTTGCACAACATCACCCATATTTATCATGCGAAGTTTTACATTATCATTCTTTTCGATGAGTGCTTCATGAATTCCATCCACCGCTTCAAAAGAAATTAGCTTATTTTTCTTTATTATTCCGAGGTCATAAGCGAAACGCACGATGGACCGCCCACCATTTCCACACATTGAGCCTATGCTTCCATCACTATTTAAGTAAATCATTCCGAAAGAATGCACTTTACTCTTTGATTTAGTAAGGATTATTACCCCATCAGCACCTATGCCGAAACGGCGATCACAGATTTCAGCCACTAACTTCTGATTTGTCACAGGAAATTTCACTTTCCGCCCGTCTATCATCACGAAATCATTCCCAGCCCCATGATATTTGTAGAATTTCAGCTTCATAATTTTAGTATATCATAAAAATTATTTGCAAATTATAAAATTATAGATATTTTTAAGACATTATTGTCATTTTTGTCAATTTTAAAAATGCTTGCACTAAAATACCCTTGGTATATAATAGTATTACTCCTCACTAAGAGGGATCGTTTGCAAACGGTCGAAATTATTTAACTAGTAACTTAATATTTTTTACACGAAGAAATATTAAAACTAAAAATAAATGAATAAACAAGCATTAGTTGAATTAGTTCACGCAAAAATCGGCGGTACAAAGGTACAAGCTGAGGAAGTTGTGAACGGAATGTTTGATGCTATCGTTGCAACTTTGAAAAAAGGTGACGAGGTATCAATAGCAGGTATTGGTATTTTCTCAGTTAAGGATCGCGCAGCTCGTATGGCTCGCAACCCAAAGACTGGTGAACAGGTTAAAGTAGCTGCAACAAAAGTTCCAAAGTTTCGTGCTGCTAAGGCACTTAAAGACGCTGTTAAATAATATACTTTCGCCTCGTTTATTGAGGGAAATATATACAGACTAAAAAATCACCCAACTCTATCTGGGTGATTTTTTAATGCACAATTCTGTGCGGGATAAGAGAATCGAACTCTTGCCAGCAGTTTGGAAAACTGCAGTTCTACCACTAAACTAATCCCGCAAAATTTTAAATACAGGTGCAGGGAATTTCTCGGCTTACCGCCGCAGGTACTTTTCTAATTGCAAAGCAATACAGAAAAGTCTTTCGAATCCCTGACGCGAGCAAAGCAGTTTGCTCGCTCGCCCCTCGAAAAACTACGTTTTTCTTGTCGGGGTGCAGGGATTCGAACCCTGAGTCACCTCTTCCCAAAAGAGGCATGTTAGCCGTTACACCACACCCCGAATAAATACTTATCTATATTAGCATATTTTCAGATAAATACAATTTTTATAATATAATATTCTCCAATACCTTCACCCTAGACGTCCTTTTCTCCATATCGAGGAATACTAGCATTAAGTTGAATTGCCACTCCTTATTCCCTATTCTGTGATGAATTAGATAGGTCTGTACCACGCGAGCCAAGCGCTTCATCTTCCAAGGGTGCATATTCTCTTCGGGTCGCTTTCTATTTTGATCTTCCTTGGTTAAGTCAGGCAATGTTGCACATGAAACAGACTTAACTTCTATAAAGTATAGCTTCCCTCCCTTTTCCGCAATTATATCAATCTCTCCCCATTTCTTTGTATAATTACGCTCTTTCACGGAGAAACAATGCTTCTCTAGCCAAGCAAATGCCACATTCTCCCCTATTTCACCAATCTTTTGATTATCTGATGTAAATATTTTCATATTTATTCGTTACACATGTAACAATAACCTTAAAATTCATAATTGTGTTTCACGTGGCACACATTAGCAATAAAAGTCAGTAAAAGTCGTCTGTCTCATAAATATCCTTATTATATAAGGAAAGGTGAAAAATTAAGAATGTCTCTTATAAACAATACACACATACTTATCCACAAATTTGTTATAAAATAAGCGTTTCTGAAGTGGAAAAAGGACGGATAAAGGGCAATAAGATTGTGCGCCCGGCAGGAATCGAACCCACATCATCGATTCCGAAGATCGATGTCCTATCCGTTGAACGACGGGCGCATGAATAAACAAATCTATTATACACTAATACTTTGATATTTAAAACAAGCATATAACTAAAGGCTGGCAAGCATAATTGCAATTTATTCAAAAAAGTAATATAATTGAATCTAGTTTTATTAATCAATTCTGCGGGATTGGTTTAGTGGTAGAACACGTCCTTGCCAAGGATGAGACAGGAGTTCGATTCTCCTATCCCGCACTCTTTATACATAACCCGTAAGGGATAGGAAGCAAACTGCTTTGCTTCCGTAGGTGAATCGAAAGACTTTTCTGTGCTATAAGCCAGAAAAGTACCTGGGTCTGTAAGGGCCGATTCTCCTATCCCGCACAAAAGTTTCTTATGAAACAACTAAAAATAAATAAAGGAAATATCCCTTCATATGTTACACATGTAACGGAAACGCTCGAAAAGGCTGGTTTCGAGGCTTTTCTCGTTGGTGGTTGTGTTCGTGATCTAATCATCGGCAGAACTCCTAAAGACTGGGATATTACTACAAACGCAGTGCCAGAAGAGATAATGCCCTTATTCAGTAAGACTATATATGAAAACACCTTCGGTACAGTAGGTGTAGTAATCTACACAGATGAGATGGGAAACGTTACACATGTAACACCTGAAGCCACAGAAACAGATAAAATAGGCCTAAAAACAAACATTATTGAGGTTACACCATATAGAAAGGAAGGCAAATACTCCGACAAACGCCATCCCGACGAAATTTCCTTCTCAAAGAGCATAAAGGACGACCTAATGAGACGTGATTTCACAATAAATGCTTTAGCTTACGGAGTTTCACAGGATAGTCTGATAGATGAATATAAAGGACAAGAGGATATAAAGGACAGAGTCATAAAGGCCGTGGGAGATGCTGATGTTAGATTCCAAGAGGATGCACTGCGTCTTTTGCGTGCGGTGAGGTTTTCCACAGAATTAGATTTCGCAATTGAAGGGGAGACACTTTCTGCAATTTACAAAAATGCAGACCTTTTAAAAAATATTTCTTCAGAAAGAATTCGTGATGAATTTACAAAAATTATTGATAGCCCAAACAGTGCACGTGGTGTGGGAATACTTGCCAAACTTGGATTACTCCAATATATAGTCCCAGAACTAGAGGAGGGTATAGGCTGCCACCAAGGTGGTGCACACAAGTACGATGTGTTTGAGCATTTACTCGGAGCACTACAGCATGCGACAGACAAGAAGCTTTCAACCACACTCAGACTTTCTGCACTCTTTCACGACATCGGCAAGCCTCGCACAAAGAGAACTCCAAATAACAAGGCCAAGCCCACATTCTATGGGCATGAAGTAGTCGGGGCGCGTATGACGGACAAAATTATGAACCGCCTGAAGTATCCGAAGGATATAATTGAAAAGGTGGTAAAGCTCATTCGCTACCATATGTTCTTCTCCGACACTGAGCTCATCACGCTTTCTGCAGTGCGTCGCATAATCGCAAATGTAGGTGCCGAGAATATCTGGGACCTAATGACAGTCCGAGAATGCGACCGTGTGGGAATGGACAAGACCGAGGCTCCATACCGCCTGCGTAAATACCACGCCATGATCGAGGAAGCACTTCGTGATCCTATCTCTGTGAAGCAACTGAAAGTGGATGGCAATTACCTCATGAACGAACTCAAAATAAAACCAAGCCCACGCATGGGCTGGATGCTAAATGCACTACTTGAAGAGGTGCTCGATGACCCAAAGAAAAATGAAATAGAATATTTGGCTAGTAGAGTAGGGGAGTTTGAAAATCTTTCCGATGCAGACCTCCGCGCACTAGGTGAAAAAGCTAAAGAGAAGAAAGAAGAACTTGAGGAAGAAGAAATAGCACAGCTGCACAGCAAGCATGGAGTAGGGAGTAATAAGAAATAAAAAAACCGGAACGCAATGTCCGGTTTCGCAATGTAAAAAATTCCAATCTAAACCACAAATGTAAACCAATCAGCAAACTCAGAGGGTGATTCAATAAGTTTAAAGTCAAAGCCAGTCAATTCTCTCAATTTTAAAACTATTCTCATATCATCTCCGTTAAATATGGTACCTTCTCCACCCCCTTCACTTTCAAAAATAAGAGCATTCCCATCTCTTATTAGCATAAAACGGCAGTGGCCGTCGTTATCTTCAGCGGATTTAATTCTAAAGATGTCACCAGGCTGAATGCCTGTATTTTTCTTTGTTATTGGATGTATCATTTATGTAGTGTTCAGAAACCCTGTTCACGGTTTTAAATTTATTAAATAACTTTACTTTGTTGTTCATAGTATAGCAGTTTATTTAGTAAATGTCAATATATTAAAACATTAATTATCATAATATATATATAAAATAAGGATGTTTTTACAGATATTATTGTTTGTCAGAATAATTGA
>CALRFQ010000008.1 GCA_943356675.1 Candidatus Nomurabacteria bacterium
AGGTACAACACCAAATTTAATTGTCGTATTTATATCATCTGCTGTAACTACATATGTAGTACTTGTAGCATTTAATATCTCTATATCATCACGATACCATTGGTATGTAGAAGTTCCTTCTAAGTCACCCTCAAGATCACCATATGTATAACTTCCTGTTAGTGTACTTCCTAAATATGCTGAACCTGAGATTGATACAGAAGTGGCGGTGGGTGCAAAATTTGCTGGGTCGTATTCAAAAATAACACCGTTACTAGATGTGCCACCATAAGATGTTAATCCATAAAATTTACCATTACTCTCTAACAGTGACCCAGAATATGGATTAGCTCCATTAACAGCATCATTAAAATCGTATATCCTGGTATATATACTAGTAGCAAGGTCATATTCAAAGACTACACCGTTAGTAGATGTGCCCCCATTATATGTCATACCATATAATTTACCATTACTCACAATCAATGATCCATAAGGAACAGCTCCATCAGTATCACCAAAATCATATTTCTTTGTAAATGTACTAGTCGTTAAATTATATTCAAAAATAACACCGTGACTAGATACTCCACCAGTAGATGTGAGCCCATACAAATTACCATTACTTCCTATTAATGATCCGTGGGGATTTGCTCCATTAGTAACATCAAAATCATATTTCTTTGTATATGTACTGGTGGCTGGATCGTATTCGAAGATGACACCACGATTAGATGTGCCACCGTAATATGTCATACCGTAAAATTTACTATTAATCACAAGTAGTGATCCGTGGGGGTTAGCTCCATTAGTAGTACCATCAAAATTATACTTATTTGTATATGTACTGGTGGCTGGATCGTATTCGAAGATAACACCACGATTAGATGTACCACCAAATTCAGCCATACCATAAAACTTACTATTACTCTCTATTAGAGAACCAATTGGCATTAGCCCATCAGTACTAAAATCATATTTCTTTGTGTATGTACTAGTAGCTGGATTGTATTCAAAAATAACACCGTAATCAGATGTGCCGCCACTAGGTGTCATACCATAGAATTTACCATTACTTTCTATTAGCGAGCCTTGGGGGAATGTTCCATTAGTACCACCAAAACTAAATTTTTTAGTATAGGTACTAGTAGCTGGGTCGTATTCGAAGATGACACCACGATTAGATGTACCCTTATATTGTGTCATACCGTAAAATTTACCATTACTTTCGATTAGTGAGCCACGGGGAACTCTCCCATTAGCAAGATCAAAATCATATATCTTAGTAAATAACCCCGCCTCAGCACTCTGTGCACCTACCGCAAACGAAACCACTATGAACGCAACCAATATTAATTTTCGGAAATTTAGCAACTTTTTCATATGTATTTTATTATACACCCCCCCCATATAAATACACAATTTAATACACTTTAGAAAAGACCCCAGTAAGCATAGACCCCAGATTCCTCTGTATCTATCCGAAGATTTAATACTGAAATCACACCATTAAGTTCTGTTTGGAAATTAGCAAGTTGACTGTTAATACTATTTGGTTCTTTATATTTATCTAAGAATGACATTACAGATTCACCAATCTTTTTCATTTCTGAAATAAATATTTCTGTTTTTACAGTATCTTGGCCTTTGTTTTTCATTTGCTCTAAAAGTTGAACATAGAAAATATCATTTTCCAAGTGTATATGCTCTAACAAATCCTTATGAAATTGTTCTAAACTTTTTTCTATTTCTGTAAAATCTTTTTCTTCTGATGTAGATAGAACAAGTGTATGCGCCAAATCTTTCTGCAAACCTCTATTTTGTTCTATCATTACAGAAACAATATTTTTTATTTCTTCCATAAAATTATTTTAAATTAATTAATACTTTTTACTAAGTGCATAAAGTACTACGCCTGTCCAAAATGAAATCAATCCTAGAAGTAAAAATAACCCAGAGAATACATATGTAAGGATTCCGAGGTTTAGAGCTGTCGTAAGAGCAGTAGCAGTTACCCACATATCGCGAGTTGTGTTTGGCACTTGCACGGCTTTACCATCTGCGCCTAATACCACCTTCCCTGCTGCATCCACTTTGTCGATAGTGCGAGGCATTTCCGCATATGTCTTGCCACCTGTAGTCTTTAGTGTATGCTCACGGATAATATCTGCCTGTGCCTTAAGTGTCATAGGGCCACTCACAAGTACTCCTGGGATTTCAGAATCTTCTGGAGTTGTTATTTTCTCCTGAGCAATATTTTTATGAGTAAATGAAATTCCCCATGCGCCACCAATAACCATAATAAGACCTGCGATAAAAGCAAACGCTGCAGAAACCTTTAATAGATTTTTCATAAAACAAATTTATAAGGTCTTTCGGACCTTTATTATAATAATAAAATGAATACCTATATATAATTATATGCCTCTATACTTTTTTTGTCGAACAGAAAGGTGGATAATTACCTTAGCATATTTCCACTCTCATAGCGCTTAATAGCAAATTTGTACATAATTCTGGTTATTATTACCCAGAAAATTGAAATGGATATACTTGCAATAAGTAATGGAAAAGACTTCTCTTTAATTATATCTATAGGCATTGCACTTGTGATGAGAATTGGAATTGCAGTTAAAAGAAAAACTTTAAGTTTATATGGGAATATTCCTCCGGGATAGAGCCCTGGCCTCATAAAAATATCCATCATTTGAGTAGAAACCAATTCTCCGTCATAAACGAAAAATACAACAAGCGAAGCAAGTAATCGGAAGCATATAAATACCACACACCCAGAAATTGCCGCCATGATAAATAGTAGCCATACTACGAGTGTGAATTTCAGATAGAAACCGTAGAAAATCATAATACTTATTCCCATAAGTAAATCTCCATATGCAGTGACTGAGAAGGACAAACCGGCAAGCTTCACGAATGAGCTCACTGGCGCTAGGAGAACACTATCGAAACTCCCCTTCACGACGAATTCTGGAAGTTCTTTCACTCCATAAAAGAAGCTGTGGCACACTCCGAAGCAAAATGTAGAAACTCCGATCATTCCGATCACATCCACACTTGTCCAACCATTTATCGGACCTGTCGCATTCATGAAAAGAAGCCAGATAACGAAAAATGTGAGATTGTTTAGAACCATACTTATGACCCCAATCCAAAAGGAAGTTCGAAGCACATAAGCATTACGCAGATTTGCAAGTGACATCGCTATGAAGAATTTAATATCTCTTTTCATATTAGCCGTTTACTGCAAGCTTCTTGAATGAACGCTTTGAAATAATAATAATGAGGCCGACACAAATTAATATCCAAATTATAGAAATGAAAAATAATTGTGGGAAACGCTCCACGAAATTAGGATACATTGCAAATGAAATACTCACTGAAGCGCCGAATGGTGAATAAATAGCAATAGTTTGAAGCAGTTTAGGGAAGAATGCCACAGGCACCCAAGCCCCACCGAAGATCATTATAAATTTACTAACAACGAAAAATACTGGCTCACTATTGTGTAGCCATAGTCCTGAAAGTCCACATAGTAAATAAAGTAAACAAGTTAAAATTTGGCTCAGTACAAAAAGCACAATGAGCCCTAGTATCCAAAGTCCGAAACCAATATCTACGATAGGTAAACCTACAAGGAAGTAGCATAAAATTATTGAAATTATCGTGGCTGATATGAAAGGCACTAATCCCTGCCCTATCTGTATGAAAACTTTTTGCCAAAGATAATTAATAGGTCGGAGTAAATACATTTCAATATTGCCGGATAGTATGTCTGCACGCATCGTCTTCTCTATACCGCGAAGTCCTAAGCAGAAGAATATGGCGTACACCACAATACTCCACACAGCATTTGGGAATGGTAATTTCGCCTGCATGCTAGGCACCATCTCATACACATATTTGTAAAGGTAAATACTGAAAAGCAAAAAAAGTGTGTGATTCACCATTTGGAAAACCACTTTCTTCTTTTGGTCCATTGTATTTTTCGCTACAATGTAAATGTAATATAAACCTTTATACATATTATTGTTTGTATATCTTCACCAAGACATCTTCAAGCGATGGACCTCTCTCTACCACAACATTTTCTTTATCAATTAGTTTATGAAGTTCATTTGTAGGTTCATCTACCACGATCTTTCCGTGGTTCACCACTATAGTACGGTCGCAAATAGCTTCAATATCACCCACATCGTGTGAAGTAAGGAAGATAGTCATATTGTGCTGATCTCTAAGCTGAAGTAGCACTTCACGCAAGTTCTGCTTGGCGATAATATCGAGACCTATACTTGGCTCATCGAGGAAAAGAATTTTAGGATTATGAATGAGTGAGCAAGCAATCTCCACACGCATGCGCTGGCCGAGTGAAAGTGTGCGTATAGCTTGATCTCGGAATGATTTCATATCAAGAGTGTTCTCAAGATAATCAATCCTTTCTTTAATTTCAGTTTTAGAAAGCCCGTACATAACTCCAAAAAGTTTGAGAGTGTCGCCAAGTGGTAGATTTGGTAGCAAGTTACTACGCTGGCCAAAGACTGCACCGATTTGTGCGACCACTTTTTTGCGATCTTTCGCTGGTGAGAGTCCTAAGATAGAAACTTCTCCACTAGTTGGATGAAGAATTCCAGTTAGCATTTTTATAGTCGTTGATTTTCCAGCACCATTTGGTCCGATAAGTGCGACAGTCTCACCTTGCTTGATGCTAAATGACACACTATCTACAGCCACCACAATCTTACCTTTGTGTTTGAATTCTTTTCGAAGATTTTTTACTTCTATCATAAATTATCTAGAGCCCATACCACCCATTAATCTCATAAGAGGTTCGAGTTCTTGGCGGTGCTTCATTATTTGAGCTTTGTATTTGCCCATGATGAGTACTGAGGCCAAGTCCTGTGGCATTCCACCTTTTGTCTTCTCTTCCACCTCTTTTTGAATCTTTTCGAAAAGTTCTTTGACTTCCTTATTCTCTTCGAGCGCCTTCATACTCTCTGCGAGTTCTGGGTTCTCAGATATTTGCTTGGCGATAGCTTCCGCCTGATCACTACTCATACCCTTCATTTGTAGGGTCTTTTTTAATATAAATGATTTAATTGACATAATGCGATTATAGCAAAAAAGTCATTTTTGTGCGAATATAAAATTATGAGCAAGCCTCATACTAAAATTATTGTAATCCTAGGCCAAACAGCCACCGGCAAGAGCGACTTTGCAGTGGAAATTGCGAAGCTCGTAGGCGGAGAAATAATTTCCGCAGATTCTCGCCAAGTCTATAAAGGACTCGACATAGGAAGTGGCAAAATTACGAAAAAGGAAATGAAGGGAGTTCCCCATTACCTGCTCGACGTTGCCTCACCGACTCGGACTTTCACCGTGGCTGATTTCAAAAAAAAAGCAGAGCTTGCAATAAATAAAATTTATAAAAATAAAAAAGTGCCAATAATTTGCGGAGGTACAGGGTTCTATATCGACACACTCATATCAGGACAAGTTCTCCCAGAGGTTCCACCAAATGCAAAACTTCGCAAAAAATTATACTCAATGTCAGCGATAGCACAGTATGAGTACTTGAAAAAGTTAGATAAAGAACGCGCAAAAACTATCGATAAAAATAATCCCGTCCGCCTCATCCGTGCGATTGAAATTGCTACCTCTCTCGGCAAAGTCCCAAAACTCCGCACAAGTCAGGCCAGTGCAAAATATGATGTTATATATATTGGCTTAAATCTACCCGATGAAATTCTAAAAGAGAAAATCCGTATTCGCCTATATGCTCGAATTAGAGAAGGTATGGTAAAGGAAGTGGAAAATCTTCATAAAAATGGTGTGTCTTGGAAGCGCCTAAATGACCTCGGCCTTGAGTATAGATATGTGAGCGGATACATACAAAGTGGTGAATACACTAAGGGTATTGCACCTTCCCTACTGCTTGAGAATGAATGGGTAAAGAAATTGAATTCCGAAATCTGGCACTATGCAAAGCGCCAAAAGACATGGTTCAAGCGCAACAAGGATATTACATGGATTGACCCTCGCGAAGTTTACGAGAGAGCCAAAGCCCTCTACAAAATCAAAAAGTTTTTAGAATAATTATTTTTTAAGTTCTAAGATTAGACGCATCCAAAGACCCTCATGACTATAGGTAAGTTCTGATATTTCAAAATTAGATTTTAAAATTATTTCTCGTAACTCAGGCTCAGTATAATATTTATAATAAACTGGAGCTTCTAACTTTCTTTCAGATATTTCATCACCTACACCATTTTTAAGAGAGATAGCAGCATATCCATTAGGCTTAATTATTTCTGAAATATTTTTTAAATTTTTCTCTAAGACTTCTTGAGATGCGTGAACGAAAACTCCGTTTGCGAAAAACCCATCAAACGAATGTCGCCATTCTTCTTTAGGATTATCTCTGAAATCATACACTTCAGTTTTAAACCCTTCCTCCTCCAAGTTCTTTAAAGCTTCTGGAATTATATCTGTGCAAGTAACTTCAAAACCTTTTGATTTAAAATATCTTGCATCTCGCCCAGTAGCTGAACCGAATTCCAATATCTTTGAATTTTCAGGTAACCTCATCAAGAAGGAATCTGCCCACTCTTTTGATTCGCCATTCATTTCAGATGGCGTACGTTCTGTATAAGTATCAAACTTATCTTTGTAAGTTTGAATAGTTTTATCAAATTTATTATTATCCTCCATCATTTTTTACTTAAGCAAAAATCGAAGCGTAGAAACTAGACGAATCTTTTTAAATTCTGGAGAGCCGGGGTCTTTATCTACAATATCAAAGACTCCTTGATTACCACGCACGATGCCTCCCACTTTTGAGCCAGAGTTTGTAGCGAATTGTGCTGCTGTATCGCGAGCGTTCTTGATAGCTTCTGCAAGCATATCTGGCTTCACACTATTTAAATCAGAGAAATTAAATGCGATAGAATTCTGAGTAAGCACTACGCCACTCTTCACAAGCATTAGAGTCTCGCTTGAGCTCTTCTTAGCAATGTCTACTTTGTTTGTATAAACAGAGATTTGATTTGTAGAATTGTAGCGGAATGCTGCATCCTTGTATGTATCTTGGTAGATATTTGCAGGAGCCACATTTATTTCTGCATCATCAAAACCTTTTGTCTTTAGAAATGTCTTAATAGTAACTAAATTCTTTTCAATATCTCCATAAAGTGCATCGATACTGTTTGACTTCACTTCGAAGTTCATAGACCAGATAGCAGTGTCTGATTTCACAATCTTCTCTGATAGGCCTTTCACTTCTACATATGCTCCTTGATCAGAGAAATTTTTCGAAGCAATGAAACCAATAAAAGACAATACTACAATAGCTATGCTAATAAATATCTTCCCACTTATTTTAGTTGTTTCCATAGGTATAGTATAGCATAGATAAAGAAATTCGGATGGAGGAGGAAACGTGAGTACACTTTCGGCTACGCATAATTTTCTCGTAAAAATTTGCTCGACCGCGCCTCAGCTCGACAGCTTCCGGCTTCCGATTCCTCAACCTAAAAAGACTCTGATAACATCCGAGTCGGCGGTGGAGGGTAATCTTTCCCTACGGGAACAGTATACCTTTTCTAAATTCTTACAGAATTACAGAAAAGCTTTCCGCTTCCTCCACGCACGCAAAGGTTTTGCGTGCTACCGCCAAAAAAACAGCCGAAGCTGTTTTTTTAAATGCGGGCGATGAAGGAATCGAACCCTCGCCAGACCTTTTGGAGAGGTCTGTTCTACCACTAAACTAATCGCCCGTATATTTGAATTTTAAATAAACAAAAAATAAAACCATCTCAGTGAAGAGACGGTTTTATTTTAGCAAAATATAAGCTAAAAAACTACTTTTTCGCCTCTTTATGCTTGGTATTCTTTTTGCACCATTTACAGTACTTTTTAAGCTCGATCTTTTTAGTAACGAGTTTCTTGTTCTTGCTGGACCAGTAATTGATACGCTTGCAAGAAGTACATGCTAATTTGAAAAGTCTATCTTGTGACATGGGACTACTATAGCATATAGCGCTAAATTAGGCAATAATTCTCGGTATTAGAGGACTCACACGGGTTACAACCTCATAATTGATAGTATCTGTGGAATTACCTAACTCCTCAGCTGTAATATCTCCTTTGCCTTGCTTACCTAGGAGCACCACTTCGTCACCTGCCTTAACTCCTTTAATATCAGTAATATCAACTACAAACATATTCATTGCGACACGACCAAGAATTGGAGCATGTTTGCCATTTATAAGTGCTTCGCCTTTATTTGATGCACTACGAGGAATGCCATTTGAATAACCTTGAGGAATTACTGCAATCTTGGTCTCAGATTTTGTAATATGTGTGAGTCCGTAGCCGATGGAATGCCCTGCTGGTAAAGTTTTCACTTGAGCTACGTGTGTGACCCACTTCATCACGGGCATCAGATCAAACTTTTTACTCCAATCCTTTTTCAGATTCTCACTTGGCCACATTCCATAAAGCCCGATTCCTATGCGCACAATAGGATGCACTCCATTCCACTTCTCATATGCGAGCACACCGGATGTCGCAGAAATGTGTGTGTGAATTTTGCCATAGCCAAACTTCTTGAAAGTTTCCACAACATTTTTATATGTATCAATTTGTTTTTGTGCATGCGAAAAATCATTTGTATCTTCTATGTTTGCAAAATGTGAATATACTCCGTCGATTTTTATATTCTGCATCTTTTTAGCTTCCAATAAAAACTTCTCCAAATCCGCAGGCATCACACCCTCTCTTCCTAAATGCGAATCAACAGCGATATGAACCTTTTGCTTCACTCCAAGCTTCCTAGCAATTTCATTTATGAGTAGTGCGTGAGAGAAATCAAAAACAGTAAGTATGCATCCAAGCTCTATAGCATTGGCTATATCACTCTTGCCTACATAGCCTAGGAGCAGTACCGGCTTCTTGGAAATCTTGCGTACATTATAAAGCTCGTCGATAGAATTCACTTGGAAGTAGTCCACAAGCGGTGCGAGAATTTTCACCACTTCTTTGTCACCATGGCCGTAGGCATTGGCCTTCACCACAGCGGCAATCTTCGTGCCACTCTTCACCACCTTTTTAATACACTTAAAATTGTGCACAAGCGCACTCTTTGAAATTTCTATATATGAAAGTGGAAGATTATTTTTAACCATAATAGACTCAATTTTAGCATTAAAATTCAAGGTTTTAAAGTCCTTGACAAAAAAGTACTAATCTGCTATACTAACTAAAGTTGAAATTGATTGCAATTCCGAATTGTATCCTTTAAAAGGATACCGAATGCAATAATTCAGCTACACCATTCGCTGTGTAGGCAAAAAAAGCAGCCACAAAAGCACAGCTCAGAAGCCTGGGGTAATTATGCCCCGCCTAGTACCTTTTTTGAGAATCATACCAGGCCCAGCAAACGAGGACCCTGGATGATTCATGAACCGCGGAGACTGCAGCTCCGCAAACCAAACCCAAGACTGTATGTCAGTCCACCGCGAAATTACGATTTTGCGGTGTTTTTTTTATTATTTAATAGACTTTTTATTAAATTTTTGTATAATACATATGTTCTAGAGAATGCGTCGGTGGTAGAGTGGTCTATTACAACAGACTGTAAATCTGTCGCCTCCGGGCTCCGAAGGTTCGAATCCTTCCCGACGCACAAAACAAAAAAAACGACATAAGTCGTTTTTTTTGTTGCGTCGGAGAATGCCACATCTGTGGCATTCGAGAAGGATTCGAAAACCTTGAGTATATCGCACGGAGCGAAGCGAGTACGATACGAAAGGTGTACAGATTCTGTAAGAATCGAAATTCCTTCCGTGAAGGATTCGAAAAGCTTTTCCGTGTAGCTTTGCTACCGGAAAAGGTGTACAGATTCTGTAAGAATCGAAATTCCTTCCCGATACGAGAGGTGTACTGAACCTGTAAGGTTCGAAACTCCTTCCCAGCAACCAGAAAAGTACCCGTGACCGTAGGACAATAAACTCCTTCCCCATACAAAAACCCGCCTACATATAGTAAGTGGGTTTTTATTTAGGCGAGAGTTTATATCAATAATGTTTATAGACAATTTTGTCCATAAAATTATAACCAACATAATAGCAAGCTGAGAAGTATGCAATACGAGCTACGGCTTGAAGAGGCTTAATCATATGATAATCCTTACTGAAGACTGAAAGTGAGATCACAGTACCAATCTGAAAATGCGCTAAGGTATTTGTGAGATGCCATCCATCAGTAAGTCCAACTAAAGCTGTAGTACTAAACGGGAAGGCTCTACCTTCCTCTGGGTTGCCGTTTTTGTATTTATTATTACAGCTTTCTTGTAAGTTCCAAAAGTGCATTGAAGCATTTGGAAATCTAACAAAGAAGTATTCTGGATTATTTGTCAGAATATCATGCGTATTTACGGTCATCCCTAAAGCAAACATGGTAAAAGAAATTATATGGAATCTTACCACTTCACTTTTGTCGGTAGACATTTTAAACCCGCACAATGGACTCAACACTTCATCACTATCATTTTTTCGTTCCAAATGTAAAACTCCTAATTTAGGCGTCTTTATAGAATAAAGGTGGAAATTATTATGTTCACCTTTTACATTAGATATTTTAAATGCAGTCATTGCACCTAAAACTTCACAACTAACACTCTTTTGTGCTTTACAAAAAAATGATAAGAACAGAATTGGTAATAAACTTAATTTCATGATGAAGGCTTATTATGATTTCATTAATCATAAACCTTTATATATATATATGCAAATATACTTTGACAATAATCTAAAAACCCTAGGTATTACCTAGGGGTTTTTAATTACTTCGTATACGGACTTGGTTTTGCAATTTTTAGATTTGATTTCACTTTACCTTTTTTGAGTTCGATGACGAGTTCGTTATTCTTCAGTGTCACATAGACCACATCTCCTTTCTTCACACCTTTACCGATGATGAATGATGCTACAGGGTTAAGAATTTTATTTTGTATAAGTCTTCCTAGTGGGCGTGCGCCGTAGTGAGGATCGTAGCCTTCCTTTGCGAGGTAATTCATCGCATCATCTGACACATCAAGAATAATATCTTTACCAAGGAGGCGCTTACTGATCACTTGCATCTTGAGGTCCACAATGTGGCGAATAACTTCAGGTGAAAGTATGTCGAAGACGACAGTCTCATCGAGGCGGTTTAAGAATTCTGGGCGGAAGTAATCTTTCAAACTAGCAAGAACTTTATCTTTTGTATTGTTGTATTGCTCTTTCTCACTCTTCGCATTGAAGCCGAGAGTCTCCATCTTGTCGATATATTGTGAGCCGATGTTTGATGTGAGGATTATAATTGTATTCTTGAAGTTCACAACTCTACCCTTTCCATCTGTAAGGCGCCCTTCATCAAGCACTTGGAGAAGAATGTTGAATACTTCAGGGTGTGCTTTCTCCACTTCATCAAAGAGTATTACAGAGTATGGGCGGTGGCGTACTGCTTCTGTGAGCTGGCCTGATTCATCATGGCCCACATATCCTGGTGGTGAACCCACAAGCTTGGAAACGCTATGGCGCTCCATATACTCACTCATATCCACACGGATTAGTGATTTCTCATCGTTGAACATAAATTCTGCTAGTGCCTTTGTAAGCTCAGTTTTACCTACGCCAGTAGGACCTAGGAAGATAAATGAACCGATTGGTTTGTTTGGGTCAGAAATCCCTGCACGGTTCCTGCGGACTACGTTTGCTACCTTTTCGATAGCTTCATTCTGGCCCACGACGCGCTTGCGAAGCTCATCTTCCATACGCATAAGTTTCTCGCGCTCTTCCTCAAGCATTTTCACAAGTGGAATTCCAGTCCAGCGCGCCACAACTTCTGCGATATCTTCTGCAGTAATTTCCTCTTTGAGTATTCGGCGAGACTTCTGAAGTTTCTTCAAACGAATTAATTTTGCATCCAAATCTTTCTTGAGTTGTGGAATTCTTCCGTAGCGGATCTCAGCTGCACGGCCAAGGTCGGCACGCATCTCAGCATTGTCGCCTTCTGTGCGAAGAGTTTCAAGTTCTTTCTTGATAGCACGAATACCCGCAAGAATATCTTTCTCATTATTCCACTTGAGTTCAAGCTCATGAGTCTTCTCTTTCAAATTTCCGATCTCTTTATCTATCTCTTTAATGCGAGCTTTTGTATCTTTGTTTTTAAGAGGGGTATTGGAATCACTCTCAAGTTCTTTCGCGAGAGCTTCCTTCTCGATTTCAAAACGCATTATCTTTCTGTGAGCTTCTTCAAGTGCTGGTGGCTTGTTCTCAAGCGCTATGCGAAGTGCTGACGAAGCTTCATCGATGAGGTCCACAGCTTTGTCTGGCAAGTAGCGATTTGTAATGTAGCGAGTAGAAAGCGACACCGCTGCGATAATCGCATCGTCTGTAATTCTTACGCCGTGGTAGATTTCATATTTTTCTTTAAGGCCACGGAGGATTGCCACAGTATCTTCTGTATTTGGCTCATCCACATACACCGGCTGGAAACGGCGAGCAAGCGCAGGGTCCTTCTCTATATGCTTCTGAAACTCGTTTAGAGTAGTTGCACCGATCGCACGGAGTTCACCACGAGCAAGCGCAGGCTTCAGCATATTGGAAGCATCAAGTGATCCTTCTGAACTTCCAGCTCCGACAATCGTATGAATCTCATCTATGAAAAGAATTATCTTACCATCTGCTTTTTCGATTTCTTTCATCATTCCGCGTAGGCGCTCCTCGAATTCTCCGCGGTACTTTGTGCCAGCGAGAAGAAGTCCAAGGTCGAGAGATACGACTTCTTTATCCTTCAGTGACTCAGGCACATCACCTTTCACGATTCTCTGAGCGAGAGCTTCCACTACAGCAGTCTTGCCAGTACCAGCTTCACCGATGAGTATCGGATTATTCTTTGTACGGCGAGAAAGGATTTGCATAATGCGCATTATCTCCATGTCGCGGCCGATCACAGGATCGAGCTTGTCTTCACGAGCGAGCTTTGTGAGATTACGAGTGAACTTAGTAAGGAGCTTGGGCTTTTTACTTGATGCACTTTCTGTGACGTGCTCATTCTTCAGCATATCTATAACTTCAAGCACACGCTCGCGATCAATTTTAAATTTTGAGAGTAATTCACGAGCTTCACCTGGAACTTCAAGAATAGAAATAAATAAATGCTCAGTTGAGACGAATTCATCTTTCATAGTTGCTGCCACTTTGCTTGATTCCTCGATAGCTTGTGCGAGATCTGGAGTAAGGTAAATCTGATACGATGGAGAAACGGTGTTGCGATTCTCTGGAGATTCAATCATTTCAATTACATTGTCTGAAAGTAGCATTGTGTCTACCTCCATTTTGTCTAAAATAGAAATAATCATAGAATCCTCCTGCACAAGAAGTGCTGTGAGTAGGTGCAATGAATTCACGTGGTTCTGTCCACGCTCAATAGCCAATTCGTGAGCTTTACGAATAGCTTCTTTGGCTTTAGTTGTGAAATGATTGAATGGTGGCATAATTTATTTTATATTTATATTATAATACAATAATTACTGTGTGTCAACAGAAGGAGTAGCAGCAGATGCAGGTAGTGCTGGAGTTTCATTTGGCTTAAGTTCTGGCTTCTTCTCTTCCCCATTTATCTTTAGGATTGTGAATCCATTACCAAACTTCTTGAGGACCGTAGCAGGGAAATATTTATCTCCTAATTTAATTTTATAAGTTTTACTATTTTCAAGAATTATATTCTCTACCATTACCAAACCGACATCTGAGATAATTACTCCTTCACCTAGCGCTGGGGCAACCATTTCTTTACCTGTATTTGGATCTACGGGAATAGTGCCAGTAATATCTCCAGAATAAATAGCTACCACTACATTACCATCTCCCACCACTGTACTATTTGAATCCTTGTCTTCTGCCTTCTTCTCTTCGGGTGCTGTTACTACATTGTTTATGGTTCTTTCTATCACTCTATTTATCGTTTGAGGTACTATCGGAGGGGCAACTTTCATAAGTGAAATAGAAACAATCCCCGTCGCAATTGAAATTACGAAAGAGAAAAGCATAGTTAGAAGTATTAGTTGCTGTTTGTTTAAATCTTTTAGATCCATCCCGTTAGAGATAGGAAGTCCAGAGACTTCCGTACCTTATTAAGTATTATAATATATTTACTATCGTAACTTTTTCTAGTACCCCATAAGACATAACTACATATCTCTAACGGGATCCATACAGATATTATAGCATACCCGTCAAATCTATTTCCACTTATTATATTTCTCTAAAATCTTAGTTAAAATCTGTAAAACTTTCTTTACATCCCCTGCTTTTGTATCGCGTCCTATAGAGAAGCGAATACTTTCGTCTGTGAATTTTGAACCACTCACTTTTCTAATTGCATTTATTACATGAGAGCTTTCTTCTTCATCCGTCTTGCATGCGCTCTTGTTCGACACCGCCACACCGTTTGCATCAAGTTCAATTACTAGTAGTTCATTTGAAATTCCTGCAACAGAAATATTTACATTATTTGGAATTCTGTTTTCTAAGTCTCCATTGATTTCAATCTTGTAGCCAGTTTTATTTTCAACATCCTTAATCCCTGTGAAAAATTCTTGTTGAAGCTTTCTTAATCTTTCGGACTCTTTCTCTTTAATTTTGTTTGTCTTCGCAAGTGCTAGAGCCATGCCTACTGCGCCGGCTACATTCTCTGTGCCAGCACGCAAGTGAAATTCTTGCCCTCCGCCATTTATAACAGGAACAAGCTCCACACTTCTTCTCTTATATAAAACTCCCATACCTTTCGGTCCGTAAATCTTCGCACCGTTAAAAGATAGTAAATCCACACCTAGTGCATCCATATTCCCAGTCTCCAAATAATTCATTGCTTGGCAGGCATCTACATGAAAAAACGGAAAAAATGAATTCCCCGCTTTCGCGGCCTCACCCCCTGCCCCCTCTCCATTTACTTCGTGAATAGCGAGGGGAGAAATTCGAGATGCAATTGATTGCATTTTTCCCCTCTCTAAATTTGAAAAATTTGGGGAGGGGTTAGGGGTGGGGCGTGATTGTTTCCCAATTTTTCTTGCACCTCTTACAACTTTCGCAATTTCTTTTATTGGCTGAATTGTTCCGATTTCATTATTCGCATACATTACGGAAACAAGCACTGTATTTTCTTTTATCGCTTCTTTGATATTTTTCTGATCTACAATTCCATTTGCTTCTACTCCGACATAAGTCACTTCCGCTCTGCCAGTTCTTTCTAACATCTTGCAAGTTTCTATCACCGCGGAGTGCTCAATATTCGTCGTTACGATATGTGGAATATTCGGAAGTCCGACTTCCGAATATTTATTTGCTATAAAATTTATAGTGCCTTCTATAGCAAGTGCGTCGCTTTCTGAACCTGAAGCTGTGAAAATAATTTCATCTGCATGCGCAAAAAGCTCCTTTGCAATATCCTTCCTTGCGTTCTCAAGAATTCTCCTTGCTTCCACACTTTGCTTGTGTAGCCCGCTCGGATTGGTATAATGCTCTAGGTTCACCTCCTCCATAGCCTTTAATACCCCCTTATCCACCGGAGTTGCAGATGCATTATCCATATATATTAGGTTTTTCGGGAAGCCCAATTTCATAAGAACACTATAGCATAAACTGCAACAACATTTTAGCAAAGACCGTCCTTCCTAAAGTTTTTTAAAAAAATTAATTTTTTACAACAATATCTCGATAGTCAATCCATTTTCGCCACGAATTGAAACCATCATAAATACCATCATCACCTTCTAATTTTTCTAGGTTTGGATCGTATGTTTTTTCTTTGTAGGATTCACCATCGATTTTTAAATTAAACCAACTTCCAAAACGCTTTAGTAAAAATGGGTTATCATTTTCTTGCAAACTTTGATCAGGAGTATTGTCAGATGGATTTCTAAAAATCTTAAATGTGTGTCCTTGATACTCAAAGGTAACAGTCGGGAATAATTCTTCATTAAAAACTCGATCACGATTTAGAGTAGCATCTTCTGTAAGTATCTGTTTTTCTAAGGGGAAAATATAACCAATTGAAGATTCGTCTTGATATAAAGTATTACCTGTATTGATTTCACGATCTTTAAGTTGCTGAATAAGTTCTGGGTCTGCTTCACCACGCCTTTGAGTTTTAATATATTTTTTATGAATTTCAGTAAGTAATTCCAATGTTGGTTCATCTGCAAAATCTTTATATAACTCCCCTTGGTATTCATTTGTGCGCATACGAGTTACAGGATTTTTAGTTTCCTTAACAAATACAAAATGAGCAAGAGACGTAGGGAAAAATACTGATCCATTCTTTTCTATCTTGTCCCAATCTGGCTCATTTAGTAAAATTGATTTTTTCCCAATTAATTTCATAACACCCTCTTTATTTAAAGGAGGAGAAATTAGTGTACTATCAGATAAAGCTAAAAGAGCTTCTTTTAAATTATTTTTGTCCCCAAGAACCATTTTTGCCTCGGGTGCAAAATCAACAATAGCATTTTTAAAATCCAAATTTTCTATTTTTGTAACATCAAGGTTTCTAACTAATTCCCTCATTGTTTCAGGAGTTAATTTTTTTTCTGGAGTACCTCCTCCTGTGTCGTCAGGATTAGGACTTCTTTGCAGACTTTCCAATGCGTTGAATTTCATATTTAAATAATACACCACTTGGCAATACAAGTCTAATATTGTAAAAAACGCTTAAGTAGTATATACTCTACCCTATATGAGTACTGAATTTATTGCTATTTTAATACTTTCTGCAATTATTCTAATCCTGCTTGTTATGTTCATTCGCCTTGATATGCGCTTTAAGCGCCTTATGATGGGCACAGAGGCGAAAAATCTCGAAGAAGTGATGAATATCCTAGGTCACCATGTGGAGAAGCTAGAAGTCACCCAAAAGGAAATTAATGCTCATTTACTTAAAGTAGATGGCAGACTTGATAAAAGTATCAGAAGTATAGTCACTTCCCGTTTCAACCCATTCCCTGATGCAGGTAGCAACCAAAGCTTCGCTATCGCACTATTAAACGATGAAGGAAATGGTGTAGTACTTTCAAGTTTGTACGCACGCGACAGAATGAGTATCTTCGCAAAACCAATTGTAAAAAATTCTTCAACTCATGAACTTACAGAAGAAGAGGAAGAAGTTTTAAAGAAGGCAAAATAAAAAATTAAATTATATGGAAAAATCCCCAACACAAACAAATACAATTGTAAGGCCACCTGTAGTGGTCGTTATGGGGCATGTGGACCACGGAAAGTCTACCCTACTCGATTACATTCGTAAGACAAATATCGTAGACAAAGAAGCTGGAGGAATCACTCAGAATATTTCTGCATATGAAGTTATGCATAAAGACGAAGCAGGGAAAGATAGGAAAATTACTTTCCTAGATACTCCAGGTCACGAAGCATTCTCAAAGATGCGTGCTCGTGGTGCTTCTGCTGCCGACATTGCTATCCTCGTAGTATCTGCAGAGGATTCTGTAAAAGCGCAAACTATCGAAGCTTGGAATACTATCATAGAAGCAAAGGTGCCATACATCGTGGCTATAAATAAAATCGACAAGCCAAATGCAAACTTAGAAAAGACTAAAATGGATCTCCTTGAGAAAGGAATTTATTTGGAGGGTCTAGGTGGAGACATACCTTTCGTACCTATCTCTGCAAAAGCTGGAACTGGTGTGGACGAATTACTCTCTATGATTCTTCTCGTTGCAGACCTCAATACATTTACAGGTAACGCGAAGATAAATGCTACAGGAGTGATCATTGAGGCCAATCGTGACCCAAAGCGCGGAATATCTGCAACTGGCGTGATAAAAGATGGCACAATCAAGAGCGGAATGTATGTAGTCGCAGGTGATGCTATAACTACAACTCGCATAATGGAGAACTTTCTTGGTAAGCCTGAGAAGCAAATGACTTTTTCATCCCCTATTCGTTTCGTCGGATTCGACAGCATGCCACCAGTAGGCGGAGTGTTCACAGCTTTTGATACAAAGAAAGAAGCAGAAGCTTTCCAGCTTGAAAATAAAAATATTGTGAAGAAAGTTTCAAAAGTTGATAGTAATTTCGCTGGCAAAACAATTCCAATAGTGATAAAGACAGATGTATCTGGATCATACGAAGCTCTAGAGAAAGAAATCGAGAAGATCAATACTCCTGAAATTTCTTTCCATATAATTTCTTCTGGTGTAGGAGCTATCGGTGACTACGATTTGAAAGCTGCAAACATCGATCCTGAGTCTATCGTGCTAGGCTTCAATGTAAAGCTCGAGCCAAATGCTCGCGACCTAAATGAAAGCCTTCATGTAAACATCCAGCAATTCGATATCATTTATAAACTTATAGACTACTTAAAGGAAATCCACGAAGCACGAAGACCACGTCTTGAGATTACAGAAGTATCTGGATCTGCAAAGATTCTCAAAATTTTCAACGGCACAAAAGACAAGCAAATCGTTGGAGGTAAAATCCTAACTGGCAAAGTTTCCGTAGGCAACACTATCCGTGTAATGCGCCGAGATTTCGAAATCGGCCGTGGTAAGATTGTGGGACTTGAACAGAGTAAAATAAAGGCCACATTCGTAGAAGAAGGCACAGAGTGCGGAATACTTATTGAAACGAAAGTCGACATTGCACCAAGCGATGTGATAGAAGCATTTACTATAACTATTAAATAATTATTTTATGACAGAATTTAGAGACGAAAAAATAACAAATCACATCCGTGAGCTCGCAGCAACCTTCATTGAGAAAGAAGGTGGTAACACTTCACTTATCACTGTCACACGCGTGTTGCTCGCTCCTGGAGGCAAACATGCGAAGATAATGATCAGTGTGCTACCTCGCACTAAAGAGAAGGCAGCTTTCGGCTTTGTAAAAAGAAATTTGGGAGAAATGCGCACATTCGTGAAGAGCCGTCTCAACATAAACCCTATTCCCTTTCTTGATGTGGAGATAGATGAGGGTGAGAAGAATCGCCAGAAAATTGACGAGCTTCTCCAAAACGGTTAGGATAGAAGTTATAAGACCTAGTCGCCAAGTGGTAAGGCAAAGATCTGCAAAATCTTTATACGACGGTTCGATTCCGTCCTAGGTCTCAAAAATTGTAAAAAGTGTTGTTTTGTGTTATACTTTTTCTGTTTTTAATTTTGTTTTGCCCTTTTAGCTCAGCTGGTAGAGCAGCTCCCTCTTAAGGAGATGGTCGGGGGTTCGATTCCCTCAAGGGGCACAAAATTTTTGCTTTGCAAAAATTTGTGATTTTTAAAGGTGAAAGTATTCACGTTTAAAAAGAATCGAAAGACGGAGTGCGACGGCACGAGTCGGGGTCGCGAGCTTTTTCAACAGAAAAAGACTTGTGACCGATTAACTCAGGGGCGAGATTCCCTCGGTTACAATATGCTGGAGTGGCGGAATTGGTATACGCGCTAGTCTTAGGAACTAGTCCCGCAAGGGTTAGGAGTTCAAGTCTCCTCTCCAGCACAAAATTTCATACATGCCCGAGTGGCGGAACTGGTATACGCGCACGACTTAAAATCGTGTCTCGAAAGGGATGCGGGTTCGACCCCCGCCTCGGGCACAATTAAAATAACCCTTTAGGGTTATTTTTTTGTGATTTTAAAATATAATAGGATTATATTTTAAAAGGGTCGAAAGACGGAGTGCGACGGCACGAGTCGGGGTCGCGAGCTTTTTCAACAGAAAAAAACTTGTGACCGAATCCCCCGCCGGAAAAGTACCTAGGGCCGTAGGGCGAGACTCTCCATCTCATCCCCATTTCCCCCTTATTTATCAAGCTCTTTTAGCTTGACTTTTTTGTCTATTTGGTGTATAATTATGTCAAATTAATACATTAACAATTTAACCCCAACAGTTATGTCAGGAACACCAGCCCCAGCAGAAGATCCTCATGGATCAAAAACCTCCCCCATTATGGTGGGTGGAATCATATTATCTGCAATTGCAGTAATATGTTTACTCTTCTTCGTATTTTCGCCATCATCATCAGAAAATGATAGTAGTAGCGGAAATAAACCTTCAAACGGAAACGTTGGTAATGAGCAACCTGTAAGCAACATAATTCATGTTGAATTTAGTGGCAGTTTTGGAAAAGTATACAATATTCCATCAGGAAGAATTTGTAACTATCTAAACGCTACTAAGCCTTACATTATGCGCAACCGCGATGGGAGCTTGTTCCCGTCTAATGGCACTGAAGACATTTCCGACGAAATTGGAATTGTCTCAGCAAACAAAAGCCAGCAGTTCTGCTCGCAAGATGGCTCCAGTGGGAGCCTAGACATAATTTTAACTAAAAATAACAACTAAAATTATGAATAATCTATTTGCGAACAAAATCTACAATTACATTGCTACTATAATAGTGTTTATAATTGTATTCTTGTTGATGGAAGGTATTTACCACTTAACTGGGGTATATAGTTTCCAGAACTACACCTGGAAGAAGATTACACTTCTTTTAATTCTAGTAGGTTCCGGACTTTTTGTCTGGGAATCCTCGAAATTTACAGTTCCACCTATGGGTAGTGTACAATTACTATTCCTCGGTGAACAAACAGGAATTTGGCTTGAAGAAGGTGATTATTTTATATGGTTTCATGAACTTGGCTTAATTAAGCTTCAATTAGATGAGGCTCAAAGTCACGAGATCAATGACATCTATGTAGACACCTTTGAAACACGAGATATTAACGGCAAAATGATTAAATGCAAAATTGATGGTGACTGGGTAATAGCAGATCATGATCGATATAAATTAATCAAAGCAACAGATATCAAGCGTAATCTAACTTCAGGGCTTGAAAAAGCCGTAACGACATTTACTGGAAGTAAAGAATTTGAGGCTGACCTGCTAGGGAAAAACCATGGTGACGATATTAACGACAACACATTCCGTAATCGTATGAGATCACGATTCGGAATAGAATTCGAAAATATCGATTGTATTATTATTTCTGGCGACCTTGTTCAAGATAATTTAAATAATTACCGAGACAAATTGACAGATAAATACAAAACTAAACACCCTACAATGTCAGATAAAGAAATTTCTGAACTTGTTGAAGTACAGTTAAAATTAGCAAAAAAAGTAATAAGCAATTCGCCATTGGTGAACCGCTATGATGTTACTTAGTTCTTTTATCTAACAACAAAAAAAACCACATCCGTAAGGGTGTGGCTTTTTTTATACAGAAATTATTTAGTTATGTTGATGCTTCCGTTATCTTGAATCTGTACAGAGTTCACTCCGAGAGTGTTCAATACTAAGCGCATTATTCCGAAAACTGCAATCATAATAAATAATCCTATGAGACCCCAAAGCATATGGCTCTTCCCTGACTTACGAATCTCTTCATTTGTCGGGTTAAGAACGAATTGCATTACTCCATAAATGAAGTACACAAGAGCTAGAGTAAACACTAGAGCAATGAGTGGGTTTATCACAACCTTCTCAATACTATTTATGAGCGTACTCATGCTCGCATATGCGACTGGGAAAATCTCAAATTGCATATATTATTAACAAGGGTTAACTGGTGTAGGAACACAAGGAATATCAGTCTTCTGTAATTGAACATTACTGATACCAAGTGTATTCTGGATCATAAATACGATACCCCAGAAAGCCAGGATGATGAATAGACCGATAAGACCGTTGATGATCTTTCCGCGTGCACCCTTCTTTGCTTCTTCATCATTTGATACAGTGTACTGTATAACTCCCCAGATAAAGTAAACAACTGCAAGAGTGATAAGTATAGGAATGATTGTTCCTAGGATAACATTCACGATTGCAAGAACATTAAATAAACTCTGTGTAGCAGCGAATGCAGCCAATGGGAACATTCCTACCACAGCACTAAACGAAATAATTTTCTTCATATTATTTAGTATGTAAAATTAATTAACTTATAATAAATTTGTCTAATTTTGCGACCGCAAGTTAAGACAGTTACTCATATATTATAGCATATTTTACTCAATTAAACGCAACTATTATTGATTTGATAGCTGTGGAATAAGATTTGAGATACCAAATGTATTTGTAAGCACTGCCACAAGACCCCATACAGATATAATTACGAAAAGTCCTACAAGGCCCCAAATCACATACGACTTACCCTGCTTGCGAGCTTCTTCATTATTGGGATTAATAAACATTTGTATTACCCCCCAAATAAAACCAATCATAGCAATTGTAATAAGAAGTGAGACTATATTTGTTCTCAGAATACAAGAAAAGAAGTTGAATAAATCACCAATACTATTTTGAATACTAGAATTACTACAAACACCATTTGTGACTGTGCCCGGAGTAGCTGTAGCACCAAACGCAATACTAGGGGCAATAAGTGCTAATAAAACTGAAACTCTATTAATGTAATTTTTTATTTTCATATAATTTAATTATTATTAAACTCCCTTACTAATCTCCGATACGGTTCCTGCTATAGCATTCGCAAGCACAAAGCATCCAAGAAGTAATGCCGCGCCTATCACAGTGTACAGAAGTGCATTCTTTGCTTTTGAAATTTCCTCAGGATTACCCATAGCTTTCACAAAAAGGAATCCGCAGTAAATAATTGCGAGCACAACAATAGGAACTCCGATCATAAGAACTATCGACAATAATTTGGCAATGAATGATGGTATATCTGGATAATTCCCACCTAGAGGATTTTCAATTTTTGCATCTATCTCATTTGGTGTTCCACCAGCTTTTGGAGTTCCACCAGGATTTGGTGTTCCACCCGAGTTTGGAGTTCCACCAGGTGTTGTTCCTGAGCTATTGCCAGTACCACCAGGTGTTGTACCTGAGCTATTCCCTGTACTACCTGTCGTCACACTAAACGATGGCACATTTAAGGTATTTGATGTATTCGAACCTGATTTCACTCGAATTGTACAATTGCTATAAGTAGTACCTACTGTAAGCGTACCAAATTTAATTGCATTTACTCCAACTGTAGCGTTTGTATAATTAGAATCTTGAACACAAGATCCTCCATACAGTATATCTCCAGCAACTGTGGTATTGAAACTATATTCGGGAGTTTTGTTTGTAGTTGGATTTGGAGTAATCGGTGATACTTGAGTAATAACTGGAGTTGAAGTAGGTACAACACTGAAATTACTAATTTTTAACGCTACTGAGTTTGTATGTGAGGTACTACCCTTAACAACAATATTGCAATCATTATAATTTATTCCACTATATCCTGGAGAGAGTGGCTGAGGTGGTGTAGCATTCGTACCAAGAGTGATAGTAGTATTGGTATCTTTGAGAATTGTCTTTGTACTTGATCCACATGAGCCCGTGTAGGTAATGTCGCCAGCTTCAGTAGATTTGAATGTATAATCTGGAGTAGTGTCATTTGTAGAAGATGGAGTCACTGCTGTCACCTCTGTAAGTGTAGGTCCTGCCGTTGAAGAAATAGCGAAAGAACTTACTAGAAGTGGCCATGAATCTGGGTACACACCATTGGGATCAGTCACAGTAATAGTACAGTCACCATAAGTAGCTGGTGGTAATGTGCCAAAAGTATCAAATGTAATAGTATTACTCCCTGGTATCACTGTATGACTTATGCTTGAGCTACATGAACCTCCGTATGTAATATTACCAGCCTTTGTGGACTTGAATATATATGTAGGATTTGTATTTGTAGTAGGATTTGGGACAGCAGTAATCTGTGTAAGTATCGGCTTTATTGTCGAAGCTGTGTAAGTGAACAATTTAAATTGATCAGACTTGTAATATATCTTACTCGATGTGTCTGTAACAATAACTTGCACTAGATTACCTGGAGACGAATCAGTCGGAATATTTATGTACCAATCTTCCGAACTAGAATCCGGTGGAGGCACAAGTAGTGTAACAGTTGTAGTATTTGAGAGATTTATAGTCTTATCTACATAAGGATTAGTTGTAGTTCCTGAATCATATAATCCCACCTTAAGTGAGTTAGCTGTTCCAGTAAGTCCACTTAAATCCACGATAGGCTTAATGACCATATAGTCCTTCTGGCCATTACCTGGGCGAGGAGTATTCACAGTCTTCACATACGAAGTTCCTACAGAAGTATTGTCCACATCCACAATACCACCTGCGCCATTTGAAAATGTGCCACTTGTAGCGTTTACACTCTGTGAGAAGTAAATTGTGAAAACCATCGCGAGTGACATCGACAATACAAATGCGTGCTTGATAAGAAATCTAACTATTGGATGCTTTTCTGTAGATATTTTATTCATATATTTATTAACTTATAATTATTAATCTCTTAAAAATGTATTACCTGTGAAGCCAAGCTCTTTCACTATCGTATGAATCACCAGCCAAGCAGCAAGTGCTATGAGGTAACCTTTTATCATAGTCATTATCATCTTCTTAGCATTAGTCATCGCCTCTTCATTACCACCAGAGGTAAGGAGCTTAAATCCAGCATAGCAGAATATGACGGCTGCAATAGGAGAAGCTATGTAGAAAAGCAAGAAAGAAATCACAATATTTGCAAGATTAATTAATTGATTGAAATCACATGGATTCTCATACTCTCCTGCTGCGTTTAGAGCTCCAGTGTTACATTTAGGTACTAATCCACCGCCAGTAGTATAAGCATACGTCATATAAAGTGGTGTGGAGATAATTAGGAACGCGAATATTGATATAATTATTTTTCTCATAAAGCTTTTGGAAGGAGTGCACGAAGCTGGTCGTCAGCCTTAGACACTGAATCATTTAACTGTAATTTATTTGATAATATGTTACTAATAAGCTCACTAAATATTCTATCTGTATTTATACTGCTTGGATCTAGCCAAGAACGCACAACGATAGCGGATTTGAAGAATGAATATAAGTATGGATCTTCCGGTAGTGTCATGAGTAGTGTGCGAAGTGCGGGTGGGAGTGAAAGTGTGGCGGCTATAGCCTTAGCATTGTCAGGAGCAGTAAGAATTCCTAGTACACCGAAAGCTGTAGTAGTATTTGCGGATTTACTACTTATTGCTATTCCATATATCTTACCATAAGTGCGTATTGTAGAAGTACCACGAGTCTGAGGCACACTAGCCACATCGAAGCTTAAGTTTGGATTTACTCCTTCTATACTGAAAAGTTCGCTTGATCTACCTAAGTAGAAAGCGAGCTTCCCTCCCGTAAACATATCTGTGGAATTTAGCAAACCACGGTTCCAAGAGTATGCACTGTCGCCTGCATTTGAGAATGATGTGTAGTATGCAATAACTGACTCAATTGGAGGTTTCGGTAATCCAAAATTTTCTTTAAGATTTGAGCTGAGCACATCTACATTTCTTGTGACTATAGGATTTCCACCTTGTATAAGAAGGAGTGAGAGTATATCTTTTGCATGGTTTATATTTTCAAAAGTACCTAGTGCGATTGTACTCTGAAGTATTGTCCCATCATTCTTTTTCTTTGTGAGCTTGTCTACGAGTGGAAAGACTTCATCCCAATACGCAGGTGGTGTTACTATACCTTCATTCGCAAGGAGAGTTTTATTATAATAAAGCACTAAAGGATCGACAACAATAGGAAGTGCCACCACACCATCCTTGGTGAGATAGATATCTGCTCCATCTATAAATGTATCTCTGAAAAGCTTCTCTGGATAGCTAGCATAGGGCATTGTATATATGAAGCCCTTATTCTTCACAATCATATCTTCAGAAACGAAGAACATATCAGGACCAGTGTTTGATGCGAAAGCTTCTATAAGCATTTGTTGGTATTCTGCTTCTGGTTTCTGTGTGTAATTCACGATAAGTGTACGACTGTTTAAAGGGTCTAAAACTTTTGCCATTTGTGAAGATGGAAAAGTCCCCCATATTGTGACCTTACCTTGAGGCAGAGTTGATGAACCCGATGATTTACCTATTGGTAATATTCCAGAAAATATCATCACAGCAAAAACAAAAAACGCTACGAATATACCTAAAAATATTGTTTGAAAATTAGCCTTCATATTTAAATATTATACCATAATGATGGTCACCTGCCATAATCTCTTCCACAGGTTTCATCTTATGCTTTTCGAAAAGTGCATAAGTCTGACCTTCAGAATGAACCAAATCTTTATGTGGACCCATCCCGCTCCAAGAATCACTCCAATCAACGACTAGAACTTTTCCACCGGGCTTCAAAATTCTTTTCACTTCTACAATACATGCATCCTTATTATCAATTTGAAAAAGCACATTTGAAAGTATGCAAGCGTCTATCACAGAATCGGCAATCTTTGTGCCTGCTTCCCTCTCCACGTCACCCCAGATTGTACGAATATTATTCAATCGAAGCTTTTTCGCTTCAGAATCAAGAATACTCAGCATTTCTTTCTGTACATCTACAGCATAAAGCACTCCGTCGCCTATTATTTCTGAAGCGGCAATAGCGTAAGCACCAGAGCCTGAGCCAATGTCCGCGACATTCATTCCATGAGTAAGTCTAAATTGTGCAATATTTTTATTAGGATTTGAGAACATATATAAATTATATCACAAATAAAATAAAAAGAACGAAATTTCTTTCGTTCTCTTCATTTAACATTTTACAAACAAGTAATAGATGCGATTGAGTCGCCTGGGCGAAGCTTCATAATGTGCACACCCTGAGTTTGTCTTCCTGAAGTTGGGATTGATGCGAGACCCACACGGATCACCTGACCTTTTTGTGACACTGCTATGATTTCTGATTCATCACCCACAATCTTCGCTACGATGAGCTTCCCTGTCTTTGGAGTTACTTTAGCGGTTTTAATACCAGAACCTCCACGCTTCTGAGTTTTGTATTCAGTCACCTTAGTTTTCTTTCCAAGTCCGTTTGAGCCCATCACTAGGAATGATTGCGAATCATCACCCTTTGCAATACGATCCACTCCGATAATTGAATCACCCTTTCCGAGCTTCATAGCGCGTACGCCTCCTGCAGCACGGCCCATCTCGCGCACATCAGCCTCTTTAAAGCGGATTGATTGACCAAGTGTTGTCGCAAGCATTACATCGTCGCCCTTTGTGATTGGAAGTACAGATGCTAGGTCGTCGCCCTTGTCTAGCTTGATTGCGATAAGTCCTGAACGGCGTACATCTTTGAAGCTCTCTGCTGCTACTTTCTTCACCACACCGAGTGATGTGACCAGGAGCAAGCTCTCGACAGTCTTCTTTGTCTCTTTTGAAATCGGAAGGATTGAAGTCACCTTTTCATTATCTTCAAGTGAAATAAAGTTCATTATTGATTTACCTTTTGTAGCTCTTTTACCTTCTGGAATATCATACATCTTGATCTGGTAAGCCTTTCCAAGATTTGTGAAGAATAGTAAATCGCTATGAGTGTTTGCAGAGATAAACATTGTAACGAAGTCCTCTTCCTTTGGTTCGATATCTATCACACCCACACCTCCTCGCTTTTGTGTGCGGTATTCAGATGGATCAGTGCGCTTCACATATCCACCCTTTGTGTATACAAGTACTGATTCTTTTTCTGGAATTAAATCTTCTTCATTTATTGCCTTCACACCACCCTTGATTATTCTTGTGCGGCGTTCGTCATTGTATTTCTCCTTAATAGCTTCAAGCTCTGCTCCAATGAGCGCAAGCATTTTCTTTGGACTTGCAAGGAGTGCTTCAAGCTCTTTGATAAGTGCTTGTTTCTCAGCGAGTTCTAGCTCTACATTCTTTCTTTCAAGACCTGCAAGTTTCTGAAGTTTCATTTCCAAGATAGCTGTAGCCTGAAGTTCTGAGAACTTAAACTCTTTCATCAAGTTTAGCTTCGCTATCTGTGTGTCTTTCGAAGCACGGATTACAGAAATAACTTTGTCGATATGGTCGAGTGCTTTCTTAAGTCCGAGGAGGATATGCTCACGATCTTTTGCTTTTCTTAAGTCGAATTCTGTACGGCGCTTCACTACCACTTGGCGGTGTGAGATGAAAAGTGAAAGAATACTCTTTAGTGATAGTGTCTGAGGCACTCCGTCTACAAGAGCGACTAAGTTGAAGTTGAAAGATTGCTCAAGCTGTGTGTGCTTGTAAATATAGTTGAGAACTTTCTGAGGATGCACTCCACTCTTAAGGTCGATAGCAATACGAATATCTTTCGCAGATTCATCGCGTAGTCCCTTAATACCTTCGAGTTTCTTTTCTTGTACGAGTGATGCGATAGATTCGATAAGCGCAGATTTGTTCACGCGGTATGGAATAGAAGTAATGATAATTTGAAATACTCCATTCTTCTGTTCGTTTATCTCAGCTTCACCACGAGTTACTATACCTCCTCGGCCCGTAGAATACGCGTGAAGAATATCTGCTTGGCCATAAATAAGTCCTCCCATTGGAAAGTCAGGACCCTTGATATGCTGAAGTAAATCCTCTGTAGTTGCATCTGGCTCCTTTATAAGGTGGAGTGTCGCATCGATACATTCACCAAGATGATGTGGTGGGATGTTTGTAGCCATACCCACAGCGATACCGAGAGTACCATTGAGTAGTAAGCTTGGGACGGATGTAGGAAGCACTGTAGGCTCCTTGCGAGTCTGATCGTAGTTCGGACGGAAATCCACAGTGTCTTTCTCAAGATCACGAAGTAGATCGCCTGAAATTTTAGACATTTTTGCTTCCGTATAACGCATCGCAGCTGCTCCGTCTCCATCAATAGAGCCGAAGTTACCTTGGCCGAATATAAGTGGATAACGGTAAGAGAAATCCTGCGCCATGTTTACCATAGAGTCATACACAGCTACATCGCCGTGTGGGTGGTACTTTCCGAGCACATCTCCGACTACCGCAGCAGATTTACGGAAACGTGAAGTATAGTTGAGCCCCATCTCATGCATAGCGTAGAGAATTCTTCGGTGCACAGGCTTGAGCCCATCGCGCACATCAGGAAGCGCACGATCAGTGATCACACTCATCGCGTAGTCGATGAAAGATTCTTTCATCTCTTTTGAAATATTTACAGAAATTACATCTTCTCTTTTAATTGGTTCTTCTATTTCTTTCGGCATATTATTGTTCTATTGGTATTAAATCTATAACTTTATCTGGTGTATCTTTTTTCTCTACTGTTTGTTCTGGTAACACATCTGATTTTATAGCACTAGCAGAAAGACCTTGGTATGTATTTTTAATCTGAGTTTTAAAAAGTGTGAAAGGTTTAACATCTTCTTTTGTTTTGTTCGAAACTTCACCGCCACCGAAATGACTACCCAAACTAAGTGCCCATACACCCCCGACTATCACCATACATATAGTAAGTGTGCCTGCTAGAACCTGACGACGGACATTTTCTGGCTTATCACGCAATTTAAGAATGTAATTTATAAATTTCTGCATATATTATGATTGTAACACAATAATCTCTCCTTCTCTACCTACAAGCTCTTTAGCTTTTATTGTAAGTTTATCCATAGGCTTCACACTTTCTTGGCCACCTTCCTTAAGAAAAGCCTTCAAACTCTTATCATCGAAATCCATAGGAATAATAACCTTGGCATCAAGTGTAGTCGCGAGTTTGTACGCCTCTGCTGGGCTTATAGTACCCGCTCCACCTACTGGGATAAATACTATATCTGGCGAATCAATCTGACCTCGGGCTTCTGCAGAGAGTGTGCCGTTTGAAATAGGACCCAGAACGCAAAGTGATATTCCTTCTATAGAGAGTGAATATATAGTATTGATAAATTTCTTTCCATCTATTTCTGTATCTGTCATTATCCCTTTGATAAATATTCCTTGCACTTCATAGTCACCAGGTCCGGAAATCTCAAGAGGTGTAGTCTCTCCGTGAGCCACCATTTCGAAGCCGTTGAAATCTGGATGATTTGCAGAAGAAAGTGCTATGCGTGAACCGAAACGTGAGCCAGTAATTTTGGAATCCTTACTAATAGGATTGATCGCCATGACCAAATCCCCTTGCTGTATTTTGAAAAATTCTTTTCCGAGGTATGTGATAATCATAGTCGCTATTATATCAAACTTTAAGAAATAAAAAAAGCCTACTGTTTTTTACGCAGTAGGGCAATTTCCGTTGTCTAAACTATTTAATCTTTTTTATGGCTAAAAATTTCAATCTCTGCCTCTTGGAACTCTTCATTCAAGATTTTTACTTCTCTTGTGATAAGCTCAAGGGCAACTTCTTCTGAAATCTCATGGTGCATAATCATCTTTTCTGTAGTTTTTTCTAAAATAAGATAATCTTGCAAATGTTCTTTCAATTCCGGATTTAAAATATTTAGTCCCATAATATTTAAAAAATTAATTTAATATATTATACACCTAAACAGAATAATAGTCAATCTAGTAAAATCCTTATAAATATGGTATCTTATGTGAGTTATAAGCCCGATTGGTGGATAACCCTTATTTTATATAGTTTTCTATATAGGAAAGACCCATTATCGTGCCGCTAGTTACGCATTGACGTAACAAGAGCGGTTTTTTTAATTTATGAAAAAAACAGACAACAAAGAAATATTAGAAAATGTCGACAGTATTGTAAGTGAAGCAAAGGTAGAACTCTCAAGTATCGGCAAAATGCTCGATAAGACAGATCTTCCCCCACAAGCGGAGGCCCTAGTAGAAGGTCCTGTTATTGCTATCATGAAGAGCTCAGTATATATCGACCTAGCACCATTCGGTACTGGTATCATTTTCGGACGCGAGTTCATGAATGCAAAGGATATCATCAAGAAAGTTTCAATCGGCGACGTTGTGAAAGCAAAGGTTGTGGAAGCTTCAAACGATGAAGGTTACATAGAGCTCTCACTTAAGGAGGCTAAGCAAGCTCTTATCTGGAGTGAAGCTGAGAAAGCTATCAAGAACAAGACTGTGCTTGAAATCATGGTTAAGGAAGCAAACAAAGGTGGACTTATCATGGAATGGCAAGGTATCTCAGGATTCCTTCCTGCAAGTCAACTTAAGAGTGAGCACTACCCTCGCGTAGAAGATTCTGACAAGGATAAAATCTTGAAAGAACTTAAGAAGCTCATCGGTCAACGTATAAACGTAATCATGATCTCTGCACTTCCAAAGGAAGGTAAGCTTATCTTCTCTGAGAAAGACAACAATCCCGAAGAGCGTGAAGGTATCATCAGTAAGTACACAGTTGGTGATGCAGTCGATGCGACTGTCGCTGGTATCGTAGACTTCGGAGTATTCCTTAAAGTTGAGGAAGGTCTAGAAGGTCTAGTACACATCTCAGAAATTGATTGGGGCCTAGTGGAAGATCCACGTACAATGTTTAAAGTTGGAGACAAAGTTAAGGCAAAGGTTATTGAAGTGAAAGATGGAAAAATTTCTCTTTCAATCAAGGCTCTCAAAGAAAATCCATGGAATGAATACGAAGACAAACTAAAGAAGGGCGACATCGTATCTGGAGTAGTTATCAAGTTCAACAAGCACGGCGCTTTGGTATCTATCAAGCAAGGTGTGGCAGGACTTGTGCACAACTCTTCATTTGGATCTGAAGAAAAGCTAAAGAAAGCTCTTGAACTCGGAAAGACATACAACTTCCAAGTAACTCTATTCGAGCCAAAGGATCAGCGTATGACTCTCATCCACCTAGACGGCGACAAGAAGTAATTAAACTAATTTCTTCTCCCTTATCTCAATTAAAAAACTCCCACTCGGGAGTTTTTTAATTTCTAATTTTAATTATTATAAACAACTCATTTTTAGACGGCCGTCTAAAAATGGTATAGATAAGCACAAAATATTTCTTATTTATTATTCTGAATTTTGAAAACCTTTACACATTCCTTAATACCTAATAACTTTAAGTGATCTATAAATTCTTTAGGTAGTGGACCATCCCCTAACCAAGCACTCTGCTGTATCATTTGAAAATTCCATAATTTTAATTGCAATCTAAGCCAATTTCTAACTTTTCTTTGTGTTTCTGGTATATCAAACAAAACTAGAACCTTAATGTCTCCGGTCGGTCTAATTTTCATATTTCTAAAAACATGGTGAGATTGTAAAGATATTTTATTGAAAGTTATATTATCTTTATCTAGGGCAATTACTCCACTAGCCTTAAGACGATTTAGTGTGTTATTAAAAGATTGACGATTCCTGTTTCTTTTCTTTTGAACTAACTCAAAAAGTATTTGTCTCTGAATCTTAATTGATTTGCAAGATAAAAGATGACTAATTATAAAATCAGTAAATGAAGCTTCATTTTCCCAACTGTTACTCATATAATAACTATATCATATTTGGACGGCCGTCTAAATATGAGTTGCTAATTATATAGTGTCATGGCTTTTTCTCGGCCGGAGAGAACGAGAGTGGTAAGGATTTTTGCGACGCGGGGTGCAAGAATGTCTTTAATAACATTCAAATCCTCTTTAGAGAAATCTCCGAGCACATCAGGCTTCCTAAGTGTGCCAGTCTCGTCGAGTAGTGACACTCCCACGCGAATACGAGTGAATTCTTTTGAACCAGTAGCTGACATAATACTTTTCACACCGTTGTGCCCACCATCACCTCTATCATAAGAAATCTTGATTGCACCGATGGGCAAATCAATATCATCGTGAATCACAATAAGGTCTTCAAGTTTTGTACCGTAAGTTTTTTGTAAGTATGAAAGTGTATCACCTGACTTATTCATAAATGTATGTGGCTTCACAAAAAGTAAATCCGTATTTTCAATCCGAGAGCTGGCAAGATCCGCCGGCACATATTTATTCACTTGCCAACTATCCTTATTTATTAGCTCATCTGCAATTATCCAAGCCACATTATGACGAATGTGTTTATATTCATCGCCAATATTTCCTAGAGCTATAATTGTTTTCATAAAATTATAATAACACGGTAAGCGAATGTGACAAAACTAATTACACAACACTTTGACATATTCCGTCAAGCACATTTGTATGATAGAATAACGAAATATGGAACAAAATAATAATATGAATGTCACAAGTAACAGTATTGAGGCAGGCGTAAATGAACCTGAATCTAAGATGAAGAAATTTTGGAGAGATGGTTTGGAATTTGTAAAGTTCGCTCTAATTGCACTAGCAATTGTAATACCTATCAGAATGTACATAGCACAGCCATTTATAGTAAGTGGTCAGTCTATGGTGCCAACATTTCAAAACTCAGACTATCTTATTATAGATGAAATATCTTACTTACTAGGCACACCCCATCGAGGAGATGTGATCGTGTTCCACTACCCTACTGACCATTCCAAATATTTGATAAAAAGAATTATTGCTCTTCCAAATGAAAATGTTCAAATAAAAAATGGAAAAGTTACAGTCTTCCCTTGCGACAAAATAGCAGATTGTAAAGGTATTGAGATGAAAGAGCCATACATAAACGAAACATTCTCCACTACTGATAATTACACGACAGGCGACAATGAATACTTCGTAATGGGAGACAATCGCAACAGAAGTTCAGATTCAAGAGTATGGGGATTATTAAATAGAAAAGATATCGTAGGACGTGCATTTATAAGATTATTACCACTCACACATATTAGTTATTTACCAGGTGCATTTACTCAATAAAATAAAATTATATGGATAAAAAAACAAAAAAATCAAAAGAGCCATTACAGTCAGTGAAAGGAATGCGCGACATAATGGATGACCAATACTACAATTACCAAGGCTTCTTCGAGAAGGCACAAGAGATCGCGGTTTATTACGGATTCAAGCCAATTGAAGTGCCTATACTTGAACATGAAGAAGTTTTCACATCTAGTATCGGTGAAGGTACAGATGTGATCGATAAAGAGATGTACACTCTTCGCACAAAAGGCGGTGATCACTTGGCACTTCGCCCAGAAGGTACTGCAGGAGTAGTGCGCGCTTATATCGAACACGGAATGCAGAGCTTGCCTCAGCCAGTGATGCTCTACTACTACGGCTCAATGTTCCGCCACGACAATCCTCAGCGCGGACGCTACCGAGATTTCAAACAATTCGGTCTTGAAATTATCGGAACTGAGAAGAGTATCGCAGATGCACTCATTATTAAAACCACAATGGCAATACTTGAAGAAGCAGGGGCTACAGGACTTGTGGTAGACATAAATTCCATTGGTGACAAAGAGTGCCGCCCAGCATACATAAAAGAACTTACAAATTACTACAAGAAGCATTTGTCTGAGCTCTCTGCTGTTGACCGTGAGAGACTCAAGACTAATCCCCTACGCATCCTCGACTCAAAAGATCCGAAAGCTATTGCCATAAATGAAAACGCACCGGACGCAGTGAGCTTCCTCACAGGTGAAGCCAAGAAGCACTTCAAGCAAGTGCTTGAATACTTAGAGCAAATGGAAGTGCCTTACCGCATAAACAAGAATCTTGTGCGCGGACTTTCATATTACACTCACACAGTTTTTGAAATCATCGAAGTTTCAGAGGAAGAAGGTGTGCCACCACTTACTATCGCAGGTGGAGGACGTTATGATTACCTTGCAAAGATGCTCGGAAGCAAGAAGGATGTGCCTGCTATGGGTGTGGCTATAGGAGTGGACCGTGTGATAGAAAGTAGCTGGTGCAACAAGCTCGCTCCAAGAATCGTAAAGAAACCAAAAATGTATTTTATACAACTTGGCTTCGACGCAAAACTTAAATCACTCAATGTTATAGAAATTCTTCGTAAAGCAAAAATTCCTATTGCGCAATCAATCTCAAAGGACAGCCTTGGTGCTCAGCTAGGAGTGGCAGAAAAAAGTGGTGTGCGTTATGCACTTATCTTCGGACAGAAAGAAGCCATGGAGAATTCTGTAATAGTTCGTGATATGACGAACCGATGCCAAGACACTGTAAAGCTCGACAAACTACTTGATTACATTAAAGAACTAAAATAACATGATTAAGATCGTACAAGATGGTCATAAAGCTCTACGCGCAATCGCTAAAGAGGTGCCTGTAGCTGAAATACAATCTAGCAAGATCAAAAAGATTATTGCAAATATGAAAGAAGCTCTCGCCTCTCAAGGAGACGGCGTGGCTATAGCAGCACCTCAGATTGCAGAGACTCTACGAGTATTCGTAGTTTCAGGGAAAGTTTTTGATGATGATTTTATTCGTGGAAAGGACCTTAATGTGAAAGTGCATGAAGACCTCACTTTCATAAATCCAATTATCACAAAAATTTCTAAAGATAAGAAGCTCCTACCCGAAGGCTGCCTTTCTGTAAGACCACTATACGGTAAAGTAAGGCGCTCCACTCGAGCTACAGTCGATGCATACGGCGAAGATGGCAAGAAGTTCACAATGGACGGCACAGGGCTCCTTGCACACATCTTCCAGCATGAGACAGACCACCTAGACGGAGTACTTTTCATAGACAAAGCAAAGGATGTTCACGAATCAACTCCTGAAGAAGAATTTAAATAATGATAAATAAAGAACTTAAATTTATATACTGGGGCACACCCACTGTGGCAAGCGAAACTCTACAAATCTTGATCGATAGTGGCTATGTTCCGCAAATTGTAATTACAAATCCTGACAGACCACAAGGTCGCGGACTTATGATGACACCGTCTCCAACAAAAGTTCTTGCCGAAAAACATAATATAAAAGTTCTTACTCCAGAAAAAGTTGATGCAGAATTTATAGAAAGTCTTAAATCCATAAATTTTGATTTATCAATAGTGGTAGCTTATGGCAATATTCTTCCAGAAGAAATAATAAACTTGCCAAAATTTGGTACTCTTAATATTCACTATTCCCTACTTCCAAAGTACCGCGGAGCTATTCCTCTTGAAGCTGCACTCCTCCATGGCGACGAAGAAACAGGCGTAACTATCCAGAAAATGGTAAGGAAGCTCGACGCTGGTGATATAGTCGCACAAGAGAAAGTAAGTATTAAGGGCGATATAAAAAAAGAAGATTTGAGAAAGATCCTTATTGAAGCAGGAGCCAAATTACTTTGCAGTACTATCCCAGATTATACAGAAGGCAAAACAACTCCAGTTCCTCAAGATGAAAGCTTGGTCACGCACTACGGTAAGATAAATAAAGAGGATGGAGAGATTAATTTAAACGATGAACCACTTACTCTGTGGCACAAATACCGCGCGTACGAAGGCTGGCCAGGAATATACTTTTTCAAAGACAGTAAGAGAATTAAAATTACTCTCGCTAAATATGAAAATAACTCGTTCATAATTGAGCGAGTTATTCCCGAAGGTAAAAAGGAAATTGATTATAAAAATATATAACCTCACCCCCTAACCCCCTCTCCAGAATACTAGCGAGGGGGAATTTAAAAAAAACTATTTGGA
>CALRFQ010000009.1 GCA_943356675.1 Candidatus Nomurabacteria bacterium
GTGTAGGTTGCAATAAAGCCTTTAGGGTAATACATGATGAATTTAATTTTCTAAAGAATTTAAAATTACCTATACCTAGGTATTGCGTGGATTGCAGATTTGCGCGACGACAGAAATTCATGGTTCCACCATTGTTAAATGATTCGAAGTGCATGTGTAATGGTAAAACTTCTTCAAATGGAGTTTATAAAAATTTAAGTAACCATGAATCGCATGGTGATAATATGTGCACAAATACATTTTTAACTGCTTACAATTTAGATAATGAAATTATTTATTGTGAAAGCTGTTATCAGAGAGAAGTGATATAATATTAATATGGAAACAAAGAACTGTAAAAATTGTAAAAAAGATTTCACTATTGAGCCAGATGATTATTCTTTCTATGAGAAGATGAAAGTTCCAGCGCCGACTTGGTGTCCAGAGTGCAGAATGGTCCGTAGGCTTGTATGGCGCAATGAGAGAAATCTATTTCGTAGGAAGGATGCTCATACAGAGCTTGATTCATTCTCTGGATTTCCAGCAGAAGCGAATGTAAAGACATATGAGAATAGCTACTGGCATGGTGACTCATGGGATCCATTAGAATATGGGGTAGACTATGATTTTTCAAAATCATTTTTCGAGCAGTTTTATAATTTAATGACTCAGGTCCCATTACCTGCGAAGTCTTCTGCAGGGTTTATGATTGATTCCGACTACTGTAACGAAGCGGGAAGGCTCCGTAATGCATACCTATGTTTTGATTCTGACTTCGTCGAGAATTCTGCATACTTGGTGAAAGCTACAAATATGAAGGATTCTTTTGACTCTCACGAAGTGATTGACGATGAGCTTTGCTATGAGGATGTAATGGTATACAAAAGCTATAGGACTTTATATTCACTTGATTGTGAAAGCTGTGTGGATGTATGGTTCTCAAAAGGTCTTCGCGGTTGCACGAACTGCTTTGGTTGTGTGAACCTAAGGGGTAAATCATATTACTTTTTCAACGAGCCACTTTCAAAAGAAGAGTACGAGAGTAAGCTGTCGGAAATGAATTTAAGTTCATATGAATCCATAAAAAGTATTTATAGTGCTGTGCTCGAATATTGGCAGAAATTTCCTGTGAAGTATTACCACGGGATACGTAATCTAAATTGTACTGGCGATAGAATTAGTGATTCAAAAAATGTCCTAGATTCTTTTTCGATACAAGAAGGGGAGAATGTGCGCTATATAGAGATAAGTGTTCTTAAGGTAGCCAATTCATACGATTGCGTACAACTTTTCATGGGAGTTGAGAATGCATATGAATGTGTAACTGTCGGTGAGGGAGCATACAATCTAAAATTCTGTTTTAACTGCTGGGCAGAATCAAGAGACCTAGAATATTGTGGCTACTGCGTTGGGTCATCTGATTGTTTTGGATGCGTAGGATTATCTAAGAAGCAATATTGTATTTTTAACAAACAATATACTAAAGAAGAATATTTTAAGTTACGTGAGCAAATCATAAAGCAAATGGATGAAGTCTTGTACAAAGATTCTGTAGGTAGGGAGTATAAATATGGAGAATATTTCCCAGCAGAGTTCTCACCACACGCATACAACGAAAGCTTAGCTCAAGATTATGTACCAATCGATTCTAATACTGCAAAAGAAAAAGGTTTCCTGTGGCGGGAACCAAACGCAAGGGAATTCCAGACTACCATGCTCGGCTCCGAACTTCCAGATTTAATAAATGATGTGTCAGATGAAATTACAAAAGAAATTATCGCTTGCGAGTCTTGCAAGCGTGCGTATAGAATAGTGCCTATAGAACTACAATTTTATAGAAGAATTGGATTACCATTACCACACCTCTGTCACAATTGCCGTTTCCTTAATCGTTTTAAATTTATAAATCCTCCAAAACTTTGGCACAGAAAGTGTATGAATGAAGGTTGCCCAAATGAATTCGAAACTTCCTATTCTCCAGAAAATTCTGAAATTGTATACTGTGAAAGCTGTTATCAAAATGAGGTAATTTAAAATACTTTCGTACTAGTATACTAGTACGAAAGTATTGATACTAAATGGAAAACATAGATAAATACGGAAAAATTATTTTTGAATATATGCTTATGCATCAACCAATTCGTAAAATGGATGCAATTATTGCGTTGGGTGCAAATGATATTCGCGTGGCAGACAGGGCCTTTGAAATTTGGAAAAGTGGATATTCTCCAATTGTAATATGCACTGGTGGTAAGGCACATTTGAACGATATAAATAGTACTGGTTGGGATAAGTCTGAGGCTGAGGTTTTTCAGGATAGATTAGTTTCTTTAGGTATGCCTACAGAAGATATAATAATTGAGACAGAGGCACAAAGCTCAGGTGAAAATGCTATTTTTGTGAAAAAAATGCTTAAGTCTAAAAATATGAATTTCACTAACTTTATTGTTGTGGGTAAGCCTTGGAATGAACGTCGTGCGTATGCTACTTTTCGTAAACAGTGGCCTGAAGTAGATATAATAATGTCTTCACCTCAATTGTCCTACGATGAATATATGAACAGTGGTGATGTGTCTAAAGAAGTTCTGTTAAATGTAATGGTTGGGGATTTACAGAGGATCAAGGAGTACCCAAAGCTAGGATTCCAGATTGAACAAGACATACCAAATGAAGTTTGGAATGCTTTCGAAAATTTAGTAAAAATCGGATACAACAAATATTTGATATAGTTTAAATTATTTTAATTTTATAAAAAAACAGGGCCCAAAAAAATGGACCCTGCATCGAGGTGGATTTATTCCTTTTTAAAACATAAAGGTCTGACTTGGATCAGCAAGATGCAGACACAAAAGGACAAATGCCACGGCTCCGATAGTACGGAGCACAAAATATATGGCTACTTTCATACTTATATTATAGCACGTTTTATGTATAAAAGCAAATAAAAAACCTGCGGGCGCAGGTTTCTTATGGTTTTTGGTTTAGGAGTTACATTTGATGATACTCCCATTTGTTTCGTTTCTTTTCTGTTTTTTTCTTCTTTTTCCCAAATATAGCTTCATAAGCATTTGAGATAAATAATAAGGATTTTAAAAAAAGTACAAGTAGGGCTTCGCCTAATTTTTGTTTTAATTGGCGGGCATTTAATTTTGGTTTCATGGCGTTATGGGTTTTTAAAAAGGTTAACACATATGGTATAATAAACGCAAGATATGGAAACCCCAATCCCTTATAATAAAGACATAACATACTTCGCTAAAACTAATTTCCGCAACTCGGAAACTGTTTTCGGTATTAAAAGAAAAGACCGTCGTCAGCATATGTATGTCCTCGGAAAGTCAGGTACTGGTAAATCAGTGCTTCTTTCTAACCTCATTGCTCAAAATATTCAAAATGGTGAAGGTGTCTGTGTGGTGGATCCGCACGGAGAGCTTGTGGAGGAAGTCCTCGAGCTTATTCCACCTCATCGTGTGAAAGACGTTATATATTTCAACCCTGCGGACTCTGACTTCCACATCGGATTCAACGTGATCCAGCTTGATGACCCGAAGTATAAGCACCTCGTGGCTTCAGGCCTCATGGGAATATTCACCAAGATTTGGGCGAACGCATGGAGTTCTCGTATGGAATACATCTTAAACAACGCCATTCTTGCGCTTCTCGATACTCCCGGCACTACACTCCTCGGTATTCCTAGAATTCTCGTGGACAAAGATTACCGCCAAATGATCATCGGCAATTTAAAAGATCCTGTGGTGAAAGCCTTCTGGGTGCACGAGTATGAGCAGTGGCGTGATCAGTTTAGAAATGAAGCCATCGCTCCGATTCAGAACAAGGTTGGTCAATTCCTATCAACATCTATCATTCGTAACGTCGTCGGTCAGCCGAAGTCCACAATAAATATTTTCGACATCATGAATGAAGGAAAGATTTTCCTCGTGAACGTTTCAAAAGGGCGCGTGGGTGAAGACAACTCCGCACTTCTTGGAGGTATGATTATTACAAAGATCCAGCTTGCTGCTATGGAGCGCGTGCGTATTCCAGAAGATGAACGTAAAGACTTTTACTTGTATGTGGACGAATTCCAGAACTTCGCGACTGATTCATTTGCCAACATCCTTTCTGAGGCTCGTAAGTACCGCTTGAACCTTATCGTCGCTCACCAATACACGGCTCAGCTTGTAACGAAAGATGGATCTGCAGTGCGCGATGCAGTGTTTGGTAACGTGGGAACTATGATCATATTCCGCGTCGGTGCAGATGATGCCGACTTCCTTGAGAAAGAGTTTGAGCCAGAATTCATGGCGCAAGATTTAGTGAATTTGCCAAACTATCATGTATATCTCAAGCTTATGATTGATGGTGTGACGAGCCGTCCTTTCTCTGCTACTACACTTCCACCTATTAAGATTGATCGTACAGAAAATGTGAAAGATAAAATTATAGAATCTTCTCGAAAGCTATACACTCGCTCACGTGAAGAAGTGGAAGATGAGATAAATCGCTGGAGCGGAATGGTGCAGACAAATGGACCACAAGGTGAAGGAATGAAATATAAAGCTACTTGTGATTCTTGTGGTAAAGAAATAATGGTTCCATTTGAACCACAGCCAGGAAAGCCAGTGTACTGTAAGGAATGTTTGCTCAAGATCAAAGAAGGCGACATAGTGCCAGCGAAAGGTTTCATTGCCCCGAAAGCTTTTAAACAAGAGCAGATAAATGCTTCACCACTTGCGGCGCTTGGTATTGAATTCGCTGCTGATGGTACAAAAGCTCCAGCAATGAAATCAGAGCAAGTAGGGTCTTCAAATAATAAAACTAGTATTCCTTATAATCGTCCTATCATAGCTCCAAACTTGGGTAATGGTTCGGCAAACAATAACATTCGTCCAAAATTTACTCCACCTACAAATAGTAATCCAAATAATCAAAGTCACTCTGCCCCATTCGTACCGAAGAAGAAATCTGGTCCATCACCACTCCTTAAAGGTTTGCTTGAGCAAATAGATGCTGAGAAAAAGGGCACAGTAGTAGCTGGCACAGTGTCACCAGTAGTAGAGATTAAGAAAGAAATTCCAATGCCGATGTCATTGTCATCTCTGAAGACTAAAGAAGAGATAAATAATAAAATATTTGAAGAAAAGAGAGTTTTTGAAAAGCCAGTAGCTGTCGGTAAAGAAGCAAACCCAGAAAAGATGAATTTACTTAAAGATATACTATCGAAAGCAAGTGCACCTGCTGTAGTAACTACGCCTGTGACAATATCTATGACCACTCCAGTATCTACACCTGTATTAAATCCTACTCCAGCCCCAAATCTAACTCCTGCTTCAAATCAAAATCAGACATCAATTCCTATACCTAAAAAAGAAGATCCAGTGTCAAATAATGATGCTACATGGCAGAAGCGTACTGCTACAAAAGAAGTTCCTGAGGAAGTACTCAAAAAAGTTTTGGAATAAATTATTATTAAAATTAAATTCTTATGAAGAAATTAACAAAATCTTTATACTTGATATTAGTCTTAGTTTTGTTTTTTAAAGCAAGTTTCGCTTTTGCTAGTCTTGATATTAGTGAAATAATGTATGATGCTGAAGGCACAGACACAAACAATGAGTGGATTGAAGTTTATAATAATGGAAGTGATCCATTAGACTTATCGACTTTTGCTGTTGCAGATTACGACACTAGCTGGCATTTTCATAGTATTATTCCTGATACTTCTAGCACTCTAAATGGAGGCAATTATGCAATAATTACTACCTCGACTAAGCTCCCAGATTTCATATCTAATTTTAAATCTAAATGGCCGAATGTGAATCCACTATTCTTCAGAGCTAGTTTTAGTTTAACGAATGAAAACGGTGAGTTATCTTTGAGCTCAGATAAAAAGACCACGATAAGTGAAGTGAGCTATTCTTCTACAGATGGGGCGTCAGGTGACGGGAATTCACTGCAGAAGATTAATGGTTCATGGAAGGCAAGTTCTCCAACGCCAGGATTAGTAAATTCATCAAATTCATCAAGTAATAACGAAACTGTGACTTCTGGTGGTAGTACTATCGTTGGAATTGATAGTGTGAAATTAATTAAGAAAGAAAATCAAAAGCCGGTTCTTAGGGTAGAAATCCTAACGAATAATATGGCAAATGTCGGTATAGATTTACCAATAGATTCAAGCGTAACATTAGGATCAGATGTTTATAAAGTCGGTAAATTAGTTTGGAATTTTGGCGATGGTACGACTCTTGTTCAAAATTCATTTGATAAATTTAGTCATAGATATAAATATGTAGGGGAATATGTCGTAAAATTAAGCTATATGTCAAGCGATAATATCCCTGTGCCTGAAGCTACAGACCGCATCATAGTAACAGTAGTAGATCCGGGTGTAGTTATAAGTAGTATAGGTAATGAAAGTGATTTTTATGTCGAATTGGAAAATAATTCAAAATATGAGATGTCACTTTCAAATTGGGTTTTGAAGAATGGGGAACAGTCATTTGTGATTCCGGATGGTACTGTGTTACTCCCAAATAAGAAATTGATTTTTGGAAGTGATGTAACTCAGTTTGTTTTAAATGGATCGTATGCAACGTCCTTATACAAGCCTATAGGTCAGCTTGCTTATACATACGGAAGTAGGGTAAGTAAGACGGTGAATGTTTATAGACCTAAATCTAATACCATTCAAGCATCAGATAGTAAAGATAGTGGTGTAATTAATTTAACTCAAAGTTCACTAAGTGCAAATTCAGTTACTAGTAGCAACATAACAAGTTCACCACTTATCATTTTAGGAACAATTTTACTTATAGTAATAGGTATTTATGCATCATACTTTTTCATGCACAAAAAAGAGGAGCAAATAGATTCGCTCCTCGATGGTAATGATATAAAAATTATTGAATAATTGTTTTTAGTGTGGTGCTTACCGGTTCTTCACTTTTTACTGATGCTTGAGTGGTAGTTAGTGACTCTAGATGCTCTTTCTCTTTAGAAATTTTAGTTTTAAGTAAGGAAACTGGTGTTTCTACCTTTGTTTCAGTTTTGATTTCCTCTTTTAATGCGTCTGTTGCTGGTAATTCAATCTTTGAGAAAGTTGTTATATTGGAAACTTCAGTGCTGGTTGCATTTTCAGTAGGTATCATTACTTTTGGCTCATCTTTTGTAGGGGTAATATCCTTTTTTGTAGATTCATCTTTAACAACTTCCTTTTCCATTGAAATTTTTGCGCCAGCTTCAATGTCTGCATTTAACTTATCAGTATCTTTGTCTATGGATGCTGCGATGGCCTTCACTATTTCTGGGCTTGCTGTTGCAAGCTCAGAAGCATTTTTGTTTAAGTCTGCTATATTTGTATCTAGAGTTTTCACAGCTAGTTCTGACTTTTCTTTTGTAAGATCACCAGCTTTTGCAAGAGTATGTATTTCAGAAATACGCTTCTGTACACGCTCTTCTTGCCAGATAAGCTTCTGTTTAGGTGAGCTTATGAGAACTCCAGCTACTTCTTCATTCACATGAACCTTCACACCATAAAGGAAGTCTCCTGGCAGTGCATTGGCTGCAGAGAACGAAACTCCAGCTCCACCTATAATTACGAAGATGAATGCAGTTAGTACTGAAAACATTGGGTTCATAAAGTAAGTAGAGAAGATATACGGGCTCTTTATCTTGGTTTGACTCATCTTACTCACAAGATTTGCGCGCATCAAATTCTTCTCACTTTCTGTGAGTTTCATATTTTGCATATTTTGAAATTGTGAATAAAATTCTTTCATATTAATTTTCGTTAAATTTAGTTTTAAGCTTACCTATTGCACGGTGTAATCTCACTGATATTGTGTTACCTGATTCACCTGTGATTTCAATTATCTCATCGATAGATAAATCATGTACGTATCTTAAGGTTAGTACTTCTTTATATGGCTCATCTAGCTCATCCAAGTATTTCATAACCTCTTCTCCTTCAATGCCTACCATAGATTTCTCGTGCTCATCTGTAGAAGGGTCGAATCCGTCTTCTTGCATAGAGTCTAAGGATTCAGACTTCTTTTTACGGTATGAGTCTGTGACTGCATTTGTGGCTACCCGGTATAGGAAGGCTTTCATATTGTCGATCTTTTTACCTGAAGCAAGATATTCCCAAGTTTTTGCGAAAGTGTCTTGGGTCAAATCTAGGGCTTTTTCACGGTCAGATGTCTTGAAGAAACAATACCTAAAAATGGCATCATTGTAGGCTTCAAAACCCTCTAAAAAGCTGTTTTCGATTTGCATATCTCTTTTCATATAATATGACGCACTATGTGCCTATTTCTTACTAAATTAAATTATACATCAAAATAATAAAAATAGGTAGCCCCGGCTTTATTTTTAAAGGCTATTTTGGTATACTTCCTGTATGGAATTAACTGATAAAAGTTTGCACAAGGTGTATATAGTCGGTGGAGGCTTTGCTGGTATTAGAGCAGCACTCGATTTAGTAGATATTACTCCGGAAAATGTAGAGGTTATTTTGATATCAAAAAACCACCATTTTGAGTATTATCCACGTATTTACAAGGTAGTAACAGGTGCGAATCCCAGAGAAGTTTGTATACCACTTTCGGAAATTTTTGCGAATACGAGAATTAAAATTATAAATGACGAAATTATAAAAGTTGATGTTAATAAAAAAAAGATCGAAGGTAAATCTGGAATTATTTATGATTATAGTGATTTAGTTTTAGCGCTTGGTTCTGAAACAGTGTACTTTAATATCGATGGAGTGAAAGAGCGTTCATACGGCTTTAAATCTATTCATGAAGCTCTCGCTTTAAAGAAACATTTACATAAAATGTTTGATGTTTATTTGTCTTCAGAAAAAGAAGATGTAATTTCACAGTTGCACTTAGTTATAGTGGGTGGTGGTCCATCTGGTGTGGAGCTAGCAGGAAAACTTGTGACATACATGAAGGAGCTCTCGAAGCATCACAGTGTAAAAAATGAATTTATAACAATTGATCTTATTGAGGCCGCATCAAGTTTAGTATCTGCGTTACCATCAGAAGTTTCATCGCATGTTTATAATCGTTTACATAAACTTGGTGTAAATATTTTTCTTAATAGATCACTTGTTAAAGAAGATATTGACGAGATCTTAATGAAGGATATGTCCATGAGAACGAACACACTTATCTGGACCGCTGGTTCTCGCACAAATCATTTTTATGAATCAATCGAAGGGTTTACGCTTCATAGAAATGGAAGAGTGCTTGTAGATGAATATATGAGACCAGAAGGATTTGAACATGTGTACATAGCAGGAGACAGCGCACACACTTCATATGCAGGATTTGCACAGACAGCACTCTATGACGGAAATTTTATTGCAAAAACAATTAAAGCAGATTATAACGGAGAGAATATGCCTAAATATATTCCAAAGAAAGTATCTTATGCTGTGCCAGTGGGTGAAGGTTGGGCAGCTGTATCGTGGGGGCCGCTTAAGATTTATGGCTGGATAGGATATATTCTTCGTGAGCTTATAGACCTTAAATTCTTTATGAGTATCCTTCCTTTATATAAAGCAATAAGAATATTTAAAAATAAACCCCTTAAAGAATCTTGCCATACTTGCGGTGAAGATATGTAATAAAAAAGAGAGCCTAGGCTCTCTTTTTAATTATTTTAAAATTTTTATATCAGCACCTATGGAATTTAGACGCTCAGCTATTTCTTCATAACCGCGTTTGATCATATATACATTACGCAGTATGGAAGTACCTTCTGCTGCTAGCATTCCTATTAGGATAATCATAGCAGGGCGTAATGCAGGTGGGCAGACTACTTGTGCAGCCTTGAGCGGTGTGCCACCAGTGACATACACTCTGTGTGGATCAGCAAGTGTGATAGTTGCACCCAAGCGATTGAGCTCAGTGAAATATATGGCGCGGTTCTCGTATGACCAATCATGAATAAGGGTAGTGCCTTTGGCCTTTATAGCAATTGGTACGAAAAAAGGAAGATTATCCATGTTTATTCCTGGGTATGCATTCGCATGGATTTTGTCGTATGGAGCTGTGAGCTTTGAAGGGAATATTTCTATGTCTACTAATTTTGTTCGCCCGTTGTAAGATAAATATTTTTTAAGTGTTTTGTATTTGAGCCCCATCTTTTCAAGCTTGAGTAATTCAAGCTCTAGGAAATCAATAGGCACGCGAAGAATAGTGAGCTTTGAATCTGTAGCTATAGCGGCAGAGATGAACATCATAGACTCTATAGGGTCTTCACTATTTGTGTATTCTACATCCATATCTATATCTTTCACTCCGTGTATTGTGAGAGTGCTTGTGCCGATGCCTTCCACTTTCACACCGAGAGTTTCAAGGAAGAAACAAATTTCTTGGACCATGTAGTTTGCACTAGCGAATTTTATTACGGACTTTCCAGGGATTTTCGCGCACGCAGTGAGCACATTCTCACAAGCAGTGTCACCAGCTTCATACATCACTATTTCAGCAGGTTTTATTTTTGTGGCAGTAATATCATAGCTACTATTTGTAGTTTTTACTTTTATTCCTAAATCCTCAAGTGCATATGTGTGTGCTGATACAGTGCGCTTGCCGAGCTTGCAACCTTGAGCGTGGGGTAGAGAAAATGTGGGCATAAGATGCGCAAGCGGGCCCATAAGCATTATGATGGAACGAGTTTTAATTGCGGAATCAATATTTAGAGTTTTTAAATTAATATTTTTTGGTGGCACAATTGTGAGTGAGTTCTGTGCAATCCAAGTCACTTTCACGCCAATACTTTCAAGAATTTCAATAACTCGATTTACTTCCTCGATACGTGCGATACCGTGAAGAGTAGTTTTTCCTTTATTAAGGAGAGTTGCGCAGAGTAGCCCAACTGCTCCGTTCTTTGAGAAGTTTGTGGTGATGCTACCATGGAGTTTCCTACCACCCTTTATTTCGAAATCTATAGAATTGTTGAGTGAAAGCAATTTGTGCCCTAGAACCTCACTGATTTTACCAAGTAAATCAGTGCTGAAGTTCTGCTCACCTTTCTCCATTCTAGCTACAGCGCTCTGGGAAGTCGCTAGAGCCTTTGCGAAGTCGCTCTGGGTCATACCCTCACGTTCGCGCAATTCCTTTATAAAATAGCCTATTTTCTGTTGTTCTGTTTGTTTATTCATTTTAATGTTATTAACCTTATACATTTGCATTATATCATATATGATATATAATTAAAAGGTGGATAACTTAATCGACATATCTTCATACACAACATTTAATCTTCCTTCTAAAGTGAAGTCTATTACCCATTTTACTGGTGAAGAGAATTTGGAAGAATTTTTCGCCAAGAATGATAATGTATTTGTGCTTGGTGGAGGATCCAATATAATTCTTTCTCTAGATCTTAGCGACAAAGCTGTGCTTAAAATTGAAAATAAAGATATAGAGATAGTAGAGCAAGACGAAAATAATATAACTCTTAGAATTGCAGCAGGTGAAATTTGGGACAATGTTGTTTCATTTGCTTGTGAGAATAATTATTCAGGCATAGAAGCCATGTCTGCTATTCCTGGCATAGCTGGAGCGACACCGGTGCAGAATGTGGGTGCGTATGGCGAGGAGATAAAAGATGTATTAGTTTCGCTTGAAGCATACGACAGGATAGAAAAGAAATATGTCACCATACTTGCTGAAGAATGTGACTTTTCATACAGAATGAGTCGTTTTAAAAAGGATTGGAAAGATAGATTTGTAATAACATATATCACAATCAAGCTTTCAAAAGGAGCTCCAAAAATTCCTATATATAAAGTTGTGCAAGATTATTTTAAAAATAATAAAATAGAAAATCCAAGTATTATGGATATCCGAAATGCCATTATAAATGTCCGCTGGTCCAAGCTACCGAAGCCAAGCGAGCTTCCAAACTGTGGATCATTTTTTGAAAATCCTATAGTAGATAAAGTTTTCGCAGCGAAGCTTCAGCAAGAGTTCAAAGATTTACCGCTATTTCCAACTGACCATGAAGATATGTTTAAAGTGCCTGCTGGATGGCTCATCGAGCACGCAGGGCTTAAGGGTGTGTCTTTCGGGCCAGTAGGAACATATGAGAAAAATGCACTCGTCTTAGTGAATCACGGTGGGGCAACTCAAGAGAATGTGATTCATGCTCGTGATGAAATAATAAAAATCGTCTACCATAAATTCGGCATCATGCTCGAATCCGAACCGGAGATAATAAAATAAAAACATTGCATGTCTAAGCGTCCGCGTAGGCATGCAATAATTAGTTTTTTTAATATTTTATTTATTAATCTGGGACTGTCTTAGCTTATACTTAAATATGGACATGTTCGTTCTGCAAAAACTCCGCTTCAATTTCAAATTTCTTAACTCCATTTACTAAAGAAACTTTTTTATCAATTATTTTATAAGACATGTTTCGTGGTAAAAGAAACTCATGTTCAACATTATCTATAATAATCCCATTAACTTTGCTGTTTTCAGGAAATTTAATAGTAAGAATAGTTTCTTCTTCTGCGTCATTCAAATAAAACTCTTTATAAGATTCATCAATACTAGTAGATAGGAAAGATTTTTCTGTAATAGCATCACCTTGTTTAAAATCAGCTAAGTGATCGCCTTTAATAATACGGTACACTTCTTTTCCAACACCTTCTTCAGGAACGGTAAATTGTGATTTTTCAATACAATCTTCAAGCGCTTTAAATGATTCTACTACATCAATGTTCCATTCTTTATAATAATCATTCAGCTCCATTCCTTTGTACAATAAGACATTTTCAATATTCACTTCCTTGTCTTGGCGAAGCAACCCATTAATTGTTTGATGCTCAGATCGTAAGTATGGTGTGATTTTTTTAAAATCATCTATTTTAATCGTGGTTTGAAAATTTTTAAGAAAATCTCTTATAATTGCATCTTCAGGTCCTTCAGAAGAGCTAAGAATGGCGTTGATACCATGTTGCATGTATGTTTCATCGAGATTTATTTGTGCGATTTCTTTTTCTTCCAATTCAGTAGAATTTTTATCAATACTTATCTCATCTTTTGATTCGGTGGTTAGTTTTTCAGCCTCAGCGTTTATGGTAGAAATTTCAGCATCAAGGTTCATTGAGTTTTTTTCTTCCTGTACTTCTTCAACGGGGAGACCAATCGAATTGTTAGCCATTTCTATCTTTGTATCTTCACCTTTTAACTGCTCATTCTGTGCCATCATTTCTTGAGAAAGGCGTTTTTGCATATCTTCTACAGATTCAACAGTTTCTTGAACTTCAGGATTCTGAGGAAGCTTTTCATTCTGTTCGTTGTTATTTAAAGTATCTTCTAATCCTGACATAAAAAATTATTTCTGAGTTAGTTTGTTTGTTAAATTATTAATTTTTCGAGTTTCCAGGCGACGCTTTAAATCAGTAATCAATTTTTTCTTGCGAGTAAAAAGCTCATCCATTTTTTGAGTAAACCGATTATAAACATCATTCATTTTTTTCTTTTCTGAATCCATATTATTTAATCAATTCTTTAATCTAAACTTCTAACGCTTTCATCGAAATCAGTTGTTGTGCCTGGGAGAGGACTCGAACCTCCACCCCTTGCGAGAGACGATTTTGAGTCGTCCGCGTATACCATTCCGCCACCCAGGCAACGTGGAAAATATACTTTGTATTTTCCTTACTATGCCTGGGTGTCGGTCCACGTCGCTTTGCTCCGGGTAAAAAACAAAGAAGTTTGTTTTTTACCCCACCCAGGCAATAAATGTATATTACTCAAAATCGGCTTGAAATGCAAAGCCCCTCTCTAAATTTTAAAAATTTGGAGAGGGGGCAGGGGGTGAGGCGTGATTTAAGAGCAAATTTTTGTTTGTGAAAAAAGTATGCTAAAATTGGCAAATGGGACAGCTATATAGCAATTCAATATTCTGGGTAGACGTAGATAAAATCAAACCGAATCCATACCAACCTCGTCGCGAGTTCGAAGAAGCTCGACTTTCAGATTTGGCGGAATCAATTCGCCAGTATGGTATTCTTCAGCCTCTTACAGTATCTAGGAACGAAACTATTAAGGAAGATGGAGGAATTACAGTTGAATACGAACTCATTGCCGGAGAGCGCAGACTTAGAGCATCTAAGATTGCAGGGCTTCGTGAGGTGCCAGTAGTGATAAGAATCGGAGACGATAGTATGGCCAAGCTTGAGCTAGCAATTATCGAGAACCTTCAGCGTGAAGACCTAAATGCTGTGGAACGCGCAAGAGCATTCCTCCGCTTGGTAGATGAATTTAAATTCTCTCATGTGCAAATCGGTAAGAAGGTGGGGAAGAGTCGTGAATACGTGTCCAACACTCTTCGCCTTTTAGCACTTCCTCAGGAAGTGCTAGATGCACTTTCTGCTGGAAAGATTTCTGAAGGTCACACTCGTCCAATACTCATGCTTACAGATCGTCCAGCAGAGCAGATGGTTCTCTTTAAAGAAATAATGTTTAAGAAGATGACAGTGCGTGATGCTGAGAAAGTAGCTCGAACTATCGCTTTTGATCGCGTGCGTAAGAAGGAATACATGGTAGATCCTGAAATTGCAGTTATGGAAGAAAAGCTCCAAGATGCACTCGGTACACGTGTTCATATCGAGAGAAAAGAAGTGGGAGGTCAGATTACTATCGATTATTTCTCAAACGAAGATTTGCATACAATTCTCGGCTCTATAAATTCCACAACAGGAGAGAAGAAGCCATATGAAATGCTAAATAAATTCATGGCGAAGAATCCTATGCCAGAATCTAATTCACCAAGCCCTATAGTAGTGGAAGAGACTGTTGTGGTAAGTGAAGTTATTCCAGAATCTGTAGAAGTTGCTATTGAGGCAGATCCTAGCCCTGAGATTCTTGTGGAAGATGATCTTCACTTAATGGAAGATAGAACTAAAGAAGAAATACAAAAAGCAGAAGAAGAGGCTGATCTCTACAATATCAAGAATTTCAGTTTGTAATTATTTTCCAAAAGATAGGAATTTTGCAAGCAAGCTATTAGCACGTAAATACACATTTATGTGCTTTTTTGCCATTGTTGTTTTCGTATAATCAAGCCATTTACTCGATGGGTGAGCATTTTTATTTACCTGTATTGTTACAATGTCGTTATTCTTAAGTTTTGTGATTAGTGGCATCATTTTGCCATTTATAGTCGCATTCTGAGCATGGTCACCAATGTCTGAGTGAATGGCGTATGCGAAGTCTATAGCACTTGAATCTTCTGGCAAGTCTATGACATCACCTTTTGGTGTGAGGATGAAAATTCTGTCTTTAAACAAATCCATCTTAAGATGCTCCATGAATTTTTCTGGTTCACCGATAACTTTCTGAAGTTCTTTGAGCTGTTCCACCCACTCCATATTTTTCTTTTCAGATTGATCTTTATTCTTGCCGTGCTCCTTGTAGACGAAGTGCGCCGCGATACCATACGCAGCCTCTTCATGCATTTCCGCAGTACGAATCTGGATTTCTACGATGCCACCGTTACCGGTGAATATAGTAGTGTGCAAACTTCTGTATCCGTTTGGCTTCGGTATTGCAATATAATCTTTAATTCTTCCTGGTAGCGGCCTCCAAGCGCCATGTACGATGCCGAGCACGCGGTAGCAGTCTTCTACAGATTTTACAATTACTCGCAGTGCGATAATATCATGGATTTTATTGATATCCATGTCATAAGCTTTGAGTTTGCACCAGAGGCTATACTTATGCTTCTCTCTTTGATCAATTTTTAGTACTTTCACTTTTTGAGCTTCAAGCTCTTTGTGAAGCAGGGCAGAAACTTCATCCAAATCATTTTTATTGGACTGTGATTTTTCTTTTATAATTTTCTCAAGATCTGCATACTCTTTCGGATACGCATACGGGAATGCTGCATCTTCAAGATCACCCTTAAGTTTACCCATACCAATACGATCCGCAAGACGAGCGTGAATTTCTATAGTTTCAAGCGCTATACGCATTTGCTTTTCCGGTTTTACATATTCGAGTGTTTGGATATTGTGTAATCTATCTGCGAGTTTAATTATAAGGATTCTTATATCCTCTGTAATAGCTAGGAAGAATTTACGCAAACTCTCAAGATGCCTCTCTGCTCCGCGGTATTTTAATTTACCGAGTTTTGTGACTCCATTTACAAGTGTAACTATTTCACTACTGAATTCTTTTTCGAGTTCTTCTTCTGTTGTTTCAGTATCTTCAAGAGTGTCGTGCAGGAATCCAGCCATGACGGTCTTGATATCCATGCCGAGGCTGGCGAGAGTTTTGGCAGTTTGAAAGACATGAGTGAAATAAGGCTCACCACTGTTTCTAAGCTGCCCTTCGTGGGCCTTCTTTGCAAAGTTGTATGCACCTTGAAGTAAGTCTTTCTCTCCGTTAGTGACTTTGGGTATGAGGGCAAAAATTTCTTCTATGTTTGGATCTGACATACTTCTATATTATCAGAACAAAGCATTTTTGTCTTTATTTCTTCTTTTTATTGTTTTTGAGATTATCGTCTAGCTTATGAGGGTTGTGATTCTTACACATTTTATTTGAGCAGCGCTCAGGAATGGTCTTTGTGCCTTCCATCATAAGTGAGTCGCAGAATGGGCAGATGTTACCAGTAGGTTTTGCTTTTATGGCGTTCTTACAGTCTGGGTAATTTGAACATGAGTAGAATATTCCAAATCTTCCACGGCGCTCCATCATAAATCCTTTCTTACAAGTAGGGCAGGCAACGTCGGTCATTTTCTTTTTCTTTTCCTCCTCGTCTTCTTTTATGAATTTACACTTTGGATAGCGTGAGCAAGAAACGAAAGCTCCATATTTTCCTTGGCGTACGACTAGCTTGCCACCGCCACTCTTTCCTTTCTTCTCTCCACACAGTGGGCATATTTCGCCTGTTTCTTTTGGGCCTTCGAGCTCGAGTCCTTCCATTGTGCGAGCGCCTTTACACTCTGGGTAGTTCGCACAAGAGTAGAATTTGCCACCACGAGCAAGCTTGATAATCATCTCACCACCACACTTAGGGCAGAGCATATCCTTTGGAGCTTCTCCCATATTTGTGGCTTTTGCGAGTTTATCTTTTTCTTTTATATCTTTTACGAATGGAATATAGAAATCTTTCAAAGTCTTTTCGTATTCGCGGTCACCATTTGAAATATCATCGAGCTTGTCTTCCATCTCTGCTGTGAAAGTATCGGAAATATATTCTGCGAAATTGTTTTCAAGGAAAGATGAAACTACATCACCAGTATCTGTAGGGTAGAGTGTGCGGCCCTGCTTCTCCACGTATCCGCGCTCTTCTATAGTACGCATAATGGAAGCGTAAGTGGACGGACGTCCGATGCCACGAGCTTCAAGCTCCTTCACGAGGCCGGCTTCTGTATAGCGGTTTGGAGGCTCGGTAAACTTCTCATTACTCTTAAGTTCAAGCAATTTTAATTTCTGACCCACTTCCACGAGTGGTAGCTCCACATCTTCACCACGAGCTTCAGTATCGGCAGCGAGCCAGCCGGGGAAGAGTACGCGAGAACCGTTTGCAGTGAAATCTGGAATTTCACCCTTTTCAATATTTGCGACAATCTTCGTCTTCATTAATTTCGCATCAGACATTTGTGAAGATACAGTACGCTCCCAGATGAGGCGATACAATCTTTTCTGCTCGTCATTAAGTCCTTCATTCATGGACTCGGAGTGAGTAGGGCGGATAGCTTCGTGAGCTTCTTGAGCGTTTTTACTTTTTGTTTTGTAGGTGTGAGCTTCGGCGTATTCTTTACCATACTTTTTCTCCACGATTTTTAGAATTTGTGCGACAGCAACACTAGCAAGATTTGTGGAGTCTGTACGCATATACGTGATGTGTCCAGCTTCGTAGAGCTTTTGCGCCACTTGCATTGTGCGAGATGGAGAGAAACCGAGGCGAGATGAAGCCGTCTGCTGAAGAGTCGAAGTAGTAAACGGTGCGCGAGGTGAGCGCTTCGCCTCACTTGCTTTCACATCTTTCACAATCCAATTTTCTTTTTCGCCGAGCTTTAAAATATTCTCGACAACTTTTTCATCACGAGGCTCTTCCACACAAGATAAAGTGATTTTATCTTTTTTATTTGTTTCGAAAAGTCCTTCTAGTGTCCAGAACTTCTCAGGCACAAATGCACGGATTTCTCTTTCGCGTTCCATGATTATGCGTAGCGCAGGGGATTGCACACGGCCGGCAGAGAGCCCATAGCGGACTTTCTTCCAGATTATTCCTGAGAGATCATAACCCACAAGGCGGTCAAGCACACGGCGAGCTTCTTGAGCTTTTCTTAAATTCGTATCAATTGCGCGAGGTTCTAGGAGTGCTTCTTCCACAGCTTCTTTTGTGATCTCGTGGAACGTCACACGCTTAATAGGCGACTTCACTTTCTTGTCGGCCTTCAATAATTCTTCTATATGCCATGCGATAGCTTCTCCTTCACGGTCCGGGTCAGTCGCGAGCATTATTTCCGTAGCTTTTTCTGCGAGGCCTTGGAGCTCGTGCACTACCTTTTCTTTACCTTTTGAGATTTCATAATGAGGCACGAAACCAGCGGGGATGTCGATAGCTTTTTTATTTGATTTTGGTAAATCACGAATGTGGCCCACAGATGCGCGCACAGTATAAGCGCCATCAAGATATTTCTCAATTGTCTTTGCTTTGCTTGGTGATTCCACAATTAAAAGTTTCATATGTGTTTAAGTATTACACGAAACTAAATCTTTTTGCAAATTTATAATAAAAAAGTGGCCCGAATAATCGAGCCACAATCCTAATCTTTATGAGATTATTTTTTTATTACACCTCTTAATTTATCAATCTCTTTTGAAAGCTTCACTATATCAAAGCCACGACTTTTGAAAATCTTGTTTTGATTAATAGAAGCAACTGCTCCAAGCGCAACAAGTTTTAAATTCAGCTCCTCATTTTCTGAAAACGCAACGATGGGAACTCTTGAATCTTTTAGTGCAATTGCAATTTTTGTGCCATCAACGTAGTTCCAAAGTTTGGCATTTAATAATGCAAAATTGAAACGATACTTATTACAAAGTAGTTTTAATGAAATTCTTGCATGGATTTCATCATAGTATGTGTCGGTGACTGCAGTAATATTGCAGCTAATTTTTGGGGCTGCATTTAGCATGCAGTTTTGAACTGTGCTGTTCGCGTCGATCAATAGAATGTTGTACATAATGGTAGTAATTAATTGTGGTTTACTGGGTGATTTTCGTTAAGCATACCAGTGTATAACTATTTGTCAATTTTATATTTTCCTTATTTCTCCGTATTCTTCTTTAATCAGTTCTTTGATTTCCATTATGGAAAGTAGGGCGTTTGCTTTGGCTGTGTCCATGCCGGATTCGCGAATGAGCTCGTCGCGAGGCATTGGCTCGTGTAGGAGGTTTATCATTACCATCTCATCCTTTCCGCAGTCGGCGTATTTTTCTTTTTCACTTACTTCCTCTTTCTGTACATCAAATCCCAGTGCTATAAGAAGTTCTTCGCTCGTGGTTATAGGTGTGGCACCTTGGTGAATGAGTCTATTTGTACCTTTGGAATTATCGGAAAATATTTGCCCAGGCACAGCGAGTACATCACGATTGTAATCGAGCGCCATGCGTGCAGTAATGAGCGTGCCGGACTTTTCTTGTGCTTCGATAATGAGCACAGCTTTCGAAATGCCAGCCATCAATCTATTGCGCTGAGGGAAAGAATATAGTGTCGCACGAAAGCTTGGATCAAATTCGCATAGTAAGCATCCGCCAGCATCTATGATTTCTTGCGCAAGTTTAATATTTTGTTTCGGGTGTATAGCACTATTGTCTATTCCAGAGCCAGGCATGCTCATAGTAATGAGTCCAGCAGAAAGTGCTGCACGGTGGGCGATAGTGTCGATGCCCATGGCGAGGCCGGAGACTATGACGATAGGATAACCCTTGAGACCGGCAATTAATTTCTGGCACGCTTCCTTTCCATATGTGGTGAAGTTGCGTGAGCCGACAACTGCCAGATAAATTAAATCAGGGCTCGGTAATTTTCCTCGCAAATAAAGTTGCTTTGGTGGTTGGGGGATTTCAAGCAGTGGTTTTGGAATTTGATCACCCGTAAGTTTTACGATGTCTTCCATATTTGGAAATTATAACATTTTTTACTATACTATATATATGTTAGACATACGATTCATACGTGAGAACAAGGACGTGGTAAAGGCTGGTGCTGAGAAGAAGCATATATCTGTGGATATTGATGCACTTTTATCACTCGATGAGAAGCGCCTCGAGCTCCTAAATAAGGTGGAAAACCTTCGTGGGGAGCAGAATAAAATGAACAATACTATTAGTTCTGAGAAGGACGCCGTAGTTCGTCAGCAACTCATTGAAGAAATGAAAGTTGTGAAGGATGAGCTAAAAGGTGAAGAAGATAAACTTCGTGAAATAATAGTAGAGTGGCAGAATATGATGCTTATGGTTCCAAATATTCCAGATCCGACTGCTCCACTTGGCGAGTCTGAAGATGACAACGTAGTAGTGAAAGATTGGGGAGAGAAACCAAAGTTTGAATTCGAACCGAAAGATCATATGGAGATCATGACTGCTCTAGGAATGCTAGATGTTGAGCGCGGCACGAAAGTGCACGGCTTCCGCGGATATTTCCTAATGGGTGAAGGTGTGAAGCTTTGTTTTGCTATTTGGAATTACGCACTCGAATATTGGTCGAGTAAAGGTTTCAATCCTATCCTTCCACCGATAAATACAAAACGTGAAGCACTCTTAGGCTGTGGTTTTATTCCTCAAGGAGAAGCAGATATATATAAAGCACAAGATGGAAATTATTTCGTGGGTACTTCTGAAGTGCCACTTATGGGAATGTATATGGATGAAATTTTAGACAAAGCAAAACTTCCAATAAAGATGCTCGGATTTTCTCCTTGTTACCGCCTAGAAGCTGGAAGCCATGCGAAAGATGTGAAAGGATTAATTCGTGTGCACGAATTTTATAAATTCGAACAAGTTATCCTTTGTGAAGGAAGCCATGATGAATCTGTGAAATATCATGCTGAAGTTCAGAAGAACACTGAAGAATTTATCGAGTCACTCGGCATTCCTTACCAAGTAGTAGATGCATGTACAGGTGATATGGGCTTCGGTAAGGTCCGCATGTACGACACAAATCTTTGGGTTCCAAAAGAAGAGAAGTATCGCGAGATTTCTTCCGCTTCATATTTCCATGATTTTCAAACTCGTCGTCTAGGAATTCGCTATAAGGATGCTGAAGGCAAAGTGCACTACACTCACTCACTCAACTGTACTGCAATTCCTACTCCAAGAATTCTCGTATCACTCATAGAGAATTTCCAGCAAGCAGACGGAAGTATTAAAATCCCAGAAGTTCTACAGAAATATTTCGGCAAAGATAAAATTAGCCTTTAAAATATATGGCGGACAAACGCGATATAACTACAACTCCTCGCACGATAGAACTATTGCGTAAGAAGCGTAAGCATCAGCATGCTATCGCAGTAATATTCTTCTTTTTGTTTGTTGGTCTAGTTATTGGACTTTCATATTTTTCTAAGTACCCAAAATTCGTTGTAACAGATATAAAAGTAGAAGGCACTCACATTATTGATGCACAAGCTGTGGGTGACCTAGTCATGGAAGATATTTCTGGAAATTATATTTATTTATTTAAAAAGGCAAATACATTTATTTTGCCTGAAGCGAAAATTCGTGAAGATATTCTAAATAAGTTTCAGCGTACTCAAAAGCTTGATATTAAGCGTGTAGGTTTCAGAAGCTTGCTCATAACTATTTCTGAAAGATCAGGCTCATATCTTTGGTGTGGATCAAGTATTCCAACTGATTCAACAAAATTGGGTGATGATTGTTATTTCTTAAACACTGATGGATATATCTTCGATACAGCACCGTATTTCTCTGGTGATGTTTATTTCAAATTCTATGTGCCACTTGGTGATGGTGTGAAGCCAATGGGAGCTTTCATTCTTCCACCAGATTTATTCAAACAAGTAGTAATGCTTATAGATGGTGTGTCTTCGCTTGGATTGCAGCCAGTTTCAATTACTATGAATGATGAAAAGCAGTATGAATTGTATTTGGAGCATACTAAAACTTCAAATCCAAAAATTCTTTTTAACAAAGATAGTGATATTCAGACTATACTTACAAATTTCACATCCGCATTCAATAAACCAGAATTCAAAGATGAAGTAATGAGTAAATATAGTAATTTAAATTATATTGACCTAAGATTTAAAAATAAAGTTTTATACAAATTTAATGAATAATTTCTGGGAAAAATTACCAAAGCCCTTTTTTGCATTGGCACCAATGGCTGATGTGACAGATCCTGCATTTCGCCGGATTGTCGCGGATTGTTCGCGCCATGGTGAGGTGGGTGGAGGGCCTGATGTTTTCTGGACGGAATTCGTTTCGGCAGACGGCTTAGCGAGTGCAGGGAGGGAAGTCCTTAAAAGAGATTTGGAATATACAGAAAGCGAGCGCCCAATAGTGGCGCAACTTTTCTCTTCACATGTAGACCAAATGCGTACTGCAGCGAAGCTTTGTGCTGAGCTAGGTTTCGATGGCATCGATATCAATATGGGTTGCCCAGACAGGAGTATAGAGAAGCAGGGTGCAGGTGCAGCAATGATAAAAACTTTTGAAATTGCGAAAGATATAATACAAGCGACGAAGGATGGAATAAAAGATGCAGGCAAAGATATTCCCGTTTCAGTGAAGACTCGCGTGGGTTACAACACTGTGATAATCGAATCTTGGATTCCTCATTTAATCGCGCAAGATATCTCTGCGCTCACAATTCATGCGCGTACTCGTAAAGAACTTTCGAAAGTACCAGCACATTGGGAGCATGTGCGTCATGTGGTGGCTATCCGTGATCGTATGGGGCTCAAGACGAAGATAATAGGAAATGGGGATGTGATGGATGTGGCTCATGGAAAGCAATTGGCACAGGAATCTGGATGTGACGGTATCATGATAGGCCGCGCAGTATTCGGTAATCCTTGGATTTTCGACCATCACAGAGTAGTTACCAAGCGCCCGAAGAAAATGAATATTTTCCTCGCGAAAATCTTGCCAAGAAAATGGATGAAAAAGCTTCAAGGATCTGATCGCTACACACTTTCTGAAGTGCCACTTAAAGATAAACTAGAAACCCTAGTAATTCACACTAAGCTTTTTGAACAGCTTCTCGGCGACTTTAAGAATTTCTCCATAATGAAAAAGCATTACAAAGCTTATGCTCACGGTTTCCCTGGCGCAAAAGAACTCCGCATTGCTCTTATGGAAACCTCAAATAGTGAAGAAGTGGAGAAAGTAGTTAAGGATTTTCTTCATAATTTTTAATATTTGGAAGTCGGACTTCCAAATATTTGATAAAGTTATATAATATATTTATGGCTTTAAGGAAAGTAAACTTAGTTAACGGCGAAATTTATCATGTATACAATCGTGGGGTAGATAAGCGTGATATTTTTATGGATGACGAAGATCGTCTCCGTTTTATTCATGATTTATACGAATTTAATGATAAAAATCCAGCCTTGAATCTGAATAATTTTCTAGTTAAAAATAAATCTAAATCTTTGGAAGTCGGACTTCCAAAGATAGAAAGGAAACCACGTGAATTACTTGTGGAGATATTGGCATTTTGTATGATGGATAATCATTTTCATTTGATGGTAAGGCAGGTGGCAGAGAATGGTATTACAGAATTTATGAGAAAATTAGGAACTGGGTATACGAATTATTTTAATAAGAAATATGAACGGAGTGGGGTATTATTTCAAGGAAGATTTAAATCGGTGAATATTGAGGAAGATGCACATTTGATGTATTTACCAATTTATATACACTTCAATCCTCTTGATTTTAAATTTCCTGAGTGGAGAGAGGGTAAGTTAAAAGATTATAAAAAAGCGATTGAATTTTTGGACTCATACAGATGGAGTAGTTATATAGATTATTCTGGCCAGAAAAATTTTCCATCTTTAATAAAAAAAGATTTTATTATGCACAGATTAGGGGATGAGATTGAATTTAGAAAAGAAATAATGAATTGGCTTAAGAACTTCGATAAACCTTCGATTCAAGGGATTACACTTGAATAATTAAGGAAGTCGGACTTCTGTAAATTGCGTATTGTGTAAGTTGATTTTGAGTGTTATTATTTATACGAATACTTAAAATTGTATTTTATTTTAATCATGAAACTTAATATCTCAAAGAAGTTAGTACTTCAAAACGAAATTAAATTGCCTGAAAACAAAGATGATGGATTTAGTGATAATGAAGTTCCTGCAAGTACCAAAATACTTGCACAAAATGATGAATCATCAAAAGCTGCATTTGCAGTCGTAAGTCAATGTTCCGATGGAATTTTGAAATGGTTGAATGAAGAGGAAACAGTTTTGCCTTTTCCTTAATTATTCTAATTAAAAGTACAGTATAACCGCTAATTTGGAAACAAAAAGGCGGTTATTTTATATATGATAAGCACTTTTGCAGAATTTATAGGGTATGCTATAATCTTACCTAATGTATACAAAGATAAAAAACTATACTGAACAGGCAAACAAGTTTTTTTATTTTTCTATTATAAAATCCCCATTTATGGGGATTTTATTTTATTCACCTAAGCCACTAATTATATGTTTACAATAGAAGGACTTATCGTTAATAAGGACGGTCAAAAACGCGCTCGCGTGGAGATTGATGAGATTTCTGGACTCATTGTGAAAGTTGGAGAGCCTACTGGAGTTGCGGATGTGTTACTAAAAGAAGAATTAATTTTCCCTGGATTTATAGATCTCCACGTGCATGCAAGAGAAGACGCGAGCCACAAGCAAGATTACAAAGAGGATTTCCTATCGGCGAGTGAGGCTGCGATAAATGGCGGGGTGGTAGCTTTCGCAGAAATGCCAAACAATCCAGTGCCACCGGTGGATGATGCAAGTTATGATGTGAAAAAGAAACTGACTGAGAAATCAAAAGTAGAAATAATTTTATACGCAGGTATTGGTTCACAGACAAATCCACTTGAGAAACTTGTTCCATACAAAGTTTTCATGGGTCATTCTATTGGTGATTTATTTTTCACTACACACGAGGCGCTCGATACTGCACTCTCTCGTTATGTTGGAGAGTCTGTGAGCTTCCACTGTGAAGATCCGAAAGTGCTTGAAGAATGCGACAGTGCTCACACTCACGGAGAAAAGCGCCCACCAAGAGCAGAAATTCTTGCAGTGGAATACGCATTAGAACTAATAAAGAAATATAATTTAGTCGGAAGAATTTGCCATGTATCGACCATGGAAGGTGTGATGAAAATAGTCGATGCGAAAAAGATGGGCGTGAATGTGACTGTGGAAGTAACACCGCATCATTTATTCTTCGACGAGAGTATGTTTACTGAAGAGAGTCGCAACTTTTTCCAAGTGAATCCGCCAATCAGACAGACGAAAGAAAATCGCCTCGCACTTATTGGCGCTCTTAAGCACGGCGGGATAGATTACCTAGCGACGGATCATGCACCTCACACTATAGAAGAGAAAGAGAAGGGAATATCAGGGCTACCACTTCTCGATACATACGGTTCCATAGCAGTGTGGCTAATGGATGAGCATGGATTTAGCCCGCAAGATATAAGTAGGGTGTGCGCTGAAAATCCCGCCAAGTTCATAAATGAATTTATAGAGAATAAATACGGAGAGATAAAAGAAGGTTTCGTGGGGTCTCTCACTGTAATAGATATGAATAAGAAGTTACTCATAGAAGGTAAGAATATTAAAACGAAATGCGGGTGGACGCCATTTGATGGAATAGAGTTCGTTGGGAGTGTAAGTATGACAATAATAAAAGGCATCCCATATTACAGCAAAGCTGAATACGGGACAGGAACTGTATGAAAATAAATAAAAACAAATTAATTTTTAAAGACGGCACTGTGTTCGAAGGTAAAAGCTTCGGAGCAAATAAATCAATTTCCGGTGAAGTAGTCTTTGCTACAGGAATGGTGGGCTACCCAGAAGCGCTCACTGATCCATCTTTCCGTGGACAGATACTTGTCCTTACTTTCCCGATAGTTGGCAATTACGGTGTGCCAAGTAAAGATAAATGGGAGTCAGACCATATACAAGTCGCAGGGCTTATAGTATCCACTTACAACGACACTCCGTCACACCACGACAGTGAAAAGTCACTTTCCGATTGGCTAAAGGAAGAAGGCATTCCAGCGCTGGAGGTGAAGGACACTCGTGCAATTACAGAGAAGCTCCGCGATGGTGGCGCAATGCTCGGAAAGATTATCGCCGGAAAAAATAAAATAAATTTTGAGGATCCAAACAAACGTAATCTTTCTAGGGAGGTGAGTACAAAAGAAATCAAAACTTACGGAGAGGGTAAACACACTATAGTAGTGATCGATTGCGGAGAGAAAAGGAATATGGTCCGTAGGTTACTCGCTCGAGGAATTAAAGTTGTGGTAGTACCTTTCGATACAGACGTAATGAAGCTCGATTTTAAATTCGATGCAGTGCTTATCTCAAACGGCCCCGGTGATCCGACGAAAGTAAAGGAGACAATTGCGAATGTAAAGAAAATTATTGCGAAGAAAATTCCAACACTTGGAATTTGTTTGGGTAATCAAATTCTCGCTCTAGCTATGGGAGGCTCTACATACAAATTGAAGTTCGGTCACAGGAGTCAGAATCAGCCATGTGTGCTTACTGGCACAAATAAATGCTACCTCACCACACAGAACCACGGCTATGCAGTGAAGAAAATCCCAAAAGGATTTAAGGAATGGTTCTACAATGCGAATGATAATACAAATGAAGGAATCATCCATGAGAAGTTTCCATTCATGTCGGTGCAGTTCCACCCAGAGAGTGCGCCAGGTCCCGTCGATACGGATTGGATATTTGATTATTTCTTAAAAAAAGCTGGAATCCCGTTAGAAGCCGCGGTCACAAAAAATAATAAATAATTTTATGAAAAATAATAAAACAAAAAAAGTAAATAAAGAAAATAAAAGACCGCGACCTGCTTCTAACGGGACTAAATACAAAAAAATATTAGTTCTCGGTTCTGGCGCACTCAAGATTGGTGAGGCTGGGGAGTTTGATTATTCTGGCTCTCAAGCCATCAAGGCACTGAAGGAAGAGAAAATAAAAGTTATACTAGTCAATCCAAATATCGCGACTTTCCAAACTTCAAAAGATTTGGCTGATGAAGTGTATTTCTTGCCGGTCAATGACTACTTCGTAGAGAAAGTAATTGCGAAAGAGAGGCCAGATGGTATTATGCTTTCCTTTGGTGGGCAGACAGCGCTTAACTGCGGCCTGATCTTGCAGTCAAAAGGAATACTTAAAAAATATAATGTAAAAGTCCTAGGCTCACCTGTAGCATCTATTGAGCTCACAGAGGACCGCCAGCTTTTCGCGGACCATTTAAAGAGTATCGATATTCCCGTGCCACCATCTGGTTCTGCAACCACTATGAAGGAAGCAGAGAAGATTGCGAGCTCTATCGGCTACCCACTTATGATTCGCGCAGCATTTGCTCTCGGCGGGCAAAATTCTGGTGTGGCTTACAATGATAAAGAACTCCACTCTATCGTGGATGCAGCTCTCGCTGTGTCGCCACAAGTTCTTATTGAAAAGTATTTGCACCACTTTAAAGAAATAGAATACGAAGTAGTTCGTGATGCCTATGACAATACTATTACAGTTTGCAACATGGAGAACTTCGACCCGCTTGGAATTCATACTGGAGATTCTATTGTGATAGCACCGTCACAGACTCTTTCAAATGCTGAATATCACGGACTACGCGAAGCAAGTATTAAAATTGTGAAGAGTTTGAATATTGTGGGTGAATGTAATGTACAGTATGCCGTCTCTCCAAATCCAAAGAATGGCGAGCTTGAATACTATGTGATTGAAGTGAATGCACGACTCTCACGCTCATCGGCTCTTGCTTCAAAAGCGACAGGCTATCCACTTGCGTATGTAGCGGCGAAGCTCGCACTTGGATACAGCTTGCTTGAAATTAAAAATAAAATTACTGAAGTTACTCAGAGCTTCTTTGAGCCAGCACTCGACTACGTGGTGGTGAAGATGCCACGCTGGGATCTTGAGAAATTTAAAGGTGCAAATGAGAAGATTGGTAGTGCTATGAAGTCCGTCGGTGAGGTGATGGCTATTGGGAGAAACTTCGAGGAGACTCTCCAGAAAGCTATTCGTATGCAGAGCGGAAGTATCGAATCCGTGACTGACAATGGATTTACGAAAGAAGAACTTGAGCATTTCACAGATGTGCCAACTCCAAAAAGAATTTTTGCAATTACAGCTAGCCTTATGAAAGGTGTGAGTGTGGCTGAGCTTTATAAGAAGACAGGTGTGGATCCATGGTTCTTGTCTCGGTTATTAAATATTGTAAAAATTGAAAAGGACTTTGTAAAAAGTAAAAAATTAGATAAAGAGAAAATGCTTGAATTAAAACAAGCTGGATTTTCTGATAAGAAAATTGGGAAATTAATAGGGAAGACTGAATTTGAAATTCGCAAGACTCGCAAGAAATTAAACGTAAGGCCTTATGTGTTTAAGATCGACACTCTAGCTGGTGAAGTGCCAGCCAAGACGAATTACCTATATCTCACATATCATGGTTTCCACCACGATGTATTGCCGCTGGGTAGTAGTGCTGTGGCTGTGCTTGGATCGGGACCGTATCACATAGGCTCATCTGTGGAGTTCGATTGGTCTTGTGTGTATGCGGCGATGGCACTGAAGCGCCATAAAAAGAAATCCATAATCGTGAACTGCAATCCTGAGACAGTCTCCACGGATTATGATATGTCTGACCGACTTTATTTTGAAAATATTTCTTTTGAAACAGTCGCTGATATTTACGAATTTGAAAAAGCATACGGCGTGATTATTTCTGTGGGAGGACAGAGGCCAAATAACTTAGCACAGAAAATAGCACGTGAAGGATTCAATATCCTTGGCACGAAAGCAGAAGACATCGATAGAGCTGAAGACCGTAACAAATTCTCTGCACTTCTAGATAAATTAAATATTGCTCAGCCGAAGTGGCAGAGCTTCGCAAATAAAGAAGGTGCTGAGAAATTCGCAGATAAAGAAGGCTACCCAGTTCTAGTGCGCCCATCATATGTGCTATCAGGTGCTGCTATGCGTGTGTGCTACAACGAGTCTGAATTAAATGACTTCGTTTCGAAAGCTGCTGTGCTCTCTCCTGAATACCCAGTGACGATTTCTAAATATATGGAGAATGCAAAGGAATTAGAATTCGATGCAGTGGCACAAAAAGGTGAGCTTATGATTTATGGTATTTCCGAGCACGTTGAGAATGCTGGTGTGCATTCCGGAGATGCGACGATAGTGTATCCGACTCAGCGTGTGTATGCATCCACAGAGTACCAGCTCAGACAAATTTCGAAAAAGATTGCAGAAGAGCTTCACATTACAGGACCCTTCAATATTCAATTCCTTGTGAAAGATAATCGCCCATTTGTGATTGAGGTGAATGTGCGTGCTAGTCGCACATTCCCACTGCTTTCGAAAGCTATGGATGCAAACTTCCCAGAAATCGCTGTGGATAGCTTCCTAGGGAAAGCCAAAGTGCACAACTTCGTATACCCGAAAAGTGTGGTGGTAAAGAGCTCACAATTCTCATTCTCACGCTTACTTGGTGCGGACCCGGTCCTAAGAGTGGAAATGTCTTCGACAGGTGAGGTGGCCTGTTTCGGTAAGGATTATGATGAAGCACTTCTTAAATCAATTCTTTCTGCGAATAAATTTGATTTCAATAAAAAGGCAGTGTTATTCTCACTAGGTGGTGCTGTGAATAAAGCCAAGTTCCTTGAAGCTGCGAAGCAAATTACTAAGCTTGGTTATAAAATTTATGCTACGGATTCTACTGCTGAATTTTTCAATAGTCATGGCGTAGATGCAGAAGTTGTAAGGAAGGCATATGAGGCTACACCAAATGTGATAAATATTATAGAAAAGAAACAAGTTTCCTTTGTGGTAAACTTAAGTGAGCCGAAGGCTACTGTGACGAAGGCAAAGCAAAGGGGCACAGACGGATTCCGCATCCGCCGTGCATCCGTAGACAATCAGATTCCACTCTTTACCGACCTTCACCTCGCCCGCGCATTTGTGAAAGCACTATCCCATTATGATATAAGTGATTTAGAAATTAAGTCTTATAAAGAATATTTAAAATAATTTATGATTGAATGGATTACAATTTGGATAGTATTATGGGGATTCTTTATGGGTCTTCCTAATTATCTATTCAAAAAACACAAAATTAATTATCACGAATATTCTTGGCAACATTCACTATTTTATATTTTTTCAATATTTATCGTGTGTGCGGTTTATAAGGATTTTTTTGCACTATATTTTATTGATATAAAATCTGTGCTCGCATTCTTTGTTTTGTTTTTTGTTATATGGATATTAATTCCAAGGTTATTTAAAAAAGACTATTACAATTCAAGAAAAGAGAGATTTCTTTATCAAATTCCTAAATTCTTCGAAATTCTTTTTCAACAATTCTGCTTCCTTGGGGGGTTGCTTACTTTTGGATTTGCTCCAGCTATGTTTGGCTTAGTATTTTTCTTTCTGCATATACCAGTGCTCCTTTTTATACCAAAGAGCTTCTCTCTTATTTTTATCGGTGGTTCGCTTGTTGGTGGAATTATTTTTGCATCTGCTCAATCCTTTGGTTCTTATGGTTTTATTATTTCATTACTAATACACTTAATATTTTATTTATCCCTTCACGCATTATTAACGAGCGGAAGATTACCAAATATTAGTCCACATAGGAGGTAGTGATTAAA
>CALRFQ010000010.1 GCA_943356675.1 Candidatus Nomurabacteria bacterium
CAATTTATTTTATAATTCTACTTATAGCAAAAGAAGACAGTATATTAAAAGTTACAAATATACTAAAAGAATAAGGATTGATAAAACATATATTTTATGTTACTATTTTCAGGTAAATCAGACTAATAATTTTATTAAAATGACAAAGAAAACTAAAGGAATAATACTCGCAGGTGGCAGTGGGACAAGGCTCTACCCTCTTACAATGGCTATAAATAAGCAATTGCTTCCTATTCATGATAAACCCATGATATTTTATCCTTTGTCCATATTAATGCTTGCAGGCATACGAGAAATACTCATAATCTCTACACCTGAATATCTGCCTAATTTCAAAAAGCTTTTTGGAGATGGAAAAAGTCTTGGCCTAAAATTAACTTATGCAGAGCAGCCCCACCCAGATGGACTCGCACAAGCCTTTATAATCGGTGAGAAATTCATAGGCAAAGACAATGTAGCAATGATACTTGGCGACAATATATTCTATGGAAACGGACTAATTAAACTACTTCGTGATGCAAAGGATAGCAAAGCTGGTGCAACTATATTTGGGTATTATGTGAATGACCCAGAAAGATTTGGAGTGGTAGAGTTTGATAAGAAAAATAAAGTAAAATCAATTGAGGAAAAACCAAAAGAACCTAAATCAAATTATGCAGTAACTGGACTTTATTTCTATGACAATAGAGTTGTAAAATTTGCAAAAGAAGTGAAGCCGAGCGAGAGAGGTGAACTTGAGATTACAAGTATAAATCAAAAATATTTGGAAAAAAATTCACTAGATATCAAGCTTCTAGGGCGTGGCTTTGCATGGCTAGATACTGGAACCATTGATACTCTGATGGAAGCCAGTGAATTCGTAAAAGTTATAGAAGGTAGACAAAATACAAAAATTGCTGTCCTTGAGGAGATCGCGTATACAAATGGTTGGATTTCAAAAGAAGATATTTTAAATGTGATAAAAAAATACGGCAAATCTGTATATGCTAAATACTTACAGAGGGTAATTAGTGGTAACATCAAATACTTTTATTAATATGAAAATAATTGAAACAAAATTAAGTGGTGTTTTAATTATTGAACCAGATGTTTTTACAGACAGTCGTGGCTGGTTTACCGAGGTTTACAATAAAAAGAATTTTAAAGATTTAAATATTGATATCGACTTCATTCAAGACAATCACTCTTTTAGCCATAAAAAGGGTACACTACGAGGCATGCATTTCCAAAATGAACCTTTTGCTCAATCCAAACTTGTAAGATGCACAAAAGGTGCAGTGCTCGATGTGGTAGTAGATCTAAGAAAAAACTCTAAAACATATAAAGAGTGGATAGCGGTAGAATTATCTGAAGCAAACAAAAAGCAAATTTTAATCCCAAAAGGTTTTGCGCATGGATTTATGCTACTTGAAGACAATTCTGAATTCCATTACAAAGTAGATAATCACTACAGTAAGGATCACGATAGGAGTATACGCTTCGATGATAAAGATATATCTATTGATTGGGGTATAGAAAACCCTATACTTTCAGAAAAGGATTTGAATGCGCCATTTTTAAAAGATAGTGATGTTAACTTCGAATAAAATATGAAAATTTTAGTAACTGGTGGAGCTGGCTTTATAGGTTCAAACTTTATAATTTATATGATGCAGAAATATCCAGACTATAAAATAAATAATCTGGACCTGCTTACTTACGCTGGAAACTTAGATAACTTAAAGAGTGTTGAAAGTAACCCTAATTACACCTTCATCAAGGGTGACATATGTGACAGAGAAATTGTTACAAAAGCTATGAAAGATTGCGATATGGTGGTCCACTTCGCTGCAGAGTCACATGTAGACAATTCCATAAAAGACCCAGCGATTTTCGTAAGAACAAATGTAATAGGTACAGAGATATTACTCGAAGTAGCCAAAGAATTAAATATTAAAAGATTCCACCATGTATCAACAGATGAAGTTTTCGGCACATTACCACTAGAGAGTAAGGAAATTAAATTTAATGAAAATACTCCTTATGCACCTCGCTCACCTTACTCAGCATCAAAGGCAGGTTCAGACCATTTAGTAAGAGCATTTATAGAAACATATAACTTCCCTGCCACAATCTCAAACTGCACGAATAATTATGGTCCATACCAATTTCCAGAAAAAATAATTCCATTATTTATATTAAATGCAATTAATAATAATAAATTACCAATATACGGTGAGGGTAAAGCCGTAAGAGATTATTTGTATGTCGTGGATCATTGCGCGGCTATTGATCTTATAATTCATAAAGGTAAAATTGGAGAGACGTACTGCATCGGTGGTGATTCAGAAAAGAATGGAATTGAAATATCTGAAACTGTTTTAGGCTCTCTAAATAAATCACTGGAGCTAAAAAATTTTGTGGAAGATAGAAAAGGTCATGATATGCGCTACGCAATGGATCATTCGAAAATAACTAAGGAACTTGGATGGGTGCCGACAGTCACATTCGAAGAAGGTATTAAGAATACAATAGACTGGTATATAAATAACGAAAAATGGTGGAAAGAAATTTTACTAAAACAAAGCAATAATAAATAATATGAAAATAATAACAATATTCGACCGGAATGAAGATTTTATATACCTACAATACAAGAGCATTCTGAAGCATGTAAAAGGTGATTATGAATACATAGTATTTAACAATGCGAAAACTAAAGAGCAAGCAACTAAAATTGAAAAAGTTTGCGAAGAACTAGGGATTAGATGTATAAGAATAAAAGTAATGTACCTATGGTCAAACCCTTCGAAAATTGCAGGTCGTGCGCTCAATGAATCATATAAACATTTAAAAAAGATGGGTGAACCATATTTCAAAATTGACAGCGATATGTTTTTTATTGGTGATATAAATATAAATGAAATGCTTAAAAATAAAGACCTAGTATATGTACCCACTTACCTACCCCGCAAAACAATGTGGAGTGGTGTATTTGGTATAAACACAAAGAAGGTGAAATTTGATTTGAATTTTATGCCTGGAATAATTAAAAATACCGATACTTTCGGACAAAGTTGCCTGCTAGTAAACGATAATCGCTACTCACAGCAGCTACTAGAATTGCACAACCTGCAGGACATTAAGGGTGGTATTATTGAAACAAACCTAAATGGTAATTGTATTATTAAATTTAATCAAGACGGAATTATATTTAAAGGAAATGATAATTTCACACCAAATGATGATTTTATAATTTTAAAAAATAAATACAATAACATTATCAAGATAATGAAGGAGCACAATTTCCCTACTCCATACAATATTGATTTCATATCAAAAGATGGAAAGGATTTTATTTTCCATTTTAAATCTAGTAATTGGTGCCCTTGGTACACAGAAGAATATGTGATCAATAAAAAAAATGCTCTTAAGAGATTACTAGAAAATATATAATTTTAATAGACCAAATGAAAATAAGTATTTGTATTCCCACATATGAAATGAACGGCCAGGGTATTTTTATGCTTAGACGTAATTTGGATATGATTAAACTACAAACTTTCAAAGATTTTGAAATTGTTATTTCTGATAATTCGAAAAATAATGAAGTAGAAGATTTGTGTACAAAAGACCCTACCTATTCTTCACTACCAATTAAATATATTAGAAATCCTAAAATTGGAATGGCCCCAAACACAAACGAAGCCATGAAGAACGCTACAGGTGAAATAATTAAAATACTATTTATGGATGACTATTTCGCCGACGAAAAATCTCTAGAAAGGATCATAGAGAACTTCAAGGGGCACTGGCTTGTTACCGGTTGCGCACACAATAATGGAAACGGAGTTATCAATCCCCACTTCCCTAGATATAATAAAAAAATAATTTTTGGTAAGAACACTATTGGCTCCCCTTCTATATTGTCGATCAAAAATGAAAACATATTATTTTTCGATGAAAATATGACCTGGGTACTTGATTGTGATTATTATGCAAGACTTTATGAAAAATTTGGTGAACCAACAATACTAAATGAAATCAATATCATAATAGGCACAGGTAGCCACCAAGTAACACGAAAACTATCAAATTTTAAGAAAATAAAGGAACATTTTTACATAGCTTTTAAACATATAAGTAGCCTATTATTCAAGCTTTAGTTATGGTAAAATGTCTATATTAATTGATTTAATAATATAAACATATGATACCAGTACTAAGACCTACAATAGACGAGCAAACAAAGAAGGAATTACTAGAAGTCCTAGATAGTGGCTGGTGGGGTTTCGGACCTAAAACTCAAGAGTTTGAAAAGAAATTCGCCGAGCATGTAGGTGCTAAATATTGTGTGGGGATGAACTCCGGCACTTCAGCACTAGATCTATGTTTAAAAGTTTACAACATTAAAGGTGGTGAATTAATTACCACACCGATGACTTTCGTTTCCGATGCTATTGTAGGCGAATGGAATGATATGGATGTTACATTTGCAGATATCGATGAAAACACTTTATGTCTTGATCCAAAAAGTGTAGTAATTACTCCTGAAACCAAAGCAATAATTACAGTTGACTCCCACGGAAGACTTGCAGATGTGAAAGGTTTAAGAGAAAAATTTAAAGGTCTAATTATAGAAGATGCAGCTCACGCTATGTACACACCAGGTGCAGGTGAATTTGCTGATATAACTATTTGGAGTTTCCAAGCAGTTAAAAGTATGCCAATGTGGGATGGTGGTGCTATAACCACAAATGATGAAAACATTTACAAAAAGTTACGCACTCTGACTTGGCTTGGAGTAGAAAAATCTACTTACGATCGAGTAGACCAAAAGAAATACACTTGGGATTATGATATAACTCAATCACAAGGCATTAAAGCATACATGACTGATGTTCAAGCAGTAGTAGGATTAGGTCAGCTAAGAAGACTCGAAGAAACAAATGCACGTCGCAGAAAGATTGAGGAAATGTATAATGAGGCTTTTAAAGATATGCCTGAGATTGAAATTCCTATGCATTCTCATACAGTACAATACTACACAATGAAGTGTGAAAATCGTAATGAACTTGGAGAATTTTTAGCTGATAATGGTATAGCAACATCTGTTCACTTCAAACCTCTTTCTGAGATGACATACTGGAAAAAGGCAGTGAAAAGAGAATTACCAGTCACAGATAAAGTATGGTTGAAATTATTATCACTTCCTGTACATAACGCACTTACAGATGAAGACGTTAATTTAATAATTTCTAAAGTTAAAGAGTTTTATGCAAAATAAAATTTTAATCACTGGCGGTACAGGAAAACTTGGCACAGAACTAAAAAAGCATCTAAATGGTGATTATATGGGTAGTGCTGATTTAGATTTTACTAAAAAGATAAATAAGGGTGATTATAATTTAATTCTACACATAGGTGCATATACTGATGTACGAAAGGCTGAATCTGAAGAGGCTGAAAAATGCTTCCAAGTAAATACTTACGGAACATTTAATCTTGTAAGGACATATAAAGATGTGCCTTTTATATACATCTCTACTGAGTATGCGAAAAACCCAGTTAGTGTTTATGCTCTTACTAAATTATTAGGTGAAGAAATAGTAAAAACTCATCCAAATCATTTAATTATAAGGACACTATTCAAACCAACCCCATTCCCTTTTGACAAAGCATATATCGATCAATACACACAAGGTGACTATGTGGATGTAATTGCAAAACTACTAGCAGACAGAGTTAAAAACTGGGATAAAAAAACTTCCGGCACTGAATACTTGGGGACTGGAAGAAAAACAATGTTTGAACTTGCAAAAAGAACAAGACCAGATGTGGAACCAAATTCAGTAGAGGATTACATCAAACAAACTGGTGTAATAATACCAAAAGATTATGAATAAAATTAAATTACCAAATGTAACACTTTGCACGTTTGGATCAGAAAAATATAAAGAAGTTCACCAAAAAATGCTTGATTTTAGCTCAAGAGAAATCGAGTTTGGTGCTATAAAAAATATAATAGTAGACACAAACAACATAAATGAATGGAATAGAGCTGTTGTGTATGATTTAGGTGATTATATTGAAACAGATTTTGCATTACTAGTCCACGGCGACGGTGGTGTGGGCGAACCCCAAATGTGGAATGATGAGTGGCTAAATTGCGATTATATTGGTTCACCTTTTCCTGTACCTAAAGACGATTTTTCTTTTCGAGATATAAATGGAAAAATTCAAAGAGTCGGAAACAGTGTATCGTTGCGATCAAAAAAGCTTTTACAATTACCAAAAAAAATTGGGATGGAGTGGAAGCCATTTCATGGTTTTTACAATGAAGATGGGTATATATGTGTGAATATGAGACACATATTTGAAGAGAATGGCTGCAAGTTTGCACCATTTGAAGTAGCTGTAAAATTTGGAAGAGAAATGCCTCTTCCAGAGAACAAAGGAATTAAAACTTTTATTTACCACAAGACGATTGGAGAAAATGCTAAATATCCAAATTTCGAAGGGAAAAAGGGTGGGTTTTCAATAAGAAAAATGATTTCAAAAATAATTAGAAGTAAATTTTATGAAATATATTCTAAGTAGATACAATCATGATATAGCTTGGTTAAAGGATTACACCAATGATTTTGTATTATATGACAGAAGTGACGCTCCAATAGAAGGATCTATTGTGGTACCTAATATTGGTTCAGATATCTATGACAAGTTTACATATATTATTGATAATTATGACAATCTTCCTGATGTAGCAGTGTACACAAAAGCAAATATATTTAAATATATTACAAAGGAAGAATTTGATTTAATAAAAGATAATAAAACATTTACTCCTATACTGTCATTTAAACACAAGACACGCTTCCCTATTTGTTTCTATATAAATGACTTATATTACGAATTAAATAACTATTGGTACTTAAAGAGTCACCCAGCAAAAAGAAAAGAGGAATTGATAAAATTCCTAGGAATCAAATATAAATTATATTTGAAATTTGCACCTGGTTCAAATTATATTGTTCCAAAAGAAAATATCCTGAAGCACCCAAAAGAATATTATATAAAATTGAGGAGTTTCTTAGATTGGGCTGTTTACCCTGGAGAGGCACAGATAATAGAAAGATCACTATATTATATTTGGTCATAATTTATGTTAATTACTGAAATATACAAAGGGCAAGGATTAGGTAATCAACTTTTTTGTTATGTAACAACAAGGGTAATTGCCTTAGATAGAGGTTACGATTTTGGGATAATGCATCCCGAAAATTTTAAGTGTCTTGATTTTATGAATCTTGATTTCGGGAGGAAAGTAATCGGTGGTAAAGGCCCCGAAGGAGGACCCGCTACCAAATTGCCACATGGTATTTCTCATTACTACAATGAGAAAGGTATGTTCCACATAAATGGCTCTGATATAAGAACTTTTGACATAAATTTAACTAAAGTCCCAGACAACACAAAGATCGACGGATTAATGCAGGACGAAGAATATATTTCTCATAGAAAAAGTGAGATCCGTAATTGGCTTAACATTAAAGATGTCTATAAAACTGAAGAATACTCAAAAGATAATATTTGTATTATTAATTTCAGAGGTGGAGAATATGTAAGATTCGAAGAATTATTCCTAAAACAAAAATACTGGGATGATGCGACAAATATAATGAGAGGGATAAATCCGGAAATGAAATTTGTCGTAGTGACGGATGACACTAAAACTGCAAGAAAATTCTTCCCAGATTTTGAAATCACACATAAATCAATAGGGAGCGACTATTCAATCATAAACAATGCGCACTATATAATACTATCTAATTCGAGTTTTGCATTCTTCCCTACTTGGCTAAATGAAAAAGTAAAAAAAGTAATAGCACCTAAGTACTGGGCAAGGCATAATATTTCTGATGGATATTGGTCTTGTGGATACAACATAGTTAATGGATGGAGTTATTTAGATAAAAATGGAATTATATATGATTCGGAATCTTGCAAGGAAGAATTTAAAAAGTACCTAATTACAAACAATCACCATACTTCAAACGAAATTACTACCGGAGAAATTTATGATCTTAAATCATACAAAAGTTCTTTTAATATATTTACTATTTTATACAGTAAGATATCACGATCATTATCACAAAATACAAAAAATAATATCAAATCTTTAGTGGATTATTTAAAAAGTATTATTCGTACAGCTCTAGACTTACTTAGAAAAAAATCTGAGGGACAGATTAAGAAACTATGGTTAAACAAAGAGGAAATCGCTAAGTATCGAAAAAACATAAGAATTTATGACATCTTTACTTACAATGGTGAATTGGACATCCTAGAAATACGTTTAAATATTTTAAATGAATTTGTAGATGAGTTCATTATTGTTGAAGCACCCACCACATTTTCTGGTTTGAAGAAAACGTTATATTTTGAATTACACAAAGAAAGATTCGTACCATTCCTTCATAAAATTAAATACTATGTTATTGATGATTATCCGAACGACAAAGAAATTTGCAATCTTGCAGATAATAATTCCAATGTACCCAAAAATGGCCCTGAACATTGGAGACGTGAATTTTATCAAAAAGAAAGTATTAAAAAAGCCCTCACCCACTTATCAAATGATGATATTTGCTATATAGGTGACGTGGATGAGATATGGAATCCTGAAACAGTCATAGATTATTCAAAGGATAATATATTTAAATTAAAACAAATAGTTTACTCGTACTTCTTAAATAATAGATCAAGTGAGCCTTGGGCTGGAACCATAGTAACAAAATATAAAAATATCAAAGATAAGTGTCTTAATGATATCAGAACAGAAAGTAAAACAGATTACGTATATTTATCAAACGGTGGTTGGCATTTTACCAGCATAGGTGGGCTCGACGAAGTACGTCGTAAATTAAATGACTCTTACACGGAAAAGAGTTATAATACACCAGAAGTTCAAGAAAATTTAGAAAAAAGATTCGGTGAAAGAGATTACCTAGGTAGAAATTTCAAATTTCATATCAATGAATTAGAATTGCCTAAGTATTTGATTCAAAATAAAGAAAAATACAAAAACTTATTTAAATAATTAGTTCTCTTTATAAAACTTTATAATCTTACCTAAAGAAAACTTTTTTGGTATTTTCATATATATACTATAAAGAGCATATCTAGTGTAAGCTCTTATGAGAGCCATAAAATATCTAGGATATGATTTTTTATATTTACGAATATGCTTTAATAATTTCTTAAAAACATAAAGTCTATTTATGGCACTTAAACTCCCCTCTCTCATTCTATAAGCAAGGCCATAAATAGGAAGATTAGCAAATTTACCAACAGTACCTAGCTTCATCCATAAATCATAATCTTCAAAATGTTTTACATCTTCACCTTCACCATAGCCACCAAATTTTTCTACTGCACTCTTCCTAAACATTACACTTGAATGTGCAAAGCAGTTCTTGCTAAGTAATTTGCGTCGGACCACATCATCTTTTTCTGGAAGCAAATATCTAAAAAGTTCTTTACCTTCTTCGTTAACCATAACCACACCAGTACCCACCAAAACATAATCTAAGTTTCCACTTAAAAAGTTAAGTTGTTTTTGTAATTTATCCGTATCAGGCCAGCTATCATCATCATCTAGCCTTGCAATATAATCTCCTTTAGACTCCTTTATGCCGCGATTTAGAGTCTTCTGAATACCTAAATTATGCTCATTCTTAAAGTATCTAATCCTAGGCTCATTTTTCATTAAGTCTCCTATGATTTGGGCTGTATTGTCTTTTGAACCATCATCCACCACAATAAGCTCCCAATGCTGATAAGACTGGTTTTGTATGCTTAAAATGGCATTTTTGAGCCATTTAGAGCCATTGTACGTGGGCATTATAATAGAAACTAGCTTATCCATATTATATCCTTACCCAGGTCTCTGGGATTAAATCTAGGCTATTAATCGAGCTGTCTGCGAACCAATTATTTGGGCAAATTACCATCTTATCTTGCCTTGGTGCAAGCCATGCAGCCCACCAAGAAAATGAGCTGTTTGCAATGATAAAATTCCTACACTGCGACATCAAATACATATGCCCAGAATTCTTAAATCCAGCATACTCTTCCCCCACAAAGATTGTTTCGAAATTAAACTTTAAGTTCTGCTCACACCAAGCTATATCATCTGAAAATACATAAATCTTTTCAATTTTTGCTTTTTGTGAAATTATATCGATGCCATTTTTATAATAGTCTCGATCTACTACTTCATGCAGTTTATTACCCACATAATCTCCTCTTCTTACGTGCACACAAACAGAATTTGTATTTGAAATTTCTCCACCAAGGACCTCTATATTATTTGGAATATTTTTAAAAGTAAAATCTTTAATGATCTGATCTTTATACTTTTCAAAATACTTGTAACTCTGAAAATAACCAGAAAGATACGCATCCCTACCAATATTTAAAATTTCTGGATTAAAACTATAACTTAATTCTTGACCCTTAACTTTAAATACTTTTCGAATCATCAAGAATAAATTTGTAAGGGTCTTATTTTTAAAAGTTTTAAAAATGAATGGTGTATTATTTTCTATATAATTTATTTCAACACCAAAAACATCTAGATCGTAACCTCTTTTAGTTACATTCTTTATTTCAAGATCAAGATAACTTGTATCTAATTCAAGATCAGTGTTGTTTGAAATCGAAAGTACTCTGCCAAGTGCGTACTGAAACATCTGATTCCCGAGGCCACCTTTTAATAAAACTTTTATCATATTACTTATTCTTATTATTTTTATACCAATCGTAAACCTTTTTTACACCATCACGAAGATCCGTACTGTGTTTCCAGCCAAGATTATTTATTTTTGACACATCAAGCTGTTTACGCATTGTGCCATCAGGCTTAGTACTATCCCATGTGACACCGCCTTCGTACCCTACTACATCTTTCACAATTGAAGCGAGTTCTTTTATGGACACATCTATCCCTGTACCTATATTTATGATTTCACTGTCATGATAGTTATTCATTAAGTAAACACAGGCATTTGCTAAATCATCCACATACAAAAACTCACGCATTGGATTACCACTTCCCCAAAGTACAACCTCACCTTCCCCACTCTCTTTTGCATCATCAAATTTTCTTATCATTGCTGGGAGCACATGAGAGCTAGTGAGATCAAAGTTATCATTCTCACCATATAAATTCGTCGGCATTACAGAAATGAAATTTGCACCATACTGCTTCGCATAAGACTGACACATCACAATTCCAGCGATCTTTGCAAGTGCATATGCTTTATTGGTCACCTCAAGGCTTCCAGTAAGAAGATACTCCTCTTTTATCGGCTGAGTGCAATCCTTTGGATACACGCAAGAACTACCCAAGAAGAGCAACTTCTTAACTCCATTCTTATATGCACTATCAATGATGTTCGTTTCAATCATAAGATTATCTCTTATGAAGTCCGCTGGGTAAGTGTCGTTTGCTAGTATTCCACCCACTTTAGCAGCAGCCAGGAATACATATTCAGGCTTCTCAATATGAAAAAATTCTGTAACCTTATCTTGAGTTCTTAAATCTAATTCATAGAAATTTCTCGTAATTATATTTAGGTAACCCTCTTTTTTTAATTCACGCAAAATTGCCGAGCCTACTAAGCCATTGTGCCCTGCTACATAAATTTTCGCATTTTTATCCATATTATTTTAAATTCCATTTATTCACTATATTCTTTTTTGCTTCAGTACCTTCAGGATTATCCAGGGTTTTCTTTTCATTAAATATTTCTTTTGCTTTTACTATCTCATCTTTAGCATTTTCGAAAAATTTTTGCCAATCTTTATCTCCAAGAGCAGCTAAGATTTGTGTGTATTGCTCAATTCTCTTTATGGATGCTTCTTTACTTGAATCACTCTCAATCAAACCTTTATCATAAAGAAAATCCATTCCAATACTTTCAACTTTCTCACCTTTTTTAATCGCTTCAACAACAGGCACCATAAGCGAGTCCCAAAGATCTGTTTTATCCCCTTCTTTATTGTATTCTAAAAAGTATTTGGCCCCCTCTTTATTAAAAACCTTTGGCCCAAACCAGATATCTAATTTTTTATTAAACGTTCCGTGTGTTTCATTTTCAAGAATTTGTTGAAATTTACCTTCGGCTCTTTGTTCTAAAAAACATTGAACTTCTGGTAACTGATTCCATGCCTTCTCTCCTCGTTCTGGAATTATAATATTTGTTCCCTTGTTCATTTCTTCCTGTAAACGAGACAAATTTGTTTCGTTTATAAAATCGTCTTTCTCAACTTCAGTCCATACAATAACTGGATTATCTATATTCTCAATATTTGCAATCTCTAAAGCTTTCTGGAAAGCATCTCGACGTCCGCCACCAAGAGTATTGGGCTTTTCTTTATTAACAAAGGTTATATTTTTAAATTTTTGGAAATCCTGAAGCATATCACTAGGTAATCCGCCATCATTGCGCACAACCATTTTAACACCGAGTTTTTCGGCATTGGCAAATGTTTTTGGCCAAATCTTTGAACGCGACCTGTACATTTCATTATCTGCATAAAAAACACCGGTTACAACGATAATATTTTTAAATTTATTTTCATCCATATTATTTTATATAATCTGAGCTTAATAATCCCCTAGAATTAAACTCTTCTACCATCATCAGCTTTACTAAATCCTTAAATTTCACATCTGTATCCCACTTGAGTTTATTCTTGGCTTTTGTAGGATCACCTAAAAGTAAATCCACTTCACTTGGTCTATAGTATTTCTCATCTATCTCAATCAGAGTCTGGCCTGAATTAGTATCTATACCTTTCTCATTTAGATTTACACCTTCCCATTTTATATTGTAATCAATAAGCATTGATGCATACTCCACAAATTCTCTCACGGAGTGAGTTTCCCCCGTAGCCACCACGTAGTCATCCGCTTTCTTTTCTTGTAGCATCATCCACATTGCTCTCACGTAATCCTTGGCATAACCCCAGTCCCTCTTTGCTTCCAAATTTCCTAGGAATATTTTATCTTTCTTGCCAAGTTTAATATCCACCAAACCTTCCACAATCTTTTTTGTAACGAAGGTCTTCCCTCTGCGTGGTGATTCATGATTAAAAAGTATTCCGTTACAGATAAATAAATTATATGAATCACGATAATTCACACAGATATGATGTGAGAAAACTTTCGCACAACCATATGGACTCTGCGGATTAAATGGTGTCGTTTCCTTTTGGGGAGTTTCGAGAACTTTACCAAACATTTCGCTTGATCCTGCTTGATAGAACTTAATTGGATAATTCTGCTCTTTAATCACATCAAGAATTCGGAGGGTGCCTAATGCATCTACATCTGCAGTATACTCCGGTATATCAAAGCTTACTCTCACATGACTCTGGGCACCCAAGTTATAAATCTCATCGGGCTTCGATTTATTGATAATGCTATTTATACTATTTGAATCGGACAAATCACCATAGTGTAGTATGAAATTTCTATTATCTACATGAGGATCTTGGTATAAATGTTCAAGTCTTTCAGTGTTGAAGCTCGATGATCTTCTGATCATACCATGCACTTCATATCCCTTCTCAAGCAAAAATTCCGCCAAGTACGATCCGTCTTGCCCTGTGATACCTATGATGAGTGCACGTTTTTTATTTTCCATATATTAAATATTATTATATTTTTTAAGCTCTGATATTCCATCTTCAATTTTCACAACTGGCTCCCAACCTAAAAGTTCCTTAGCTTTCCTTATATCTGCACTAGTTGCACGAGGCTCAATTCTTTTTTCAATAAATACTACCTCCCCACCGATAAGTTCTGCAATTTTATTTACAGAATAAGATTCGTTTGTACCAATATTTATCACTTCACCGTTGCCTACATTTTGTGATTTCATTGCCAATATATTTGCACGCGCGATGTCAGTAACATATACAAAACTCCTTTTCTGCTCACCATCCCCCGTCACTGTAAGCGCCTTACCATTCTTAAGTAAATCCACAAATTTTGCAACTACAGATGGGTAAGAACCTCCCACACTCTGCCTTGGGCCATACACATTAAAGTATCTTAAGCATACCGTCTCGAGATTATACACTTTTGAATACAATTTAGCATATACTTCACCTATGTATTTATGGGCTCCGTAAGGAGAAAGCGGCGATGCTTCCATATCCTCACTGTATGGCAAAGTTGCTTGGTCTCCATAAGCAGCGCTGGAAGCAGCAAATATTACCCTCTTTATATTATTTAATCTAGAAGCTTCGAGGACATTGAGAAGTCCCGTCACATTTATATCATGAGTTTCTGATGGATTCTCTATAGAATACTGCACTTGAGGTAAGGCTGCCTCATGAAATACATAGCTTACTCCTTTAAATACTTCATTTAAATCATTAAAATTTCGGATATCAACCTTGTGTAATGTTGCCTTTGGGTTAATATTACTTTCTTCTCCAAATGACATATTATCCACGATATGCACATCGAAAGAAAGATCAACAAGCATATCCACGATGTGCGACCCTATGAACCCCGCCCCGCCTGTGACAATTATTTTTTCCATAAATTATTTTTTAATATTTTTTATCAAACCATCTAAAGAACTATCTAATAGGACTTGAGCTTCTTTCGTTATAAGATTTTCCGGTGAAACTACCTTCATCTTCTCTACATAAAAGATTCCTTCATCATAATACTTTTTTTGTTCCGCACCCTCGGTAAGTGACACAAGTATTGAATGCATACCTACAGCACTCATCAAAACTTTCATTTCCATATAATTACTCTTTTTTAACCCATTCTCTAGTATTTTATCTATAGCGTTTATCTCGTATATCATTATTTTTCTATCTTCTGAAGATAAACCTTTTTCTGCATTACCTCTTAGCAGTAAATGGTAAGGTGCAAATACATTCCCAATGTCTGTGATATTCCCCATATAAGCACTATCGAGTTCAGAAAGAAAAGTTATTCTTTCTACGAAGCCCATACTTTGAAATTTACCAATATTCCTATCAATATTAAATGGTATAAAAACAACATATCGCACAATCATCCCCAGACCTAGTACAACAAAAATGGATACTAGATTATTTAGGCGTTTATTATCTTCGTTTACAACTTTAATTTCATTTTTATTCACATTTTCATTATTTTTAAAACATTTATATGAGGTAAAAGCTACAAATATAGCCATCATAAACCAGCCATTTAATGTCTGGAAAATCATTAGACCTTGTATCATATATGATACAACTCCAGCAAAAAATGCCATATAAAGAAATCCTTCCCTACTAAAATCATTTAGAGCTTTCCTAATTAAACCAAAGAGCAACACAAAATAAAGTGAAATTAATCCTACAAAACCTATTATTCCACCCGCTTGAAGTTCATCAAAGTAATAACTATGCGCTCTATCTACCCAAAACTCAGGTGCATACCCTGGAGTGAGCACCACAGGATTAAAATACTTTGCATACACAAACTGGTATGTATCACTACCCCAACCTAAAATAGGTTTATCTTTGAAGCCCTTAACAGCTATATCCCAAAATACCAAACGGTTTGGCCCAGCATTGTCTGTAATATAATTTTTAGTAGGAGTTAATCCAATTGATAAAAAAGCTACAGCACTAATAATAAATAGTGAAATAATCGAGCCAATAAATATTTTTCGATATTTTAGAGATTCAATTTTTCTGTATATTAAATAAAGTCCAAACAGTAATAATCCTACAAAAATAGAATAAGAACCTGCCCTAGCTAAACCAACGAACCCAAAATTTGCTCCAGGTGCCTGGAATATAAAACCGGTAAGTGTAGGATCAAAAAAAGCAAACACTACGCCTATTAGACCTATGGTTTTCTGTATAGTATTCCTACCAGCAAAAGCTAGACCTAAACTTACAAATAAAACAAAAGCTGTATATATACCAGTCCAAGAAGAATTACCAATAGTAAAACCACTAAATATATCTAGACTTAACCCATTTGAAAAATGAAATCCTTGATGTGAGACTATTCCGCCTATCGTAAAAATTATACCTGATATGACAAATGTAGTGAAAAGTTTATACCAATCTTCATCATCTTTAAAAAGAGAACTGAGTATGAGAGTAAATACAAATAAAATTAGCATAAAAACACCACCAATACCGTGATCCATACTACCCCAAAATGATAACCCCGGCGTGGCTCCACTCAAACCCGAAACCATAAATAGAAATGTATATATTCCAAAAATAAAGAGTGGTAGGCTTTTTGGTATTGTATTTTCTCCTCTATTATAAATTCTATGAATAATCCACAATGCAAGCAGTAATAGGGTCACAAACTCAAAAAAGAGTGACTTAACATAAACCATTGGAAAGAAGGCACTAGGAAATATTACGAACGGCAAAAAGAACACTAAGCCGAGAATTATCTTCTTCATTATCGAATTCATATGCCCTATTATACCTCATTTAGGTCAAACCTAAAACCCATAAATATTATGGGTTTTTAGGTAAAAGTCTATTTTACAGAATTAAATAAGTTGATCCCATCTAAGCCATTTTTAAGTGATGTATCTAAAATACCCTTAGAAAATTTATATATGGGGTTTTTATCTGAAATATTCTTCATTTTTGCTACATTTTCTATACCTAAATCGTAGTACTTTTGCCTATCTGTATCTGGTGCCACTCCCGCCAAGATGGAATAGAAGCCCACAGATGTCATGAGCAATTTCATATCCATATAATGCTGCCTAGCAAGACCGTGTTCTAGAACTGTATTTATGTCTTCTACTTCTTTTATCATCAATTTCTGTTCATTTTCATTTAAACCACTACTTATTATTTTCCTTAATTTCACATGATACGGACTGAAGGCATTGCCTAGATCCACAGTATTACCAATGTATGAATTATCTATATCCTTTAAAAATTGCAGTCTGTTTGGATATGACATAACAGAAAATTCTGACAAACCACGATTTATTTTATATGGCTTTATCACTAAGTAAGTAAGTAATACAGCAAACACTATGACGACAACAACTGCCAAGAAATTCGTAAAGCTCTTGTCTTCATTATTTTTTTTCTTTTTATTTTTATTCCCCTCTTCAATGCTTCGTGGTATTAAATCTTGATAGCAAAATTTTGCCACAAATGCTGCAGTTATTGAAATCATCACCCAGCCAATTACCGTCTGGAAAAGCATAATACCTTGAATCATAAATGAAACCATACCTAAAAATAATGCCATGTAAATAAACCCATCTTTAGTAAGATCTAAAACCGCTTTTCTAATTAATCCATACAGGATAAATCCATATAAAGTCATAAGACCAAGGAAACCTAAAATACCACCCGTGGCTAGTTCGTCAAAGTAGATGCTATGCGATTTATCCACCCAATACTCCACACCAAAACCTGGAACAATGATAACTGGATCAAAGTATTTCGCATATATGTATTGATAGGAATCCCCTCCCCAGCCGAGCATAGGCTTCTCCTTAAATCCTTCAGTGGCAATATGCCAAAACACTAGTCTGTTTGGACCAGCTTTCTCGGCAATTAAATTTCTGACAGATGCTAATCCTACCGTAGAAACAATAATTACTGAAGCAATTGATATAGATAGGAATACGCCTATGAATATTTTTCTAATTTTAAGTGAGCTTATCTTTCGGAAAAGTAAATATAGTACGAAAAGAAATGCACATACAATCACAGAGTAAGATGCAGTCTGGGCAAGTCCTATAGGACCAAAATGCATACCTGGATACTGTATTATGAACCCTGAAAGATTTGGATTAAAATATGTGGCAATCATTGCAAAAATAGCAATAATCTTTGTAGTTTTATTTTTTGTAGACAATAGAAGCCCTAAGCTTATAAATAAAACAAAAGTAAGATATACCCCTACCCATGACGAGTTCCCAATAGTAAAACCACTTTGAGTTTTCAAATCTAAAAAGCTTGAGAATTTCACACCTAGATCAGCAAGTAAGCATCCTAGGCTATACACTATTCCAGAAATTGAGAGAGAAGTGAATACACTCTGCCAATCTTCTATAGTTTTAAATACAGCGCTTATAACTACTGAGAATACAAACATACATAGCATAAACACCACTCCAGTGCCCTGATCGAAGCTACTCCAAAATGAAAGTGACGGTACAACTGCATTCATACAAGAAATAACTAGTATAAGAATATAAAAAATAAATGCTATGAATACGCCATTTTTTGGAATAGTACTATTTTCTTTTTTGTACAATTTACCTAGAAGCCATAAAGTAGCGATGATTAATGTCACACCTTCAATGAAAATTGATTTCGCAAATACAGCTCCATAGAAACCTCGAGTAAAAATAATAAATGGGAGCAAAAAGACAGAGATTAATGTAATTCTTTTAATTATTGAATTCATAATAGATAGTATACAATATTTAAATCAAAACACACAAAAGGCAAACAAAAAACCACCCAATTGGGTGGTTTTTTGCAATACCTTTTAAGGCGTATTTACCAGAACTCTATTATTCTAATTAAGCACTAGTTCTACTTAGAGAAACTAGACCTGTCTTAAGAATATCTGTCAAAGCTGTGAAGCTTAGAGAGTTTACTGAACGAGATGTGTCGTCTGTACTTGCTGTACCGAAGAGGATAGCAGAACCCTTCATACCTGTAAGAAGAGTTGTTGTACCACCAGCACCGCGAGCTACTAGAGCTTGGATTTCAATTGTCATTGAATCACCATCGTTTAGAGTGTAGTATTCATTGTCAGCACCACTGTTTGTTGTAGTGTATGTACCAGCTGTTGTGAATGTGTATGAAGATACAGATGTTGTAGCATCACCACCGTCAACTGCTAGAGTAATGAATTCCTTAGGTGCTGATGTTTCGTCATCACCGTTTAGGTAAAGTGTATCACCTTGTGCTGTAATCTTAAGTTTAAGCTTAGCAGTTGCAGATGTTGAAGCACTTGAACCGTTATCGTTTGGTGTGATTGAAGATGAAACAACTTCAACCTTTGGAGAAATTGAGTAGAAGTACTGAATGTTTCCAGATGCAACACCTGTCATTTCTGTACCGTCTGTCAATTGATCACCTTGATCGTTTTCAACGATTACTGAAGCGCGTTGTGTTGAACCAAGAGCTGCACTTAGGTAATCACCTTCATCAAATAATGAAGTCTCAATGTCGTTAACATCAGCTGTTACAGTGAAAGAGTAAGTCTTTCCTGCTGTAAGAGTCTTGTTTAAGTCGTTGAATGTGATTGTCTCTGTAGCACCAGCACTTGAAGTCATAGACTCAGAGTATTCTGTACCATCAACTGTGAAGTACACTGTAGGTGTAACATCATCAACGTTTGTAGCGTTTGTTGTAAACAAGAATGGAACCTCATCAAGCCATACGTTTGATGTACCATCTACCTTGAATGTACCCTTAAGTAGAGATGCACCCTTTGTATCAGATGTAGTGTTTACAGTTACTAGGCCTGCTTGTGGAGCATCTGAAGAAAGATTGATCTTAAATTCAGTGTTTGCAGCAGTTGAGTAGTCAACAAATGACATCGCAACTCCATCACCAGCAGATACGTAATCCATTGTTGAAGGGATTACAGAACCACCTGCGTTTTCTGTTGTTGTAACACCAGAACCATCAACGTAACGAACACTGTTGATACCTACTGTCCATGAGTCAGAATCGATATCGCCAGAGTCAAGGTTACTGATAGCATCTACTGAAACGTAGAACTTTACAGTTGAATCTGCCTTAACTACAGCACTTGAAAGCTGAATAGTCTTTGAGTAAACACCTGTTGATTCCTTTGTGAAATCAGCTGATGTAGATGAACCAACCTTTGTTGATCCTGCCCAGATTGAAACATTGTTTATGTAATCTGTAAGACGATCAGAATCAAGAGAGTTGTTTCCATTTGAATCAAATGTCAACTTCATTGATGAAACACCGATGTCACCATCCTTTGTTGTTTTGATATCAAATCCTGCTACCTTTATGTCTTTCTGACCAGCACCGATTTCTTCGTTATTAAATGAAGAGATTTGTGTCATTGTACTTACTGTTCCAAATGATCCAGAAAGTGAACCTGTTGCTGCAGCTGGAGCACAGTTGTTTGACATTAAGTTTCCGTTTGGACACTTTGTGCCATCACTAACTACTACAGAACCAGCGTTAGCTTTCGCCATTGACTTAGCACCAAACAAACCATCAGCTGTTAAGCCGTTAGCTGCTTGCCATGCCTTAACTTTAGTTGCAGTCATAGGACCGAAACTTCCGTCAGCAGTAGCACCTACTAGAGTCTGAAGAGTCTTTACAAACTCTCCTTTACTTCCTACTTTCAAAGTTGATGAACCAAAATCCATAGCTGATGCTGTAAATGCGAAAGCAAATGCAGCTACTACGAATGTTGATGCCAAAAACTTCAAAGTTGTTGAATTTTTTAACATAATTTTATAATTGTATACACGTTTAAATTAATTTCGACTAATCCGAGGGAACTACTAATAATAATGTATAACCTCAGAAAAAAATTAATATGTGTGTATATATTTTGATCATAATATTTTCTTGCGAAAACATTATGAAATTTTTACTACCAAATAATTCTTTCTCACTTCTCTATCAAAGTTATGAAAATAAATTATTTGGTTACCGTAAACGAAATGAATGTATGCTGATCAGCCTAAGCCAAAGAGCAAAACATATCTGCCTTGTCGACAGGGCCGATACACATTTATTTTTCTCTATCGAAAAATAAAATGCATGCGACCAATGAAAACATGCCATAACCTTTTTGGTATTAAAAGATAAATGGTATTCAATTTTCAATGATCGTGGTCTCGAAAGTGTAGGCCGAAACCCGCACAAAAGAGATACTATATACTAGCACATATGGCAAATAAATGCCAGTACTAATATACAAGACTATTATATACTAAGCCCTATAAAAAGTCATAGTATATAATGTGGATATCTAAGGATTAGATTCTAGTAGCTAGGTTATAGGTTCTAGAAAAACCACAAAGTACCACATATATAGAGACGCACGTAACTGTAAAAAATTACAGATTTGCATTACCCTATTCACTAGAACCTAGCAACTAGCAACTAGCAACTAAATGCTGTGGTACCTACTCCACCTCTTCTCCCCTACTTTCTTGATCTGTCCTTTGGACACTAGATCGTTTAGTTCGCGCTGAATTGTCTTTTCTGAGCAGTCAGAGAATGCGACAGAAATGTCTTTTATGGAAACCTGCTTTTTGTCCTTTATTAAAATTAAAATCTTATTTTTTCTATCCTCTTTATTATCTATGAATGTCTTTGAAATAACTTGTGAAATAATATTATTGACCCTTTGCTCAACCCTGTTTTGACCGTATGTTTGTATTGGACGGACACTGTTTTTTACTTGTCCTTTAGAATTATCTTGCCAGAATCTGGATGGTAATAAAGTTTTTTCTTTGTATACTGGAAGCGCAACTTCGAGCGCACTATCATCAATAGTAAACCCATCTTGAGGTATTATCGCACCCTCTTTGTTTGAAGATCCTGATGGTGAATTGTGCTCCTTAAATTTCGCAATTTCATCGGAAAGTAAGGTGAATTCTTTTTGCAAAATTCGGGCATTCATATCTGAAACAAATCCGATAGTTGAGGCAATATTAACTAGTGAAATAATCTGAGAAATTGTGGTAACTAAATGTGATGCAGATAGGTGCTTCTCAGCGGTCCGTGAAAGTACTAGTGTGTGCACTTCACTCATGAGTTCCACTCCAAGTTCGCGAAGCTTACCCTTCAGGGCATCGCCACTATCCATACAATCAGTAACCATATAAAGTGCTGTCACAAGCTTCTCGGTCTTTTTTGTCGCAAAGCCAGAAAAGGCTTTAAAATTAAACTCAGAATTATCGGACACAGCTGTCTCTGTCGTATTTGTCTTTAAGAAATCTTGATTGTCTTTTTGATTATTCATTGTCTTTTTGTGTATATAGTTCTTCTAAAAATGTCTCTGATTTGTCCATTATATACTTAAAAATTTCTAATGCAAACTACTCCCATTTTTCTAAAAGTATGTTGTAAATAACCCTTACAAATAGTGTGGAAAAATGCTAAAATATAGTAATAATTATGGCAAAAAAATCATCAGAAAAAGAAAGTGGTACACAGCGTAAAAATAACAAACCTGAACGCAATAAGATTGAATTAAAAGAAGAAACTCGTCACAGTATTTGGGGTATTTTATTTTTTGTTTTTGCACTCTTTATAGTATTATCATTTTTCAAATCAGCGGGTCCTGCAGGTACATTTTTCTACGGAGTTTTTAATTCATTTTTTGGCATAGGATATTTCTTACTTCCTGTACTTCTTGTGGTGCTTGGGATTTCATATATGCGAAGTGGTAAGCCACAAGTAGCAAGGCTTCACACTATCGCGGGTGTCGTCACCTTACTATCTGCACTTGCGATTATGGACATCGCACAGAATGGATCAGCCGAGTCTACAAATGTATTTCTCGGTGGTTACCTTGGCTCTATCGCATCATGGCCATTCGTAAAACTTTTCGGTACTTATGCTAGTCTCCTATTCTTAGGTGCACTACTTATCATCTCTATTATTGTAATGTTTGATGAGAAGCCAAACTTAATTACTTTCTTTGAAAATGTTAAGAACTTTTTCTCTCAGAAATTAAATTTTTCTAGATTCAAGAAATCTGAAAATATTGATGGTATTGAAGAAGAAATTGTGGAGGTGTATGAAGAGGAAGAAATATTGCCAATAGCTCAAACTGAAGAAAGAATTGTAAAATCAAAAATATCTCAAGAAGAGGAGGAGGAATGGAAACCAGCGAAAAGTAAGCGCCCAATCTCAGCCTATGTGCCTCCCCCACTTACCCTACTTGAGCGCGATAAAGGTAAGCCAAATGTTGGAGACATTAAAGCCAATATGAATATCATTCAGCGCACACTTCTCAACTTCGGTATTCAAGTAGAAATGGATGAAGTGACCATCGGACCGACCGTCACTCGCTATGCGCTGAAGCCTGCACAAGGTATGAAGCTTTCAAGAATCCTAGGTCTTCAAAATGACCTTGCACTCGCTCTCGCTGCACACCCTATCCGTATCGAGGCCCCTATCCCTGGTAAATCACTTGTGGGTATTGAAATACCAAACAAAGTGAAATCTACTGTTGGTCTTGCAACACTGCTCGATGATGATAAATTCAAAAACGCTGGCAAGCCTCTCACCGTCGCACTTGGTAAAGGCCTATCTGGAAAAGCATACTTCGGTAACCTTGCGAAGATGCCTCATGCTCTTATCGCCGGTACTACAGGCTCTGGTAAGTCTGTGACAATACACTCCATCATTACTTCTCTTCTATATAGAAATGGCCCAGAAGAAATGCGATTCATAATGGTGGACCCAAAGAGAGTGGAACTCACACTTTACAACAAGATTCCTCACCTACTCACACCAGTCATTACAGATGCCAAGAAATGTATCCTTGCACTTAAGTGGGCAGCGAAAGAGATGGATCGCCGTTATGATGTGCTTGAATCACATTCTGTGAAAGACATCACAAGTTACCACGAGAACGTACTTTCAAAAATGAAAAAGGGTGATGACGATGAGGCAATAGATAAGATGCCATATATAGTAATCGTTATTGATGAGCTTGCAGATATAATGATGGCATACCCAAGAGAGCTCGAAGGTGCTATCGTCCGCCTTGCGCAAATGTCTCGTGCTGTCGGTATTCACTTACTACTTTCCACTCAGCGCCCATCGGTCAATGTCATCACTGGTCTTATCAAGGCCAACGTCCCTACTCGTGTAGCCCTGCAAGTAGCCTCACAAATCGACTCTCGTACTATCCTAGACGCTGCAGGTGCAGAGAAGCTCCTTGGTGCTGGTGATATGCTCTACTCAGGTTCTGAAATGAGTCAGCCAGAGCGCTTACAGAGTGCCTTTATATCTGAAGAAGAAGTGAAAAAAGTGGTACAATACCTAAGGACAGCCTATCAAGATGAACTTCCAGATGAGATTGAGCTTTCAGGATCACTTGAGCAAGGTAATGGAAATCTATTTGGGGCAGATCTTGGTGGTGATGAAGACGACAATCTCTATGAAGATGCACGCCAGACTGTGATTGAGACAGGCAAAGCATCCACTTCATTCCTTCAGCGTAAGCTCGGTGTGGGTTATGCTCGTGCTGCACGCCTTATCGACATGCTTGAAGAACGAGGAGTGGTAGGACCTGGTAATGGAGCAAAGCCAAGAGATGTACTAGAAAAAGGAATGGATAACACACAACAAATGTAATATGTTAAAAAATATCCAAAAAAAAGCAAATGCAACATGGATCCGCGTAGGAATATGCGCCACACTATTTACTATTATTGCTGTTTTTGGATTTGTGAATATGCACAGCATCTTAAAAGGTGTATCTATAACTGCAGACATAGTGCCTGCCACAGATAATTCAAAAGTAGTACACATTAAAGGGAAAGTAGATAATGCAATATTTGTATCGCTTAACGGGCGTGAAATATTCATCGACCAGAAAGGAAATTTCAATGAAGCTATTGCACTCCCCGATGGTTACTCCATCATCACACTTGCGGCGAAAGATAATAATGGTGTCAGCAAGAAAAACACAATGGAAGTAGTTTCAAAACAATCTGGTGCTGAGGTAGCACTCGTAAGCCAGAATATTATTACTAATTAAATAAAAATATATGCAAAAGAAAGCAAAGAAAGAAGCAAAAGAAATAGGAGCAGGAATCGAAGATACAATTCGTTCGATTCAGACGAAGTTTGGTGAAGGTGCGATTATGAAGCTCGGTGAAGCTCCAAAGGTAGACATTGATGTCATCCCTACTGGCTCCATCGGTCTTGATATGGCGCTTGGAGTAGGTGGTGTGCCTCGCGGACGTATGATTGAGATCTACGGCCCAGAATCTTCAGGTAAGACTACACTCGCCCTCCACATTGTTGCAGAAGCTCAAAAGAAAGGCGGAGTGTGTGCATATATCGACGCTGAGCACGCAATGGATCCAGAATACGCGAAGAAGCTCGGTGTGAATATCAATGAACTTCTCATTTCTCAGCCAGATACTGGAGAGCAAGGTCTTGAAATCACAGAATCACTCGTGCGTTCAGGTAAAATCGCCGTCATCGTCATCGACTCAGTAGCCGCTCTCACTCCAAAAGATGAGATCGAGGGAGATATGGGCCAGTCACACGTGGGTAAGCAAGCTCGCCTAATGTCACAAGCATTACGCAAACTTACTGCAATCGTAGCGCGTTCAAATACTGTGGTGATCTTCATCAACCAGATTCGTATGCAGATTGGAATAATGTTTGGTAATCCTGAAACTACTCCTGGAGGAAAGGCTCTAAAGTTCTACACATCTGTCCGCCTTGATATCCGCCGTATTGCGCAGATAAAGAAAGGTGAAGAAGTGGTGGGCTCACGCACACGTGTGAAAGTCGTGAAAAACAAAGTTGCAGCTCCATTTAAACAAACTGAATTCGATATCCTATACGGAGAAGGTATTTCACGTGAAGGTGAGATAATGGCTCTCGGTGAGAAACTCGGTATCGTGGAGAAGTCTGGTGCATCATACTCAATGAAAGATAAAGCGGGTGAAAAGGTAGCAATGGGCCGAGGTTATGATGCCGCTCGCACATGGCTCAAGGAAAACAAAAAAGTCGCCGACGGAATCCTAAAAGAAGTCCGTTCCCGCTTCGGAGAAATCCAAGTCGCAAGCTCAGGAGAGTAATCAACCGAATTTATTTTAAAGATTAAATTGCTAATAGAAAAAGGCAGATAGAATGTGGTCAATCTGACTTTTTCTATCTGCCTTTACTTTAAGTTTTATTTAATACTCATCACGGGTTAACTAGATCAAACTTATACACCGGTTTATCAGGCTTGGTGTTAAATGGCTCCCACGTAAATTTTTCGGATTGGGAATTATATTCCTTCACCAGATTGTTCCGTTGAGAAATGACGGCAGCTAAGTCAGAAACTGCGTTCTGCTTATCCTTTGCATACATTGCACGGGTTACTGCATCCATTTTCGAAGTTGGTCCATAAGTTGAATCAACTGTACTTACTCGAGTCCGGTAAATGGTAATATCCTGATCCATTTTTTTGATCGCATTGCTTTGATCAATGAACCATGAGTATTTTTTTAACATTGCATCAGGATAGTACTCCTTTTTTGCAACGTCAGCCGCATTCCCGAACCATCCGAGGATAAGTCCAGTAATTCCGAGAATCACCATTAGTCCGATTAATGGCCAGAAAATTTTTTTAAAAGTCCAGCGGATATCTTTTTCCGCGCTGTTGAAATCATCTTGATACATAATTGCTTGAATTTAAAGGGTTTGGTTTATTTGTTTAGATTTTTCTTTAGAATTTCTTCCTGCTCATGTTGCCATTTTAAAGCAGCAATCTGAGCGTTGTAGAGTCCGGTTATTTTATCCACCGGGTTATCCAAATCAATTGGATAGTCAGTAAGAAGATAACCTTCACCTTTTTGGTGATAGCGATCCATGGGATCAAACCAGAAGATGTAAGGGTCGGAGGATCCGAACGTTCCGTCTGCTTGCATTAATTCGCTTGTGTAGAGCAGGTAGTCTCCTTTTTGGTCTGGCCTGACTTGAGGAAGACTTCCAGTCCCTGTACCGCTCGCTGCAGTAATTGGTTCAAGTCTTTTACCAGAAGAAGTAACCTTACCTTGAACAGGGTTACGAAATATGATGTGTCCGTCTAACGCGTAGATATGGATCCATAATATTTTTGTTGGGTCAGACGTTACTTTAATTCTTTTAAAGATTCGAGTCTGCTCGATGGTATAACCATCTGCATCTTTCGGTATCTCAAATTTTGATGTTGCCTGTTTAACATCCGAGATGTTGCTTTTTTGTTCAGGATTACAGTTTTCTGATGTAAGTGTCATAAACATGCCCAAACATAGGCAGAAGTAAAAAAATTTTCTTGTCATTGTGTGTTGAGTATTAAAAATTTAAGAGATCAAGAACCATGTAGTCTACCCAATATTTTATATCGGCAGAGGTAGGTTCTTTTTTTGGGTATTGTATCACAATTATATGTATTTGTCAATGTATTGAAAAAGCTTATAAATTAGCATATAATAACCAAATGGCAATGCTTGAATACAGTGAAATACGCGAAAGAAAAATTATTATCCATGAGGATGAACCTTGTGAGGTGCAGGAAGCCCATGTGGCCCGCACCCAGCAAAGAAAGCCTCAAAACCAAGTGAAGCTCAAGAGTTTGCTCTCTGGCCGTACTTGGAATACCGTTTTCCATGCTTCTGATAAGGCTGATGAGGCTGAAATCAGCAAGAAGGACGTGAAGTTCCTCTATGCAAACAAGGGTGAATTCTGGTTCTGCGACCCTGAGAATCCAAAGGACCGCTTCCAGCTTAAGGAAGGTATCCTGGGCGATACAGTCATCAAATTCCTACAGCCAAACAGCAATGTGACAGCCCTAGTATGGAACAACGACGACGTAGAGCAGATCATCAGTGTGAAGCTCCCTGTAAAGATGGAATTCCTTATTAAGGAAGCTCCTCCATCTATTAAAGGTAATACTGCAAACGGTGGTGGCAAGGTAGCAATCCTTGAAAACGGCACAAAAATTCAAGTTCCCTTCTTTATCGAAGCTGGCGACAAAGTCCGCATAAACACAGAGACTGGCGACTACGTAGAAAGAGTAACTGAATAAAATATACAATTAAAAAATCCTAGGCATTGCCTAGGATTTTTTAATATCATTTACTTCGCGATGAATGGGAGTAGGCCCATGAAGCGAGCGTGCTTGATTGCGAGGGAGAGCTTGCGTTGGTTCTTTGCTGTAACGTTTGTGCGACGACGAGACATCATACGAGCGTTTGGAGCAATGAATCTTTTCAAAAGTTCTGTATCCTTGTAATCAATATGCTTGATATTGTTTGAGGAAAAATAATCTTGTTTCATAAATAGGTTATAGCTGACAGGTTGTAGGTTATAGGGCTACACAACTGAAAGCTTTTTAATAATGACTGTTAATATTTTTTGAACTTCAATGACAAGTTCTAGGGAAGATTTTAAATCAATTGGCTTATAAATTTCAGAAATTAAAAGTAATTGAGTTTCTAATTCTGCAGATGAACCGAGGGCCATTCGTAGAAACTGACAATAATCTTTTCTACTCCCTCTTTTATGCCCTTCTGCAATATTACTTGCTATAGACACAGCTGATCGTTGAGCTTGAGATGAAATGCCATACACTTCATTCTTTGGTAGTTTACCTGTGATAAGATAAACTTCCTTAGCTAGTGTCATAGCCTTCTGCCAAACAATAAGTTGTTTAAATGATTCTACTTGAGCCATATGTCTATCACCTAAAACCTGTAACCTTTACGCTGTCTAGAAAGGAATGTCTTCAGCTGAAATCTGCTCATCTGGGTATTCTATTGAACCGATTTCATCTTCTTCTTTAGCTTCAGCTTTCGCGCCGGCTCCTGGAGCCTTTGTAAAAGATCCGCCTTCACTTCCCTTTGATCCGAATTGTATAGAAGCAGCGACGACTTCAGTGCGATACTTCTTTGTGCCTGTAGCACTATCATCCCAGCTACGTGTCTGCATACGGCCCTCTACCATGATCTGGCTGCCTTTCTTCATATATTGAGCCACATTCTCCGCTGCGCGGTCGAACACAACTACGTTATGATAATCAGCTGCCTCTTGGCGAGCACCACTCTTATCCTTCCAAGTACGATTTGTCGCAACTGAGAAGCTGCAAACTTTCACACCAGATGGTAGAGACTTGAGCTCAGGATCACGTGTGAGGTTGCCGATAATTATTGCTTTGTTTAGATACATATATTTAGGTTATAGGTTGTAGGTTACAGGTTGTAGACCCATAACTTAACCTATAATAATATTTTATAATTTTCTATGACCTGTAACCTTGTACCTGTTACCTATTACTATTCTAACACGAGTGCGTCAATATCTTTATCTATAGTCTCTTCGTTGATAGCTTCAGCTGGCTCATCTGACTTTGTAGCCACTTTACGCTTTGCACCCTCCTTTGTGTAAGTACGCTTAGGAGTAAGTGTACTCTCACGAACTGTCTTTGTAATAAGGAAACGAATAACTGATTCGTTTTTATCAAGCTCTGCTTTCGCAGCCACTATCCCCTCACGAGACATTTCAAACTTAACCCAACCGAAATAACCATTTGTAAACTTCTGCTTTTTGTTCGCAATTGCGCGAGACATTTCATAGGCAAGCTCCATCATCTTTGGATATTCATCCGCGATGAAAGATGCACCATTACTTGTAAGCATGTCTTTGAGTGCTGTCACTTCGCCACCAAGTAGCTCTTCAGCCACAGTTGGTACAACGATATAACCTACCTCATAAACCTGCATTTTAGGTTCTTTTTCCATTTTAATTATGCGAAAATACGCATTTCTTGTTTAATAATAATGCCAAAATAAGCTTTTAAAGGCTAGAAATTGGCTTGCCCCGTTATGGACCTTAGTGATACGTTTTCAGGAACGCATCAAACGGGACTTCGATATACTACCAAAAATAAGGCTTTTTGTCCACCTCATGTACTCACCCACCACATATGGCATTTCTTGATTACACATATCGTCAAATAGGCACTATATATACATGTGTTATAATATGAGGTATGAATGTAAAAATAATAAATATCATATCAGTAGTCATAACTCTTGGGTTTGGAATGTATATTTTCCTAGTCGGATATGCGGGATCATTTAATTCGACTGGACCAAGTTCAAATTCATTATCCAGCATATCTACCGCTCTGTTTATTTTTAAAATTCTTGTAATTGTAACCCTCCTTGGAGTATTGGCTTCTCAGCTAGACCATTCTGAACGTGCCGTTATTTGGGCATATTTACCGATAGTTACATTCATACTCGGAATTATTTTCATAATTGCTTCAGGAATTAGTAGGGTTAGTAATGAAAATAAAAACATTAGTACGAAAGAAAAATTAATGCAAAATAAAATCGCTACTTTCTCTAGAGACTACATTTGTCCAGCAGATTTAAGCACTGGACTTTCTGAAATGTTTATAACTCTAGATGAGGAAAATAACACACTTGTGTATACAATAGTAGAAGGGGCAAAAGATAAAATTTATAATGTAGAAAAAAATCCAGTGGGAAAAATTATCGGTAAAAATTTGGAACTATTTTATAACCCAGAAGGTAAAAAGCCTTTTAGTGATTGTTTAGATAAAAACAATAAATCAATACATAATAATTACACTGTAATATATAAAGGTGAGCAAAATTATTTAGATTATAAACTAGAAAAATATAATTTTTTATTAGACTCCAACAATGCAACTAAAAATAAAGTCGAGACAATTAAAATAGACATATTATCGCGTAAGGCTGTAACAACAAATAGTGGTCTTAGTATTGCATTTGCTAGTTTTAGACCCAGATCATATACAAATGGAGGAGGAGAAACTTTAAAAACATTTTTTGTTGAAACTGGTAATAAAAAGGATACTATAGTTTTTTCTGATTCCCCAGTAACAGGCAAGCCGATTACTGGTGGGGTTATTGTGTGGGAAGGATATAGTATTAAGTATGTTTCAGGAGATGAAAAATTCTATATTTTCGATATAAAAAAATAATTTATTAACTA
>CALRFQ010000011.1 GCA_943356675.1 Candidatus Nomurabacteria bacterium
ATATTATTTTAAGACAGTATCAAGAAGTTTGTTTAGAGCATTTACATCCGCACCCTTTATTGGTATCTGTGTTCCATCTGGCAATATTGCTATGCTGTGTGGTGTACCTGAAACTCCTGCATTTACTCCGTCTTCATACTCTGCTTGAACTTTAGCGTCAAACTTTGTAGATGCTAGGCAAGATGCGAAAGCAGCTTTATCAAGACCAATTTTACTTGCAAAAACTGGTAGAAGACTAGCGTCTAGTCCGTTGTTTGCAGGTGTTGTGGCGAAAACTAAATCAATATATTTCCAGAAAGCATCGTTGCCACCTAGGCTTGCTGCACATTCTGATGCACGAGCTTCCATACGAGTCTTTGGGTGAATATTATCGAGAGGGAAATGTCGGTAAACCCAAGCAATCTGACCAGGGTATTTATCAAATGACGCATGAAGAGCATTGTGGAAAGTCTTACAGAATGGGCACTCTAGGTCCGAGAATTCTACGATTGTGATTTTTGCTGTTTTGATATCACCAAGAATGTGATCACTTTCTGTGACAGGATTAAGAGACACGTTTACTGGGGCTTGAACAGTATTTACTTTAATGTTTGTATCTACTTTATTCTTACTTATACCTCCACTTGCGAAAATTCCTATCATAATAAGGAATCCTGCGATAACTATTGCGACTGGAGTGGATAACTTTTGACTACTATTTGATACTGCACCCTGATTTGAAGGCATTTTTTCTTGTTCTAAATTTGTATTGTTTTCCATAATAGGATAATTGTATCACAATAGCATAAAGTTTGCACAAGTTTGCTTTTTATATGATATAATTAAGAGGTAAGGAAATTAACTAAGCGGTCGCTTAGTTAATTTCCAAAATTTATTATTAGTTAAAATTAAAATTTGTATTATGAATACATGTAATTGTGGAAATGGTTGTGTTATGAAGATGATAATGAATATCCTTCTTATAATCGGTGGTCTTAACTGGGGTCTTACAGGAGTAGGAATGATGATCGGTAGTAACCTAAATGTTGTAAACATGATCCTAGGTTCTATGCCAATGATTGAAGCTATTATCTACATCGTTGTAGGTATCGCTGCTATCGTAAGTATCTTCGGTTGCCCATGCGGAAAGTGCAAGGCAGGAGCTACAGAAATGGCAAAGCCAATGTAATTACATTTGATATTTTTACTCAAAAAAGCACCAAATTTGGTGCTTTTTTGTTGCCTAAATTTAAACCTTGAAATTTGGGCTTTTTCCATTATATGTTGACAAATAAGGCTCTTTTTGTTATTATATAGATTGTAATGACCGCAACTTTTGAGATTATTTATTACATATTACTATTTTTCGCAATATATTTTCAGGTCTTTTTCCTCGTCGTTTTCTTTGAAAAAAGGAAGGACTTAAAGGAAAATATGCCAGAAGCCTTGCCGTATTATCCTACGGTTTCTTTCCTTGTACCTTGCTGGAATGAAGAATCGACAATCATTCCCACAATCGAATCAATTCTTGATGTAGATTATCCAAAAGATAAATTACATATTTTTGTAGTTGACGATGGAAGCAAGGATCACACTTGGAGTAAAATGCAGAGATTTGCAAGTAATGAAAATGTCACACTCATGCGTAAGAAAAATGGCGGCAAACACACTGCACTAAACTTTGCTCTAAAAGAAGTGACTTCAGAATTGGTTGTATCTTTCGACGCTGATACAAAAATTATGAAGGAATCACTACTCTATGCAGTTCAATATTTCTTGAAAGATAAAGATTTGATGGCTCTCGGGGGTACTGTACTTATAGAAAATCCAAAGACTATGGCGCAAAGAGCGCAGAGTGTGGAGTACCAGATGTTCTCTTATACTAAGCGTATGCTTGGCTTTATCGGTGGAGTTCTTGTTGTTCCTGGGGCATTCTCTATGTTTCGTAAAGACATACTAAATGAAGTGGGTGGATATGTGAAAGGTCACAATCTTGAAGATTTAGAACTTACATTCCGGATACATGATCATGGTTATAAGGTAAATCACTGCCACACTGCGATAGTGACTACGAAAGGTCCAGCATCGATTAAATCATTGTTTAAACAGAGACTGCGCTGGGGTTATGGCTTCCTTTCAAATATTAAGGATTATCGTAAAACGATTCTAAATAAAAAGTTTGGTAACTTTGGATTCTTTACAGTGCCTATGAGTGTATTCTCATACGTGCTTATCGTATACGTTTTCTTCTTATCTGTGTACCGCACAAGTATGTTTGTGGCAGACAAGATAATGGCCTACCAGCTAGTAGGATGGCAACATTTTGCATTTAAATTCGACACATTTTTCTTGAGCGCAAAAGCTGTGAACCTAATCGGTCTTGCTATGTATGCACTCATATTTACTTCTATTTTTATGGGTAAAAGAATATCGAAAATGGAGAGAGTGAGCCTGCGTTCGCTTGTGGCATTCTTCATCCTTTACGGTGTGCTTGCTCCACTTTGGATATTGAAAACTCTTTATAATTGGATCTTTACCAAAGGGGTTGCGTGGAGGTAGTTATTAGTATATAAATATGATTATGAACATGTCACTAAAAAGATACTTTATTGTTTTTATAATTACGGGCTGTATTTTCGCTTTTACTTTTTGGCTTAGTAACCAGCTTAGTTCTGGAAAAGTGCAGGAAGTACGTGACCTTGAGGATCAGATTGCTATTAAAATACTCTCAACAGAGACTCGCTACACACTCCTTGAGACTTCATCTTGCGAACATATAAGCTCAAATAACACAAACGATATTGGTCTCAATAGCGAGCTTACAGACATCGCTCACCGTGTGAAGTTCATGGCGGGGCAGCTAGGTGCAGATAATGAGAAAGTGGTATCACTTAAGCAATACTACACACTCCTTCAGATCAAGGATTACTTGCTCACAAAAGAGCTTTATAATAGATGTGGCACACACATAGTATCGATCCTTTATCTATACCAAGAGAACTGTCCTGAGTGTGTAAAGCAGTCGATAATACTTGATGATTTGGCTAGCCGTTATCCAGAAATACGAGTGTATTGGATAGATAAAGATTTGCAGACACCAGCTCTCGATACACTAGTTTCAATCCTAAATATCAAAAAGACTCCAAGTATTGTGATTAAGAATAAGGTATATGATAGTTTACAGTCTACAACTGATATTGAGAATCATATTCCTCAAATAGCAGAATGGAAGAGAGCAGCAGAGAATATGCAAAAGACTAAAAATACAACAACTACTCCCGAGGTAAAGAAAGTAGAACAAGCAAGTGATACTACTATGAACGCATCAGGAGCTAGTAATTAAGATACTCTATTTTTAAACTTCAATATCTTATTCTCTACGTATTTAAACGATAGATGAGATATAAGAATAGTGAATACAAATGAAAAGATAGTTATTAAAATCCTTGAATTAATATTTAAGGATTTTAATATTGAAAAGGTGAGTGCTATAGCTATCATATGATAAGCATATAAGCCGTATGAAATCTTGCCTAAGTAGGTAGTGTATTTATTTTTACCTGCTTTAAATAATGAGCTATTAGAATAGTTTTGCTCAAGTATCACAAAGGCAAATAATGTAGATATTATAATAGGTAGGATGGCTGTGTATACATTCATAAAGATTGCGGGGATAAATTTAAGAGGGAACATCTTTATGTATATGACGGATGCTATTATAGCGTATAGGAGTGTTACATTCTTTATCGAAAAGTACTTTGTGATTTTCGGAATGAAATCTTCTTTACTAAAAGCTAGTAGTCCAAACAGCGAACCTATTGCTAGGTCAGAAGCTACAGAGAAAGATGAATATAGAACTTGGTTTGAATTATCCGCATTTATGAATCTAAATATTGTAGAAAGTATGATTATAAGTATGAGTAAGGTATATACATTCTGCTTCTTTACATAAGCCACAAACGGAGCCCAGATGATATAGAACTGCTCCTCCACACTCACTGCCCAGAGTATCGCTATGCTTGCACTTATGTTAGTAAAGTGAATTAAATAAAAGTTTGAAGCAAAACCTAAGAACCATGGTAAATCTCTAATTTGTAGATCCACGATAAATGGAAGATTTTCCAATTTCAATCTGCCTATTATAAACGCGAGTAAGAGTGTGATAAATAATACGGGTAATATTCGAAGTGCCTTTTTCTTATAGAACTTTTTAAGGTTGATTAAGCCAGCTGTATTTTCCTTTTCGAAATATAATAGGTAAGTGATAAGGAAGCCTGAGAGAACGAAAAAGAACCGGACTCCAAGATCTCCTTGAGCTAGGAATAACTTTCCATCTAATATGAAAAGCACTATATGAGATATGAATACTAGTAAAAAAGCAAAGAATCTTAGTGCGTCCAAATTTGGAAAATATGGTCGATTGTTTTGCATCATTTATGGAGCCATTTCTCGGACTAATAATAAAGGCATTCGTTTTAGTTATGCGTATATAACTTGTTTGCTTACTGAACTGGAGCCGCTTCTCGGACTCGAACCGAGGACCTTCGCTTTACAAAAGCGTTGCTCTACCAACTGAGCTAAAGCGGCAAATATAGTATCGTAGATTTTACCTATCCCTCTACTTTACAAGGAGAGGGTGCCCGAGGGATACGGGCGGGTGAGGTTCTATAATAATTTTTAACGTTCTCTTCTAATCAATCTTAGGACTCACACTATCTAGTCCTGATTCTTCTTCTACCTCTCCACCATGCTCTGCCTTCACTTTGTCTTTAATCCTTTTAATTTTGAATTTAGACTCAGCTACGGCGCGCCTGAAGAATACTTTTGTGGCACTTAGTGGCTTATCTACTATTTCTTTATTTACCATGAATTTTTCATGTATTGTTGGCCATTTTTCTAGTACAAATTTCTTTGTCCTAACGACCCCAATAAGCCAATATTTTACTGAGAATAAAACAACACCCTGTAAAATATGCTTCAGCGAGTATAGCATATATTTTTCAATTTTCCTAAAGGAGGCATCTGGCGCCGGTGTGGAATCCGTTTCCTCTCTACTTCCGGCGCGTAGCTCCCCATAGCTATAGCTTAGCATTCCATATATGCCTAGTAATGCAAATATTAAGATGATAATAGTAGCTATAAGCATAATATTATCCGATAGTTTCGCGAATAAATTTCTTTAATACTGCCTTTTCTTTTTCAAGAAGAGTTTTTATTGTGAAATCTCCATTTTTAATGAATACCTGATCCATAAGTGTCTGCTCTTTGAAGTAAGTATTTATCTTGCCTTCTAGCATCTTGTCTTTGATCTCTTGTGGCTTGTCACTATCTGCTACTTCCTTTGCAAAAACTTCTTTTGCTTGGTTTACGAGTTCTTCTGTGATTTCACCGCGTTCCATGTAAGCGGGCTTCATCGCTGCGATGTGCATTGCGATATCCTTTGCAAGTTCTTTTGTTCCACCTTCAAGCTGAACTACTACTGCACTTTTACCAGAGTGAACATAAGAGGCGATAGTTGCGCCAGAGATTTCTTCACAGTGTCCGAGCTCGATTTTTTCTCCCATTTTCTGTGTTACTAGTGCCATCATTTCTCCTGCTTTTTCTTTCATTGCGTCGAGCCCTTCACTAAGTGCTATATCTCCGAGAGCTTTAGCTAAGTTTGCGAAATCTTCATTCTTAGCAACGAAATCTGTCTCGCAGTGGAGAGTGATAAGAATAGCCTTATCTGCGCCTTCTACTACCATTACGATACCATCTGAAGCATCACGGTCAGCTTTCTTGGCTGCGATATCGGAAGACTTCTTCTTTAGGATTATGAGAGCTTTCTCCATATCGCCCTCAGCTTCTTCAAGCGCCTTTCTGCATTGCATTACAGAAACGCCAGTTGAGTCACGTAATTCTTTTACTAATTCTGTGGTAATTTGTGTAGACATAATTAATTTTGATTAAAGTACAAATAATAGTTATATTTGTTATTTTTATATTATAACAAATATTTTACGAAAAGGTATTATGCTTTCGCTTCTTCACCTCTTTGACCAGCACGGTATGCATCACGTATTTTATCTACGAAGAATGCGATACTTGTAACTGATGCATCGTTGGCTACGATTGGGTGCTCTACACTCTTGATAGCGCAGTCAGTATTCATAAGAGCGATAACAGGCACTTTCATTTTGTGAGCTTCTGTAACTGCAATGTGTTCTTTCTTTGGGTCGATTACGAATAATACATCTGGTGTCTTCATGATAGAAGTAACACCTTGGAAGTTCTTTGTCATATCTGCTACTTCACGGTCGATAAGCAATCTTTCTTTTTTAGTATATTTCTCAAGTTCACCTTTCTCCTTCTGATCGCGTAGGTCTAGGAGCTTCGTGATTCTTTTCTTTATTTCAGGGAAGTTTGTAAGTGTACCTCCTACCCAGCGTTCATTTACGTAAGGCATGTTTAGAGATAGTGCTGCCTCTACGATAGCTTGGCGAGCTTCACTCTTTGTACCAACGAAAAGGATAGTCTTGCCAGCGGCAGCTAGAGCCTTTACAAGCTCCTCCACTTTAGTTAGCATCTCATCTGTCTTTTCGATGTTGATAATATCTACACCATTCTTCGTTGCGAAGATATAAGGTGCAGTCGATGGGTGACGACGACTCTTAGAGTAGCCATAGTGTCCTCCAGCTTTAAACATTTCTTCAACTTGCTTTGTGTTTGTTGACATAATTCTTTGATATCTGCCTTCGGGGCAGATCCGCCTGTGGCGGAATTATAATAATAACCTCCGTTTTTCAGCATTCCAGCTTATTTACAAGGGCCCTTTAAACAAAAAAGCTCCTCACGGAAGTACCCCTATAGTACCAGAAAACGGTCAATTTTGCAACCTAAATTAATATTTGTTTTGATCAAGAAAATTGTTAGGTTTTTGTATTTAAAAGGCCTCCTAGTTTATTACTGGAGACCTTTTTTAGGATTTTCTGGAGACATTTATTTCCCCAGAAACCCTTGTTTTCGATTAAGTTTTGCTTTTGCAAAACCTTTTTTCTTGGAAACTCTTTTTTTAGGAGTGTTTCCGTTTAGAACTACTAAACCGGTGAATTTCGGTTCAGGGAGTAATGGATTGTGATTACTCGGTGGTGGGTTTTCTTTTCTAGCCATTTGTACAAAAATTTATCTAAAAATAATATCTTAAATTTTTTAAAATAGCAATAGTTTTCAGCTCCAGTATATAAAAACCCTAATTAGTAAGGGTAATTTTTGTGTTTGGAAAATTGGGGTTTTTGGAGTAGTATGGGGGTATGATCCCGTTAGAAGTCATTCATGTAATGTGCTAACGGCTAGTGGTCATATTTCTGAAATACACCTTAATTATTAACCATTAAATTATGTACGGAAATCTAAAGATTTCCTACTTCTAAACGGGATGAAACAGTCACATTTATTTACTAAAACAAAGAAGGAAGCTCCAGCCGATGAAGTGGCCAAGAATGCTGAGCTCCTCATAAAAGCAGGCTTTATAAATAAGGAGATGGCCGGAGTGTACTCATACTTACCTCTAGGCCTTAGAGTAATAAATAAAATCCAAAATATCATTCGTGAAGAGATGAATGCTATCGGTGGGCAGGAAGTCACACTTACTGCACTTCAAGAGAAGGCAACATGGGAGCCGACAAACCAATGGGATGATGCCGAAGTGGATGTGTGGTTCAAAACTAAATTGAAAAACGAAACAGAGCTCGGGCTTGCAGTCACTCACGAAGCAGCGATGACTAAAATGCTTAAAAGTTTCGTAGAATCATACCGTGATCTTCCAGTAAACATTTACCAATTCCAAACAAAATTCCGAAACGAAACTCGTGCCAAGAGTGGCATAATGCGCACACGTGAATTCATTATGAAAGATTTGTATTCATTCTCTAAAGATGAAGCAGAGCACAATGAGTTTTATGAAAAGGCGAAGGAAGCATATAAAAATGTTTTCAAGCGTGCAGGTATCGGTCACCTCACATATCTTACATTTGCTTCGGGTGGAATGTTTTCTAAATTCTCTCATGAGTTCCAGACTATAACTTCTGCAGGTGAAGATATAATCTATGTCGATGAAAGTAAAGGAATTGCAATCAACAAAGAAGTTTACAATGATGAAGTAATTGCAAACCTTGGGCTAAGTAAAGAAACACTCGTTGAGAATCGCGCAGTAGAAGTGGGGAACATTTTCACACTTGCTACACGTTTCTCTGATGCTCTTAATTTGAAATACAAAACTGAAACGGGTGAAGAGAAGTCTGTATTTATGGGATCATACGGCATCGGCCCTGGTCGCCTTATGGGCACAGTAGTGGAAGTGCTTTCGGATGACAAAGGAATAATTTGGCCAGAATCTATAGCTCCATTTAAGGTGCACATATTAGAGCTTGGTGATGATATGGAAGTGAAGACTACAGCAAATGCTCTTTATGCGACACTACAGAGTAAAGGCATAGAAGTAATGTATGATGATCGTACTGGAATGAGCGCTGGTGAGAAGTTTGCAGATGCGGACCTTATCGGCATACCATATCGTGTAGTTATCTCACCAAGAAGTTTGAAAGATGGTGGCTATGAAGTAAAGAAGAGAACAGAAGGCAAAGGAAAGATAGTAAATATCGATGAGCTTACAGAAATACTTAACGGGTAAAGAATTTAATTATGTTTAAAAAGTTTTACAAAATGTTTTCAAACGATATCGGCATAGACCTAGGTACTGCCAATACTTTAGTGTACCTAAAGGGTCACGGCATCGTGATCAATGAGCCGTCCGTCGTCGTGGTGAATCAGAAGACTGGGCAGATAGTGGCCGTCGGTGCAGAGGCGAAGCAAATGCTAGGCCGTACTCCAGGACATGTGCGCGCAGTGCGCCCAATAGTAGATGGTGTGATTTCTGACTTTGAAGTCACAGAAGAAATGCTTGCGTATCTAATTGGTAAAGCAGAGAAGATGTCAAAGAAATTTATCCGCCCAAGAGTGCTAGTGGGCGTGCCAACTGGAATAACAAACGTGGAGATTCGCGCTGTGGAAGATGCTGCAAAGAGTGCAGGTGCAAGAGAAGTGCACATTGTGGAAGAGCCTATGGCAGGAGCCGTGGGTATCGCACTACCAGTGAAGGAACCTATTGGCTCTGTGGTGATAGACATAGGCGGAGGCACAACAGACGTGGCGGTGATTTCACTTTCGGGAGTAGTACGTTCGAAAAATTTGAAAATTGCAGGCGATAGATTAAATACAGACATTATAAATTATATGAAAGATGAGTTTAAATTACTCATTGGTGAGAAGACTGCAGAGAATGTGAAGATTGCAATTGGATCTGTAGTGCCTGGAGAATATATGGAAGCAGAAGTTCGCGGGCGTGACCTCGTAACAGGACTTCCTCGTGAAGTGATAGTGACGGATACTGACATTCGTGAAGCTATAATGCCTTCCATACTTACACTAGTAGATGGTGTGCGCGAAGTTCTTGAAACTACTCCACCAGAACTCCTATCAGACAGTATGCACCGAGGACTTGTACTTATAGGAGGTGGAGCAATGCTAAGAGGGCTTGATGAACTTCTTCATTCTGTGATTAAGATTCCTATTTATGTAGCTGAGGATCCTCTCACTGCTGTCGCTCGTGGAACAGGAGTTATCTTAGAACATTTTGATGATTATAAAGAAGTATTAGTGAAAACTACTCATGACGTATCTCCACGATAGAAATAAGGACCGTAAAAAGAAACAATTTATTGTTGGACTTTTCGTTGTAATTATCTTCATTATACTTTCTGCAACTGGAGTGGTGTCAAAAACTGCAGGATTTTTCCAAAGAGTTTCGAAGCCGTTTTGGAAAGTTGAGAATGGTATAAATAATGCTACTGAGAATCTTGGTTATTTAGTAAGTACAAAATCTTCAGTCTATAATAAAAACTTACTTTTGAAAGATAAGAATCGTGAGCTTGAAGCAAAGATGGTAGAACTAAATGGTTTACTCTCAGAAAATGCTGAATTAAAGGGAGCTCTAGGACGAGTCGACCCGAAAGACGATTTCCTCTTAGCGACAATTCTTGTGAAGCCAAATCGTTCTATGTATGACACTGTAGTTATTGATGTGGGTGCAGATAATAATTTAATCCGTGGTATGGAAGTTTTTGCAAAAGGTGATGTTCCAGTCGGGACAATATCAGAAGTATATTCTCATACAAGTTTAGTGAAATTATACTCAACCCCAGGAGAAGTCACAGATGCAGAGGTTCAAGGATCGAATTCCAACGTTCAGCTCATTGGGCGAGGAGGAGGGAATTTCGAAATGCTTGTGCCTGTAGACCTTGTGATACCAGAAGGTACAAATGTGATACTTCCTTATATTAAAATGAAAGTAGTAGCTATTGTAGTAGATAGTATTTCAGCCAAGCAAGATCCACTTAGGAAAATAATTCTAAAGAGCCCTGTGAATATTCAAGAAGAAAGATGGCTTGAGATAAAAAAATAGTAAAAAATAATTTATACTCAATGTTCACCATGGTGAGGTTTGAGTATAGATTGAAAATATAAAAAATAAATGTTTAAATTTGAAATACAAAAAAAATTAGAAAGTTCTCTTGCGCGTGCAGGATTGATCACTACACCTCATGGTGAGATTCAAACTCCAGCTTTCGTTACCGTGGGTACAAAGGCTAGTGTGAAAGCGCTCACTCCAGAGCAGCTTCGTGACGCTGGCGCACAAGTCGTGCTTGCAAACACTTACCACCTTTACCTTCAGCCTGGTGATGAGCTTGTGCGAGATGCTGGAGGATTCGCGAAGTTTATGAATTGGAAGGGCCCTTCAATGACTGATTCCGGAGGCTTCCAAGTATTCTCACTCGGCGCTGCGTATGGAAAGGAAATTTCCAAAGTAGTTTCCATCACCGATCCATCATTTATGATTCCTGAGCGCTCGATAGGTAGCGAAGCTCCACTCGCAAAAGTGGGGAATGATGGAGTATCTTTCCGTTCACACTTAGATGGTTCCCTTCACTACATCACTCCCGAGAAATCTATCGAGATTCAGCACAATCTTGGTGCCGACATAATTTTCGCATTCGACGAATGCACATCACCTACAGAGAACGAACGCTACCAGAGTGAAGCGCTCGATCGCACTCACGCTTGGGCAAAGAGAAGTTTGGAAATGCATAAAAAATTAGAAGAGCAGAAAGCTTCGCAAGTGCAAGTCGCTTTGCAGGGTTCTGAAAATTTTCCCCGCTTAACCCCAGAGGGGCCCTACGCGATGAAAAATTTGCAGAACCCTGCTTTGCTACCGCAAGCATTGTTTGGTATCGTGCAAGGTGGAAGAAGTGAGGTACTAAGAAAAAAATCTGCAGAAATAATCGGAGCGATGGATTTCGATGGATTTGGAATTGGCGGAAGCTTCGCAAAGGAGGATATGGAAACTGCGGTGAAGTGGGTAAACGAAATTTTACCAGAAGGGAAGCCTAAGCACCTGCTCGGTATCGGCGAGCCGGAAGATTTGTTTATGGGTGTGGAAAATGGCGTGGACCTTTTTGACTGTGTGGGGCCAACAAGAATAGCTCGTAATGGTAGCGTGTTTACAAAAAATGGAAAAATAAATCTGAATAATGCAAGATTTGTAAATCTATTTGAGCCTTTGGAAAGTGATTGCAAATGCTACACATGCACAAATTACACTTCTGCTTATCTATCGCACCTCTTCCGCGCCAAGGAAATGGAAGCTGCAACTCTAGCGACTATTCACAACCTTCACTTCATCACCAAGCTCGTCTCCGACATGCGCGCATCTATCATCGACGGAACATTTTTTGAATTCAAAAAAGATTTTTTAGAAAACTATAATAAATAAGTCTCTTGACTGGTGTGCTATAATAGGACCATATGGCTCAAAAAGTCTTTAATTTAAAGAGTGAATTCAAGCCCGCTGGAGATCAGCCAGAGGCTATTTCTGCGCTCCTAAAAGGGCTCAAGAAGGGTATGAAGAAGCAGACGCTCCTAGGTGCCACAGGTACTGGGAAGACCTTCACAATGGCCAATATCATCGCTGAGGAAGGCGTGCCGACTCTTATAATAGCTCACAATAAAACGCTCGCAGCTCAGCTTGCGCAGGAGTTCCGAGAATTCTTCCCGGACGCTGCGGTGCACTACTTCGTGTCGTACTACGACTACTACCAGCCGGAAGCATACATGCCGATCACAGATACTTATATCGAGAAGGATGCACAGATCAACAAAGAGATTGATCGCCTCCGCCATGCATCCACTCAAGCACTACTCACAAGAAAGGATGTGATTATTATTGCATCTGTTTCTTGTATTTACGGACTCGGTTCACCAGTGGAATACGAAAGAGTAAATTTGAAATTGAAAGTTGGGGGCGTGATGGCTCGCACAGAGCTCATGAAGAAACTTGTGGATATTCATTTCGAGCGCACGAATGCCGACCTTTCGCCAGGACAGTTCCGCTCACTTGGCAATAAAGTGGAAGTGATGCCAGTTTCTGAGACATATATGTATCAGATAATTCTAGGTGCGAAAGAAATTGAATCAATAAGGAAGATTGATCCTGTAACTTCAGAAATGCTTGGCGAGGAAGATCATATGTATCTTTTCCCAACGAAGCACTTCATTACAGACAAAAAGGAGCAGGAGAGAGCAACGAAACTTATAAAGAAAGAACTCGAAGTTCAACTGAAAAAATTTGAGAAAGAAGGCAAGCTGCTTGAAGCCGAGAGAATTAAACGCAGAACTAATTATGACCTCGCAATGATACGCGAAGTAGGTTACTGTAACGGCATCGAGAACTATTCTCGCCATATGTCTGGTAAAGCTGCTGGTGAGCCTCCGGAGTCACTGCTTTCATATTTCGCAACGCATGAGAAATTCTTAACAATTATCGATGAATCACACGTGACACTTCCGCAATTAAATGCGATGTATGCTGGCGATCAATCTCGCAAGAATACTCTTGTGGAATTCGGCTTCCGTCTGCCTTCTGCGAAGGATAACCGCCCGCTCAAGTATGAAGAGTTTCAAGAAAGGATAGAGCAAGTGATTTATACTTCTGCTACACCAAGTAAAATTGAACGCGCAGAGAGTGACCAGATAGTGGAGCAAATTATTCGCCCTACAGGACTTCTTGATCCAGTATTAATTGTGAAGCCAGTCACAGCTGGTTTACATAGGTCGGACCTATGGGCAAATTCTAGTGAAAAAGAAACCATAGGTCCGACCTATGTAGAATACCCCGGTCAGATTCAGGATTTTATTTCAGAATCGCAGTACACTATCAAAAAAGGTTTCCGTGTTCTTGCTACAACCTTGACGAAAAAGATGGCAGAAGACCTCACGACATATCTAAAAGAAAAAGGAATAAAAGCAGAATATTTGCATAGCGATATTAAAACAATTGAAAGAATACAAATACTTACACAATTTAGAAAAGGAGATTTTGATGTGCTGGTTGGGGTGAACTTGCTCCGTGAAGGACTAGACCTTCCAGAAGTTGCACTTATCGGAATTCTTGATGCAGACAAGGAAGGATTCCTAAGATCCGATACTTCACTCATTCAGACCATCGGCCGTGCAGCGCGTAACTCCGAGGGAAGAGTAATACTATATGCAGACAATATTACAGGGAGTCTCGAGCGTGCAATGGGCGAGACGAACCGCCGCCGTGATGTGCAGATTGCTTATAATAAAAAACACAAAATTACTCCGAAAACAATTTTGAAAAAGATAAATGACATTACAGAAGCGATGGAAAGCAAACATAGTAAGGCTGTAAATGCGGAGCTTGACCTTGATATAGAATTATTTGAGAAATTGGTGAAGACTTCGAAGAAGGGTAAGGGCAAGAATGAATCTGATAGTGTGAAAAATCTTCTTCTTTCAGATGAAGAGCGCAAGAATGAAGTGTATGTAAAAATAATAAAACTAAAGGAAAAGGAAATGAATAAGGCTGTAAAAGAGCTCGACTTCGAAACCGCCGCAATCCTTCGAGATGAAATCGTTGTCCTAAGTGAGCGAATGAAGAAATAAAAAAAGCGGTGATTATCCGCTTTTGATGAACCTAGTTCAAGGATGTTTTTGTTACTAAGAAGATTGGTGAGTCATTTTCATCTCTAAAAATGACAACGGTATTTAATATACCAATATTCCTTAGTAAGACTTTAAGTTTAATTAATTCAGTATGTACTATGCTGAATAATTTTCCTGCTTCAATAGAGTATTTTTTACCTTGTAATGTTTCAAGAATTATATATCTTTCCATTACCTTGTTTTCCATAATACTTTTTAATGCCTCACCTGAATATTTGGAAATATATTCAGGAAGTGATTCTTCTTTGATTAATGTGATAATTTTTTTAAATTCCTTTAATATATTATCTACATCATTTTTTTTGCGTAGCATAATTTTATTTTTTTAGTGGTTACCATAAAAGAGATTTTGATTCTTCTCTGGTAACCACTAAAATTAATGCCACCTTTAACTTAAAAATACATTTATATTCCTCTTTTGTCAACTAATGAAATATATCTTGCAGTTCTTAGCTATCGCTAAGTTTTGCAAGAATTTCTAGTACTGATATAATAAATATATGCAGGGTGCAGGTCAAAAAATTTTAGAATTTTTAGCTACTCCTAGTTCTATTAGATATAAGGGAGTAAAAGTAAACAAAATAGGTTTACCAATGCTTCTATTTGAAATTTTTACACCAAATGCTGTCTCCAGTGCATTATCCAAGCTTAAAAAGGATAGATATGTTTATTATGATAATAATAAGCTCTCCCTGACTAAAGGAGGCGAGATATACTATCGTAAAAGATCAGATAAACTTAGATTTTTTCCTTCTCCATTTGGAAATAAAGCTGAACGAGATATGCTTTTAATTTTTGATATTCCTGAATCTCATAAAACCGAGAGAGAATGGTTCCGTCGTCAGCTTCGTGCTTTTGACTATATAATGATTCAGAGATCTGTTTGGGTGGGACCATCTCCATTGCCGAAAGAATTTAAAGACTATTTAAAGAAGATTGAACTTGTTGATACTATTAAAACATTCAAACTCGCAAAGGGATATGCAAAAAAATAATTATTGCAAAACTTAGCTATCGCTAAGTTTTGCAATGTTTTATAAATTGAAAATAAAAAAACCCCCGACAAATTGCCAAAGGTGTGATTAATTATTTACTTTATTAACTTGTATTTTTTATTATATAAGCTAATACAAGATTTATTGATGCTATAATTAGCATCAAAATTGGTGTAATCATAAGAGCTATTGGAGGAACAATTTCTCTTAAAAATAATAGAATTATTAATTGCGAAGCATTAAGGATTCCATACAGAATTGTAAATATGTATTGAATTTTTATGATACTAAATTCTTTTTTAGTTTTTTGTGCCATTTAAATGAACGGTTTTATGTTCATCATTAAGATACCTTTTTATGTAGGTTTTGTCAATGTTTGATGGGTGTGCTATAATAGGAACATAACCGAATATTGATACACCCCCAGATAGAAGAATGGCGGGTGAGCTTTGGTTATATTTAATAATATATGAAAAACAATTTAAACAAACACGACTCTATTATAGTTAAAGGGGCGAGGACCCATAACTTAAAGAATATAAATGTCGAAATTCCACGCAATAAAATGGTGGCTATTACTGGTATGTCTGGCTCGGGTAAATCGTCACTTGCCTTCGATACTATCTTCGCAGAAGGTCAGAGGCGTTATGTGGAGAGTTTGTCTGCATACGCACGACAATTCCTGAACCAAATGCCGAAGCCAGATGTGGATGAGATTACTGGGCTTTCACCAGCTATTTCTATTGATCAAAAATCTCGTTCAAATAATCCTCGTTCAACAGTGGCGACTATCACAGAAATCTACGACTACCTCCGCGTGATGTATGCGCGCATTGGCCGACCTCACTGCCCAGAGTGTGGAGATGAGATTAAGAAACTTTCAAATGAAGAAATAATAAATTTTATATTAAGTAAAATTACAAAGCTACAGTCGGTAAAAAATAATTCTTTGCGCTTAACCCCAGAGGGGCCCTACGCGACAAAGAATTCTTCTTCACCGACTTCCACTAATCGTAAAGTAATGGGTGTGGAGTGGAATGAAACTCCAATCTCAATCTTCGCACCAGTAGTACGCGGAAGAAAAGGTGAGTACTACCAGATGCTTTATGACCTCTTAAGTAAGGGCTACCAAAAGATTCGTTTAGACGGCGAGCTCAAGAGCCTTCGCGACAGAATCGATATTTCTAAGACAAAAGTTCACGACATTGATGTGCTCGTGGACGAATTCATGGTGCACGAACTCAAAGACAATAAAGATGATTTCAGAATGAGACTAAATGAAGCCGTAGAGCGCGCACTCACAGAAGCCGATGGACTCGTGCTTATTCACATTGGGGAAGAGTCATTCCTCATGTCTGCGAAGTTTGCTTGCCCACGAGACGGATTCTCTTTCCCAGAAGTTGAGCCAAGACTCTTCTCTTTCAATTCTCCATACGGAGCTTGCCCTGAGTGTAATGGTCTCGGCACGAAGTATTTCGGTGGAGATGAACCTTGCGAGAAGTGCAGTGGCGCACGCCTTCGCACAGAAGCCCTGCATGTGTACCTCGGTGGCAAGAAAGTAAATATTTTAAACCTCACAAGTCTTTCCATCGCTCAAGCTGTGGACTTCTTCATTGACCTTAAGCTTACAGATCAAGAAAAAGAAATTTCAAAAGTAGTGATAAAAGAAATTGAAGCGCGTTTGATCTTCCTTCTTAATGTGGGGCTCGATTATCTTTCACTTAATCGTAAGGCCAACACTCTTTCGGGTGGGGAAGCTCAGCGTATACGCCTTGCATCACAATTGGGTTCACGACTCGTGGGAGCGCTCTATGTGCTCGATGAGCCAACGATAGGACTACACCAGAGAGATAATGAAAGACTCATTAAGACTCTTGAAGATCTTCGTGATTTGGGGAACACTATCCTAGTGGTAGAGCACGACGAAGATACTATCTTTGCATCAGACTACATTGTGGACATTGGTCCCAAGGCAGGTGTACACGGCGGGCAGGTGATAGCAACTGGCTGGCTTGATGAACTTCTATCTGCAAAAACTAATCCTTCGAAGTCTCGCACACTCGCATACCTGCGCGGAGAAGCAGTGATAGAAGTGCCGAAGAAGAGAAGAGAGAAAGATCACGGCACGCTTAAAATCGTGGGCGGAAAAGTTTTTAATATTGATAATATGAATGTGGAAGTGCCACTTGGGAAAATGGTTACTATCACTGGTGTGTCTGGGTCTGGGAAAAGTTCACTGATGTATGAAATTCTGCACAAGAATTTACAAGGAAGACTTGAGAGGAAGATGCGCACTGCGAAGGTGTACAACTGTGCAAGCTTCACTGGCACAGAATATCTCTCTCGTGCCATCCTTATTGATCAATCAGCAATTGGCCGGACACCACGCTCAAACATTGCTACTTATACTGGAGCATTCACTCACATTCGTGATCTTTTCGCAGCGAGTGAAGAGGCGAGACTGCGCGGATGGAAATCAAACCGCTTCTCTTTCAATGTGAAAGGTGGGCGTTGTGAAGCTTGTGAAGGTAATGGTGAGATTGCTGTGGAAATGCATTTCCTTCCGACTGTGTATGTGACTTGTGATGTGTGTGGAGGTAAGAGATTTGATAAAGAAACTTTGATTGTGAAATTTAAAGGTAATGGAAAAGATAAGAAGGGTAAAAATATTCACGAAGTTCTTGAAATGACAGTAGAGGAAGGCCTTACATTCTTCGAGGATATTCCAGCTGTGTATGACCGATTGAAGACTCTGATGGATGTGGGTCTCGGCTATGTGAAGCTCGGTCAGAGCGCCACAACGCTCTCCGGTGGTGAGGCTCAGCGTGTGAAGATTTCAAGTGAGCTATATCGCACTCATACAGAGAAGACTATATACCTTCTCGATGAACCGACAGTGGGACTTCACTATGATGATGTGGCGAAATTACTTGAAGTATTAAACAAACTCGTGGATAAAGGAAATTCTGTGGTACTTATCGAACACAGTATGGATATAATAAAATCATCTGATTATATTATTGATATTGGTCCGGAAGGGGGAACATGTGGAGGTAAGCTCGTGGCGAAAGGCACTCCAGAAGAAGTGGCAAATAATGCGAAGAGTTATACTGGTAAATATTTGAAAAAAGTTTTACGTAAAAAATAAAAGAGAGGGCATTTTCATGTCCTCCTTTTAAGAATTTGTTTTTGATTTCAAGCTAACTTTTTTTTAAGGAAAAGATTAATCTTTACCTTAGTGATTGGTCCAATGTCTTTCAGTGTAGCTACTGGAGTATCTACAAGCTGACTAAGAGTTTGGATTCCGTTTTTTTTCAGTATTAAACGTGTTACGGAGTCTAGCTCTGATAAATCGGTTTCTGGAGACTTAACGTCTTTTTTATCTGTGTACATATCTTTTGTAATTTAGTTGTATATATGATAGCATATAAAATATGAATAGTCAAGAGTTAAAAAAGCTAAAAATGCCTGTAAAACCTGGGGTTTATTTCTTTTATAAGCGTAAATCTATCATTTATATAGGCAAGGCAACAACACTCAGGGATAGAGTGAAGAGCTATTTCTCGCGTGACTTAGTGAATACTCGCGGAATGCTCCTAGTGGATATGGTGAACCTTGCCGACACTATTAAGTGGCAAGAGACGGATAGTGTGCTCGAGGCTCTCATTCTGGAAGCTGAACTCATAAAGAAATACCAGCCGAAATATAATACTAAGGAGAAAGATAATAAGAGCTTTAACTATGTATGTATTACAAAGGAAAAACTACCAAAGGTTCTAGTAATTCGCGGTAGGAATTTAAAAAAGGAAAATTATAAAAAAGCTTTCGGTCCTTTTACAAATGGATCCCAGCTTAAGGAAGCGATGAAAATCATCCGCCGAATTTTCCCGTTTTTTGATAATGATTCACAAAAAAGGCAGAATCATGAATTCTATAAGCAGCTCTCTCTAGTGCCTGAAGAGAATTATAAAAACAATTTAAAGAATTTAATTTTATTTTTCCAGGGTAAGAAGAAAAAGATTATAGTGAATTTTAAAAAGGAAATGCTAGCTTACGCAAAGAAGCGCCAGTTTGAACTAGCAAACGATGTGAAGAAAAGAATCTTCGCTCTAGAGCATATAAATGATGTGGCTCTTATAAAAAATGAATTTATCGACGCTTCACAGAAACAGGCAAATTTGTCCCGCTTTACCCCGAAGGGGCCCTACACGGATCCAAATTTTCCTGTTTCTGCTGCGCTTAGAATAGAGGCTTATGATATCGCACATATGGGAGGCAAGAATATGGTGGGTGTGATGACAGTGATGGAGAATAATGAAGTTCAAAAAGGGGAATATAAAAAGTTTATTATCCGCACTCAGAGCGATGCGAACGATACCGGCGCTCTTGAGGAAGTGCTTGCTCGAAGGCTACTCCATAGTGAATGGGGCATGCCGAGCCTCATAGTGCTAGATGGTAGTACTGCACAAATGAATGTAGGGAAAAGAGTGCTTGATCGCTACCAAATCAAAATCCCAATAGTGGGTGTGGTAAAGGATGAGAAACATAACCCGAAAGCGATAATAGGAGATGCAAATATAATAAAAGAATATAAGAGGGAAATATTACTCGCCAATAGTGAAGCACACAGATTCGCTATTACTTTCCATAAGCAAAAAAGAAATAAAAATTTCTTAAAATAAAAAAGAGGTGAATTTTCATTCACCTCTTTTTTTTCTTAGCTCTTAAATTTTAGATTTTAGTCACCATTTGGTTTACTAATACCTTTTCTTCATTCTCAATCTTGATGAAATAGATTCCAGGTTCAAACTTGCTCAAATCTACCCTACCTTGGTCCTGATTGATCAGAATTTTTCCGGTCATATTAGTGACCGTGACGGAAGTATACTTTCCTTCTATTACAATCACACTAGAGACTGGATTTGGGTAAAGCATAATTTTTTCATCATTAAAAAATATAGATTTTACCTTACTATAATCAAATTTTCCATCTCTATCTATACATTTTAATCTATACATTCCTGCCTCTCCATTCTTCAGTAAAAATTTGTAAGAATTAAAATTTTCTGAATTACCTGCAGCAGCAACATTACTTCCAACATAAAACCATTCATTTCCGTTTGAAAATTCAATTTCAAAATGATCTGAGTTTTTTTCTGTAGCAGTTTGCCATTGAAATAAAACATCATTTCCCTTTTTTGAAATTTCGAAATTGGTTAGAGTTACTGGCAGTGCAACATTTGTGGAACAATTTTGGTTCGTAGAACCATCAGTCGTGCTAATAAGAGTTGCAACATCAGAAGAATTCATACTAGTTGTACCACCCGAGTTTGGGATAGATAAATTCAAAGTTACACTTGAGTTAGATACTGAACTTATATTTGTTCCACTAAAAGTAGCACTTCCTTTAACTGAACTTATTGTTACTTGAGTAATAAATCCACCAAAAGCAGTTGAGTAGGTGAATGTCACAATTGTAGAGCTTGAGTTGCTTACAGTCGGACATTGTGCTTTTCCCGAAAAGCACATAAAGATTAATACTAGTAAACTAGCCAATTTTGAGGTTAATGAAATGGTTTTCATGGGTTATAGAAGATTTTAAGGATTTTCTAAAGTATAGCACGATTCTTTTTAATTAAAACCTGATATAATAAATGTATGATTCGAGTTGGAGTAATTCGCGGAGGGGTGAGTCCTGAATATGAAGTTTCGCTTTTGACTGGAGCGAACGTTATTTCTCATTTGAAAAGTGAAAAGCTAAAAGAAAAATACAAACCAATAGATATTTTTATTGATAGGAATGGTGTGTGGCACAAGAATGGTTTGCCTGTAAGTTTTGAAAAGATTTCTGAAGGTGTGGATGTGATCTGGAATGCACTTCATGGTGACTATGGTGAAGATGGTAAGGTTCAGCAAGTTCTTGATCATTGGAAGATTCCATACACTGGTTCGGAAGCATTTCCTTCTGCTCTTGCATACCACAAAGGTTTAGCGAAAGATCAATTTAATTTTCATAATATAAAAACCCCAAAGCATATTCTTCTTCCTGTGTATCAGGAGGATATTGACGGACCGTTTAGAGATTATGCTCACAAAAAAGCTGAAGAAATTTTCCGAAAGATTCCGCCACCTTGGATCGTGAAGCCGTTCTCTGGCGGATCATCAGTGGGAATTCATGTGTGTAAAGACAATCTTTCGCTTTTGTATGCACTCAAGGATGTGGCACTCACTGGAGCGAGCGTGATGGTGGAGGAATTGATAACAGGGAAGGAAGCGACCGTTGGAGTGATAGAAGGCTTCCGCGGACAAAAGCTTTATGCACTTCCAACTATTGAGATCAGAATTCCGAAACATAAAAGTCATTTTGATTACGGCGCGAAGTATAATGGCGAATCGGAAGAGATATGCCCAGGAAATTTTAAAAGAGAAGAGAAAGATATTTTAGAAAAAGTAGCAAAAGAAATTCATGAGAAGCTGGGCCTGCGTCATTACTCAAGGAGTGACTTTATTGTGAATCCAAAGAAGGGTATATATGCGCTAGAAGTGAATACTCTGCCTGGCCTTACCGATGCCTCACTACTGCCGAAGGGTTTGGAGGCTGTAGGAGCCACAATGCCTGAATTTATTGACCATATACTCAAAAAGGCGTTAAATAGGGGTTAATAGAAAAAACGCCCGAAGGCGTTTTTTTTGTGGACCATACAGGAAATTCTCGCCCTACGGTCGCGGGTACTTTTCCGATTGCAAAGCAATACAGAAAAGTCTTTCTCGTCCTGACGCAGGAGTCTCGAATCTTACAGATTCTGTATACCTTTTCCGTTCGCGAGTACACTCACAAGGAAAAGGTTTTCTCGTCCTGACGCAAAGTCCTCAAGGACTTTGCTTACGGTCCACATAAGAAAAAGGCCCCACCGAAGTGGGGCTACTTTTTCTACATGTGGACCGTACAGGACTCGAACCTGCCACCCCCTCATTGCAAATGAGGTGCTCTACCAGATGAGCTAACGGCCCATAAATAAGGACTCACTAACCCACATATAAGTCCTATAATACCGTATTTTAGGATTTTTGCAAATTGTATAAGAATATTTACTATTGATTTTTTATTATATTCTGGTATAATATATGAATGAAAAAGAAAGACCCATTACAGAAGGTTGAAGAAATGGTGAAGAATATTCACGATAGTGCTGGTAAATACACTCAGCCTGTACTTCATCGTTATCCACTTTTATTTGCATTCCTTATTATATTTAGTGTGTCTGCAATCATGCACGGCTTTAGTGATTTTATTTCTGAATTTGAATATTTTGTTGTTCACCCTGGGGTATTAATGTTTATAGGAATCCTAGTTCTAATTCTTACAGGGAAACTTTATCGTTGGCTTGAGAAAGGTAGCCATTAAAAAAATTATTTACCCTCCTCTTTAGGTAATTCTATGATGAATGTGGTTCCTTTTCCTTCCTCACTTTCGACATGGATTTCTCCACCAGCTAGTTTCATGTATTCATAACATGTGCTCATTCCTATTCCATTACCTTTTTCACCGTTAGTTCCTATTTCTGTAGTTCCAAATTTCTGAAAGAATCCATTTAATCTCTCTTTAGAAATACCCTTACCATTATCCGATATAATAATTTTTTTATCTATATATGATAAAGATATATGCCCACCAGTATTTGTAAACTTTACAGCATTTGATAAAATATTTCTCAATACACTACTTATAATATCAGAGTCCATATAGATGGATACTTCTTTATTGATATTATTTTCTATTGAAATATCCTTTTCCTCAAGTGAATATTTAATTGTTTCTAAAGAATTAGTAATTTGATTATTTAAGTTGATTATTGTATTATTTGCTTCTTTACTACCTAGTTGAGTTTTACCCCAAGTTAGTAACTTTAATGCAAAACCATGAGCATTCTCTGATGACTTATATATTAAATCAATTAATACATCTTTATCTTCTACTGACATGTTTTTATCTGTAGACAATAGTTCACTCATTCCTATTAGGTTATTAAAAGGAGAAATCAGGTCATGGCTAATAGTAGAATATATTTTTACTAAATGCTCATTGTGTTTTTTGAGTTCTTCTAATTGACTTGCAAGTTGAGCATTCTGCTCTTTTAGTGCAACATTCTCCTCTTTTAATTCAGATTTTTCTCTGATTAGTTCTATTAGAGGATCTTTGTCAATTGGATTTTTTGTAATTTTGCTTTCAATCATAAATAGTTATATAAATTTAAATAGACATTTATTTAATAATATTTTACACAATCTTTAACCTTACTCATTTTCCACCTACTAAATTAGCTATTTGCACAGTATATATTAAATTGGCTAAATCCACTATGTTTGCGCAAGGGCTTTTTACCTATACTACGAAGAATGATATGACCGTAGCTATGGCCGCTATGCTCATTATGAGTGTGATAGCCCATCCGAAAGCTTTGGCAACTTTACCATTTCTGTGTGTGCCCATTATTTTCTCACTGCTACTCATGTGCACGATGCATATAAGTATAACTGGTGCCACGACTCCGTTTGCTATAGCAGAATATATGAGAGCTTTTATAGGATCAATACCAATGAAGTTTATTATTATTCCCACAATGATTGAAATAATTATTACTCCGTAAAATGCGCGTGCCTCCTTTAGCTTTCTATATAGACCTTCTTTCCATCCCATGCTTTCAGATAGAGCATACGCAGTAGATCCAGCGAGTACTGGCACTGCGAGCATTCCTGTGCCGATGATGCCAAGTGAGAAGAGTATGTAAGCCCATTCTCCAGCTAGAGGCCTGAGCGCTTCTGCGGCGTCTGAAGCAGTGGCGATGTTTGTAATGCCATGAGAGTATAGTGTCGCACCACAAACAGCGATTATGAAAAACATTACTAAGTTTGAAAGGAACATTCCGCTCCATACATCAAGGCGCATTTTCTTTATATCATTTTTATTTGCACCACGGCGCATATGGGCAGTGGTCTTACCGCCAGCAATTTCTTCTTCAACTTCTTGTGAAGTTTGCCAAAAGAAAAGATAAGGTGAAATTGTAGTTCCTAAAATTCCAGTAATAATTAAAATTTGCTCTTTTGAAAATGTAATATGTGGCACGAAGCTATAGCTGGCAATTTCTGACCAATTCATTTTAATTATTATTCCTGTTGCTACATATGAAAATAGTGTTATAGCGAGCCATTTAAGGTATTTCGCGTATTGAGAATATGGGATATATACTTGAAGGAGTAAGCTTATAACTCCGATTGCTATCACAAGTAGTGCGAAGCCGGCTCCAGGGAAAATGAGCTGTATAGCCTTCGCCATGGCACCGAGGTCAGCCCCGATGTTTAAAGTGTTTGCAATGAAGAGTAATGCTGTGCAGACATATAGAACTTTCTTTGAGTATGCGTGCTTGATGTTTGCTGCGAGCCCACGGCCAGTCACAAGTGCAATCCTCGCACACATTTCCTGAATGATGGCCATAAGAGGGTAGGTCCATGCAGCAAGCCATAGGAGTGAGAAGCCGTATTGAGCCCCAGCCTGAGAATAAGTGGCAATTCCAGAAGGATCATCATCTGCAGCACCAGAAATGAGCCCAGGACCTAAATTCTTTAAATATTTATTTGCTCTAGCGAAAATAGATTCACCCTTTAGATTCTTCTCAATGATTTCCGTTGCGTGCGAAGTGGACTCAAGTGCATCCGCGGGAGCTTCCACGATCTCCTCAAATATCGTTTTTTTCATACTGCTATTATACTATATTTAACAATTAATGATATAATATTCATATATGTCACTTGCGAAGCCTAATAAAATTCAGATAATCAAATACGCTCCGCCACCACCAGACCTCCCTATACTCGGAGCTGTCCCAGCTGATGAGGTTTCTTTTATTGGGCGTACGAATTATGTGGCTTCACTTGAAGAAAAGAAATTTATTTTCGGTATTAAGCGCGTGGACCGCCGCCGTCACTTATATATCATTGGAAAGTCTGGAGTGGGGAAGAGTAAGCTTCAGGAGCTTATGGTGCGCCAAGACATCGCTGGAGGGCACGGTATTTGTGTGATTGACCCTCACGGAGAATTCATCGATGATATTCTAGACTTCGTTCCAGAGAATCGCATTGAGGATGTGTGTATAATCGACCCTGGAGATATTGAATTCCCAGCATCTTTCAATCCTATCGCCAATGTGGATCCAACTTTCAAGCACCAGCTCACTCAAGGACTCATAGAAGTGCTCCGCAAGCAGTTCGGAGCAAACTGGACACCCCGCCTCGAGCACGTCTTCCGCTTTACTACACTTGCACTTCTCGACTATCCATATGCCACTATGCGCGGAATGATCTCAATGCTTACAGACCGTAATTACCGCCAGAAAGTGGTGGAGTATATCGAGGACGACATGGTGAAGAGATTCTGGGCAATTGAATTCGCGGACTGGTCTGAGAAGTTCGACACGGATGCTATCATCCCGCTTGTGAACAAACTCGGGCAGTTCCTCTCTGACCCAATGCTCCGTAACATTTTCGGACAGAAAGAAAATAAAATTGATATTGAAAAATTAATGAATGAGAAAAAGATTCTTCTCATCAATCTTTCAAAAGGAAAAATCGGAGAAGAAAATTCCTCATTCTTCGGAGCGATGTTCATTACGAAGATCAAGCAGGCCGGAATGGCGCGTGCGAAAATGGAAGCAAAAGACAGAAATGACTTCTACTTATATGTGGACGAGTTCCAGAACATTGTTACAGACACTTTCGAAAACATTCTCTCTGAAGCGCGTAAGTACGGCATAAACCTTACTGTCGCTCACCAATACGTGGGGCAGATCTTGCCGAAGGTGGAGCAGGCTGTGCTCGGAAACGTGGGATCGATTATTGCATTCCGTGTGGGTGGTGATGATGCTGTGAAGCTCAAGCCTGAATTCGCACCGGTTTTTGACGTGAAGGATATGATCAACCTTGGTATCGGAGAATTTTATATAAAGATGACAATCGATGGAGAAAGTTACGACCCATTCTCTGCCGAGACTCTCCGCGTGCTTCCAGCCACACATCCGTCTTATAGAAAGGAAGTTATAGCAGCATCAAGAAGGAAATATGCTATTACAGCGGGTGATGCCCAGAGACTAATTGCCGAAGAGGAGTCCACCATCGTGCGTTCTGCTCAGGAGAAAGCTGCTATCACAGGCTCTGGAGGCTACGACAAGCCAGGCGAAGCTCCGAAAATAAAAGTGGAAGAGAAGGCGAGTGAGCCACTTATATAAATAAAAAAATGCCGTCGACTTACGGGTCGACGGCATTATCCATACATCTTTGCTTCACGTAGATATCTACGAAAAAATCTACGGCGCAGGGTATCAAGAGCTCCTTCCTTAATCTGTCGAACTCTTTGTGGAGTGAGGCCCCATTTTTCTGCGACTTCCCTTAATCCCATTTCGGCAAAACCATTAAACCCAAAGGAGTCTTCCAGGATAGATCTTTCTCTGTCAGATAAAAAAAGTAATCCTCGGTTTAATCTTTTAGTCATCAGCCCAAGGTCAATTTTTTCACCTGGTAGGGATTCAACATTTTGCTTAAAATAATCAAGGTATAGAGGGCTATCTTTATCATTCTCATTAACCGGAGTTTCAAAATGTAAGTAAGCATATTCTTGGCGTAATATAACGCTAACAATATAAGTGCTTAATTCTGTTGCTTCAGCAATTTCTTCTTCTGTGGGGGTTCGTTCCAGATGCTGTTCTAGTATCTGACCAACTCTCATGACAATTTTTTTGTCGGATTCGACATAAGAAGGAATGCGAACTGGTTTAGATTGATCAGCAACTGCTTGAATTACTTGCGCATGGATTCTTGAGACAGCATAGCTGATTAATTTTACACCTCGACTTCCGTCAAAGCGCTTAGCAGCTTTCATAAGAGCAATATTGCCCTCAGCGATGAGATCAATAAGAGGCAGCCCTCTTTTTTGATATTCCTTTACAGTGGAGACAACAAATAGTAGATTAGCACATACTAGTTTTTTGAACGCGTTATCATTTCCTAAAGAAATAAGTTCTGCTAAATCTGCTTCATGTTTGTGGTCTAGTTCACCGATTTTTTTAATTATCGGTTTGATACTTTTTAAGTATTTTTCGACTGCAGTGTTTTGGTGGTCACTAAAGTGACGGGAGTCTCGTAGCTCTTTCATTGTATTGATTTTTTTCTTCATATTACTACTTTTATGCTTTTTGTCAATCTGTAGTATTTATGGTAAAATTTTATAACAATGAATACTGAAGAGCGTAACTGTCAGAATTGCAAACAAAGCTTCGTAATCGAGCCAGATGATTTCTCGTTTTACGAGAAGATGAAAGTTCCAGCACCTACTTGGTGTCCAATTTGTCGTTACAAGAGGCGTGCAATATGGAGAAATGCCAGACATTTATTCCGGAATGTAGATAGTATTACCGCTGAAGAGGTTTTCAGTGGTATTAATAAAGATGTAAAATTAAAATTGTATAATCAATCTTATTGGAATAGTGATGCGTGGGATCCTCACGATTATGGGCGTGATTATGATTTTTCAAATAATTTCTTCAAACAATTGAGTAATCTACTATACGAAGTTCCACATCCAGCGAAATCAATGCAAAGATGTATTGATTCTGATTATTCAAATATGTGTGATGATATGAAGAATACGTATCTTTGTTTCAATGCGACTTTTATGGAAGATTCTGCATATTGCTGTAATGGTAGTGTTTTAAAGAAATGTTTTGATCTTACAAGTTGCTATAATAGTGAATCTTGTTACGATAATGTTCGAGTTGATAAAAGTTATAATACAATTTCTTCAATTAATTCAGAAAACTGTATAGATTCTTTTTTCTTAAAAAATTGTGTTGGATGTAGTAATTGTGTTGGATGTGTAAATTTGCGTAATTCTTCTTACTGTATTTTTAACGAACAATATTCAAAAGAGGAATACTTAAAAGAAATAAATTCTATGCATTTAGATACTTGGCAAGGGTATTCTTCAGTGAAGGAAAAATCAGAAAATTTCTGGATAAAATTTCCTATAAAATACATGCTAGGCTTCAGAAATTTTGATGTTCTTGGTGAAGATATTAAAGATAGTAAGAATGTAAAGTATAGCTATATAGTGCATCAAGGCCAGAATCTAAAATATGTTCAAGATGTGCCATTTGGTGGTGCTAGTGATTCGTATGATTATACGTGCTGGGGAATTAGTGCTTCTCAATTATATGAATGTATGATTGTGGGAGAGCAAGTCGATAAAATAAAATTTTCTTTTGAATGTTGGCCAGCGTGTCAGGAGCTTGAATACTGTATACAAATGCGTAGATGTAAAAATTGTTTTGCTTGTGTTGGTATGAAAGACAGTGAGTATTGTATTTTCAACAAGCAATATAGTAAAGATGAATATTTTAATCTTTTAGATAAAATTAAGAAACATATGGATGAAATGCCATACATTAATGATAGAGGTATCGTATATAAATACGGAGAATTTTTCCCAATTGAAATGTCTCCGTATGCTTATAATGAAACTCTTTTAAATGATCAATTCCCATCAAATAAAGAAAATGCAGAAAGGGAAGGTTTTATTTGGAGAGATCAAAATAGGAGACAATATCAAGCAACGGTTTTGGGAGTAGATTTACCAGAATCTATAAATGAAATAAGTGAAGAAATAATTAAGGAGTTAATAGAGTGTGTA
>CALRFQ010000012.1 GCA_943356675.1 Candidatus Nomurabacteria bacterium
AGGGAGTGAGGTTTCTTCCTCTTCTCTCACCCTCATCACCGGCTCTACAAAAACGACTTTAACTTTTACCGAGGGGCAAACATTTTTTGAAATTTTAAACAGTAAAGAAAATTTAAATAAGATAAAATTCAAAGGTATGGATTACACAGGAATTGGGTTCTTCATTACCGACATTGGTGAACTACATTCAGGGGGAGGAAAATACTTACTTTATTATGTGAATGGAGTGCAAGCGGATTCAGGAATATCAATTTATAAGCCAAAAGTAAATGACGTCGTCGAGTGGAAATTAGAATAATTTAAAATAATATATGAAATACCTAAAAATTAAAATCGCATTTCTTTCTGTAATCATAATCTTCTTTGGCTTGGCAACTATCGTAAAAGGAGAAGACATAACACCACCGGACGGAGTTCCTACGCCAAACGAGAACATAACTATCCGCGATGGGGCCAATATAATCTGGCAAGGCGCTGTTCCACTACCTAAAGAAGGTAATGTGGACCTAAACGATAAAGATGGCAACCCTCACACAGTAAACGCTAGAAGTGTGCTAGCTGTGCTAGCTGAAGCAGACGCAATTAGTAGCGATTTTGATATTTCAGATTTAGAATACTACCCTTCCTTCGGCTCTCTATACATGAAATGTATGGCAAGCACGACAGGTGGCGACAAGTGCGACAACTGGCAATACACGGTGAACAATAGTTATGCATTCGTAGGTATGGACCAAAACATCCTAAGTGGTGATGAAAATATTTATATATACTTCGGCACGCAGTACCGCCATACTTTAAGTGCTACTACTTTAAACACCAGTGAAACACTCACAGTAAATACTGAGGAGTACAATTACGAAGATGACACTTGGAAAGTAAGAAGTGGTGTAACTGTCGGGCTCACTCAGCCAGACCCTAGTAATCCATGGAGCCCTACTGAAGTGCTACTCAGTCCAGTGGATGCAAGTGGCGTAGCCACATTCACATCCATCCCAGTCGGCACTTATGATGTGGGTGTGAAGGAAGACTACTATTACCCTACTTACTCTCTTACCGTAAATAATCCACCTATTAGTGGAGGCGGAGGAGGTAGTGCCACACCGAAATTTAATACTGAATCTGCTATTTCATACCTCATAAGTAATCAATCAAAAGATGGATCATTTGGTGATGCATCTATGTACACCGACTGGGCGATAATAGCACTAAGAGCTGGAAACTATGCGCTAAATACAAACAGTGTAATGCAATATCTTGAGAGCACTAACGCACTAAGTGGAAATCTAACAGATAATGAAAGAAGAGCAATGGCACTCCTCTCGCTTGGAGAAAATCCTTATGACTACCACGGGATGAATTATATAGGTGCAATACTGGGCAAATGGAACGGCACACAATTCGGTGATGCGAATCTTGTGAACGACGATATCTTCGCTCTCATCCCCCTATCTGCATCTGGCTACACAAGAAATGATGATGTAATAAAAAATGATATTGAATTCATTTTATCCAAACAAAAATCAAACGGATCATGGGAAGATAGCGTGGATGTCACAGCAGCTGCAGTACAAGCACTAATAAAATTTAAATCTGTAAACGGAGTCTCCTTTGCACTCACAAATGCAAATGATTTTCTTGAAAGTAAACAAGATAGTACTGGAGGCTTCGGCAATATATCTTCCACAAGCTGGGCAATGGGAGCAATGAGCGCCCTAGGAAAGGATTGGGCAAAGAATAATAAAAGCCCGCTTGATTACCTCGCTAGTAACCAAGAAGCAGACGGCGCAATCTCTCCTGTCTCAGAAACTTTGCAAAATAGAATTTGGGCCACAAGCTATGCAATTCCAGGAGCTCTAAGTAAAACTTGGAATGATATTATGGTGGAAGTTTCCAAGCCTGAAGTAAACAACAACACTACAGATGATAAAGTTCCAGAAGTGAAAGTCGAAGTAAAAGAAGAAATAGTAATTCCAACTCTCGTGCAAAAAAACATAAACCCAGAAGTAAAAATAGAAACGAACGTAAAGAAACCCGCACTTAAAAAAGTTATAATCAAAGATGTAGTAATAGAAGATACTCAAAAAAACAATATAGGCTCTCCCCTTGTAGCATCTGTAGGCGACATGAATGACTCCATTTTAAAATCATTTAAAAACTGGCTCATTTCGATATTTACAAGATTTATAAACATATTTAGCTAGTGGTCTTTTTACTTTCATTTGGTATACTTATACATATGGATGACAAACCTAAAATTGAACCACACACATGGAGCGGATTTGAATATTCACACGAAGAAAAGAGTATGGATTTCTTTTGGGCTATTGGGCTCGTCGCAGTACTTGGGTTCATAGTGGCAGTGATATTTAAAAGTTATGTATTTGGAATTTTCCTCCTCGTCTCTGGAGCATCACTCATATTCTTTTATATCAGACCTCCACAGGAAGTGACGTTTACTTTAAATGGCGAATCCATAAATATTGCTGGCAAAGAATATCTTTATAAAAATTTGAAAGGTTTTATGGTAAAGAGGAATACTCCTTGGAGCAAATTACTCATCATGACCGACGGTAAATTCCTACCTATCCTCACTCTCCCCCTTCCTTCAGAATCTGATAAGGAGGCATACGACATACTCATCCAGTTCATCCCAGAGCTCCCCCTCGAAGAATCTCCTTCCATGCTATTCATGGAAAAAATCGGGTTTTAATCCCGATTTGCCAAAAAGGCCTTTATAGTGTAAAGTATTACGGTATATGGGTTCGTTCGGCGAACCAAAGTCAATGAATGTGCCTATATACATTGGTCCCGTCGTTCAATGGATAGGACGCAACTTTGCGGAAGTTGCGATGCAGGTTCGATTCCTGCCGGGATCACAATAAAGCCCTTCGGGGCTTTTTGTGTGCCCGAAGGAGACACCTGCGTGTCTCCTGTGCAGGAATTGAAGACCTTTTCCGTACGGCTATGCCGGTGGAAAAGGTGTACTGAACCTGTAAGGTTCGATATTCCTGCCTACATCACAAAAACAGAAAAAGCACCTCTCGGTGCTTTTCTTTTAATCTTCTATTCCTGTGCTAAAAATTTTACTTCGCTATAAGTAGCTTCGCCACAAATGGCTTTGCCTGTTTTTGTATTCAGTAGGAATGGCACGCCACCGCAGCCCATCTTGTCGAGCTCTTCCATCTTCTTGGCATTCTCTTCGTTGTTATAAACTTCGAAATGTGTGGCCTTTATCCCCTCATCCTTTGCAAGTCTTTCAAGGCAACCTTCGATCTCTTTGCAGTGATCACAGTCAGCCCCATAAAAGAATAATAAATTTTCCATTTTTTAATTATACTATAAAAAATAAAACTCCCTAATGGGAGCTTTATTTTAAGACTATTTAGTAGGCTTTGTAATGCGAGATAAGCGAGCTTTGCGGCGGGATGCAGTATTCTTCTTGAGTACTCCGTTCTTTGCTGCTTTGTCGATTACTGAGTAAGCTTTCGCTAGAGCTTTCTTTGCTTCAGGTAATTTCTTCTCTTTCACAAGCTTTTCTACAGCTTTGATTTCTTCTTTAAGAAGCTTCTTTGTACGATCATTTACTGCTTTCTTGCGTAGTGATCCACGAAGTGCTTTCTTTGCTGATTTTGTAATTGGCATATTATTTAAAAGTTGTTCTATTTGCTAGTTTTTCATTACAAATAGATAATTATAATTCCTATATTCTCCGAGACACGAATAATATAAGATAGGGTTACTTTAACACAAAAATCTATAAAACGCAACGTGAGTATAGGAGTAATCTCTATGATATAATATCCCTATGATCGCTCATATAGACGGCATAGTAATCCATACGACAGACAAATACGCCATAATTGGTGCAGGTGGTGTGGGCTACAAAATCCACCTTTCCATAGACAATCTATCGAAGTGCCATATTGGTGATGGGGCCATATTCTTCGTATACACTGCAGTGAGAGAGAATGCTATAGATATGTACGGCTTCGCTGACATAGATGAAATGAACTTCTTCGAACTCCTCCTCACCATCTCCGGCATTGGGCCTAAGAGCGCAATGTCTATAATGAATATCACTACTGTCGAGAGCTTGTCGGAAGCCATCGCAACTGGCGACACTGCCTACCTCAATAAAGTTTCCGGTATTGGCAAAAAGACTGCCGAGAGAATAGTGATTGAACTTAAAGATAAGATAGTTCGCAAGGATAGCTACAGCTCCGCATCCCTCCGCTCCGAGAGTGACGCCCTGGAAGTGCTCAAATCATTCGGATACCGCGAAGCAGAAGCTCGTGAAGCCCTCCGTGATGTGGATACTACCCTCTCCACATCACAGCGTGTAAAAGAAGCTCTAAAATATTTAGGAAAATAAAATGCCTGAATTACCTGAAGTTACTACAACTGTAAATGGATTACAGAAAATATTACCGAAACTCAAAGTCACAGCTGTGTGGACGGATTTGGCGAAAGAGAAAGTCTCTCGCCCTGACTTTTTGCAGTCTATTAAAAGTCTGAAGTTTTATAAAAACTTCGAGAAAGTTGTGGTGGGTGCAAAAGTGCTGAAAGTGGAAAGACGGGCGAAGAATATACTCATTCATTTAAACAATGGCTACACCATCCTAATGCATCTCAAAATGACTGGCCATATAATGATCGGCCGTTATGATTACGACAAAAAGTTAAATAAGTGGCACGTGCATAAAGAGGAGAAGAATGAGGCACTACACGATCCATACAATCGCTTCATTCACTTCGTGTTCACACTCTCGAGCGGAAAGCATATGGCCTTCTGCGACTCACGCAAATTCGGAAAGATCACGCTAGAGAAGACTGTGGACATTCATAGTAGTGTGCATTTAAAGGGTGCAGGTCCTGAGCCACTAGACAAGAAGTTTAGTTTTGAAAATTTTGAAAGTGCTCTTCTAAAAAAGAAAAATGGTAAGATAAAAATTACATTAATGGACCCCAAAGTCATCGCCGGCATTGGCAACATTTATTCCGACGAAATGCTCTGGCTCGCCGGCATTCACCCACTCTCTTCTATAAATAAAATCCCGAAAAATAAAATGAAGGATTTGTATAAAGCTATGCAGGATGTGCTGCTGAAAGGAATAGACTTCGGTGGCGATTCTATGAGTGACTACCGAAATGTGGATGGAAAACGAGGAGAATTTCAAAACAAGCACAATGCCTACAGAAAGAACAAAGAGAAGTGTAGCAAGAAAGGTTGTAGTGGTGTTATAATTAAAACTATCACTGGTGGTAGAAGTGCGCACTTCTGTAATACTCACCAAAAATTATTCAATTAATTCTAAATTATTTTATGTCACATGGAAAAGGAGGAGCGGGACCAGGCACAATACTAGTAATCATAATCCTAATTACTCTTTTTGTTTGGTATTTAGTAGGAGTATCTACAAAGAATAATCCTCCGGTTCAGAATAATAGCGGAGTAAACACTGACCCATTCTCCAACTTCAGCAATTTTGGTCAAAGTGTGTCTCCGGGATTAACCCCAAGTGTATATCGCTAGTCGATAAGGCTATATAGTGCAACGCCTGTTGCCACAGAAACATTGAGGGACTCCTTCTTCCCTTTCATTGGTATTTCTATAAGAGTGTCACAAAGTTTTTTAATTTTCTTATCGAGTCCTAGAACTTCATTCCCTACTACTAGTGCGCATTTCTTTGGTGCCTTAAACTTTTTGTAGTTTACAGAATTTTTGTCCTGCTCAAGCCCCACAATAGTGTAGCCCTCCTTCTTTAGTTTATTTATATTAGTTATCGCACTCTTCACATATTCCCAAGAAATGAAAGTCTCAGCCCCTAGTGCTGCTTTTGCTATGTCCTTCCTTTCTCTTCCGAAGCGATCTATCGGGCAAGGTGTGTAGCCATTTATATATATTTTACTCACCCCTACTGCATCCGCAGTGCGAAACATCGCCCCCACATTCTCCGCACTCCGTATATCCGGAAGAATTAAAATTAGTTCTTTTTTATTTTTCATAAACTGCTATCAAACGAATTGGGGCTTCTGTGCCACCACTGACTTTTATTGGCATGACAAAAATTTTGGAACCAGTAGGAGGAAGCAAATCCGCATTTGTGATATTCTCCACGAGATATTTCCCTGCACCTAAAACTGCTCGGTGTACTGAGAATCCATCCTTCCCTGTATCTACAGAAAGTGTGTCGGTACCTAAGCCCGCGATGTTTCTTTCAATTAACAACTTCGCAGTACTCTCATGAACACTTGGGAAATTATATTCGTTTTGATATTTAATTTTATCATTCCAGAATTTATCCCAGCCTGTATAAAAGATCACAAAAGTATTTTCTTTAATCTTGCCATTTTCTTTTTCAAAATTTTCTATTACTTCCGGCATTATTATATAGTTTTCATCCACGACGTCACTTACATTTATAACTACGCAGTCTGTTACCAAATCTTTCATATCAAGTACATCAATAGCCTTACCACCTTCTATGCAGTGGGCTGGGGCATCCATATGAGTGCCAGTTCCGAGCTTCACAAACTCTGCACTTTGAATACGAAAAAGGTCAGGAGCTTTGCAATCCTTGTAATCACAGATGACTTTCATATTAAAACCACAATTACCGTCCCAAGTAGGCACATCTTCCGAAAGAGTGTGGGTGAGGTCAATAATTTTGAAGTTATTCATATTCATAATATTTTAATCAGGTAGGAGTATCTCGCCCTACGGTCGCGGGTACTTTTCTGGTCACTATGTGACACAGAAAAGTCTTTCGATTCCTACTCGTACGCAAAGCAGTTTGCGTACTCGGGCGCCAAAACATACTAAAAGCATGTTTTTCTAGTGCGCCCGGTAGGAATCGAACCTACGACCATCTCCTTAAAAGGGAGCTGCTCTACCGACTGAGCTACGGGCGCATATATTTGATATATTAAGCTTTAAAACAAGAACATTTCGGTTGACCCGCTACAACTTACCTACAGCTGTATGATACTTAAAGTACCATATTCCAAGGATAAAATCAATTTATTCACACCCCACGTTGCATTAGTACTGTATGCGGGTTATAATGGACGCAAGAAGTTTATTATAGTAACATATTCCAACGTTGCTCCGATTGAGCATATATTTATTTGGGAAAAGTTTACTCATATCATTGTACTTTATTTATTACAGTTTTTGATAGAGGTGTAATAATGTTCTTTTTTAAGGCAAAAGGCCTGACACATGTTTCTGATTATCAGAGATATATGCCAGGCCTTTTTTCTTTGCCAAATTTAATTTTATAAGACGCTTAGTATATTTTCCTCAAGAGCTACAGCAAGATCACATTCACCACTGTGTGATCTATGATAATCACGCACGAGCCTTGTCGCAATATTCTTGAGCTCCTCTTCTTTAAAGTTTGAGCGTTCATTATTTAGTAGTGCTTTCTTTACTCTCCAGAAAAGCATTCCAGAAATTGCTTCGGCGCTCTCCCCTCCTTCAATTTGCGAAAGATATGTGATCCATGTGCCAAGTCTGTCACGCTTAAAGAATAAATCGGTTAGGATAAAAGGATTTGCTTTCACTGGCTTTGGCGCAGTATCTTTAAACTCTTTTATATCTTCTGCATAAACTTTATATTTTTTAATTACAGGTGCGAGCAAATTTCTTTCAAGAAAGATAAATATTGTTTTACTCTCTTTCATTTTAGCTAAAATAATATTTGTGAATATTTCCTCCTTCTCATTTATAGCATCATCGAAGAGTATAGTATCTACCTCGCCAAAAAGTGAAACGTGGTCGGCATAAGACACTAATAAGTTTTGATCAAGGTCACGATTTGAAATAAAAGAAACTTGGCCTTTCGCCACAGTGTCAATTACACTATTCTTTTTAAATCTATCATCACCGTAGTATATGTAAATCATAACCAAGTACGAACTCTCTTTTGGTAATTACAATATGCTTCTCCGTATTTCTCGCAAAGTATTCTTTCTTCCGCTGGAAGGAAAACTAATTTACTAATAGTATAAACAATGGCCAATAGTATTAGTATAAAAATAGACTGCATAATAATTCCGAAGCCAAGTGTCATAATGCCAAGACCAATGTGTGTGGGATTACGGCTAAACTTGTAAGGCCCCACATCAAATCTGCGAATACCAGTTTCTTCTAATTGCTTTCCTGTAGTATTAGAGGTAGTTTGCGCCCAATAAATAATTATCGAGCCTATGAGCATCAGTAAGAAACCAAAATCTCCGTATGCTTTTGGTATGAGAGTAGTAGGGATAAAATAATCAAATATCATCCCGCCAATAACTGCCACGAAAAATAGCATATAAGAATGCGACAGGATATAGTGAACTAGTGTATTTTCTCTTAATATTTCTTTAGTTTTAGGGCTAACTTCCATAGGTAATATTATAGCCTCAAAAAGAGAAAAAGGCTACTTCAAATCCCCCCAAGTTCTGCCGACTCCCACAGAAACCTCAAGTGGGACAGACTCAATATTTAGAAGGAATTCTGCTGGAATTGCATTCTTCATCGCATTCTCGATTATCTCGCAAGCTTCTTTTAGGTTGTCTTTCTCAATCTCATACACAAGCTCATCATGCACTTGGAGGACCATATGCACTTTATTTAAAAGGCCTTTTTCTTCAAGCTCCGCGTGAGCCAATTTCATTCCAATCTTTATTATGTCGGCTGTGGCAGTGCCCTGAATAGGCGCATTGATAGCCATACGCTCTGCCATAGCCTTTATGAATGGCACAGGGCTCTTGATCCCTGGGAAGTAGCGTCGGCGTCCGAAGAGCGTCTCTGTGTAACCATGAGCTAGAGCAAACTTTTTCACATTCTCAAGATATCCTGCAATTGTAGGAAATTGTGCGAAATAATTGTCATAAAATATTTGAGCGTCTTTCCTCTCCCCGCCCAAATTCTGGCGTAGTGCAGTGACTCCCATACCATAAAGAATTCCAAAGTTTATCACCTTCGCACGGCGACGCATCTCCGCAGTCACATCCTCTTCAGAAACATGGAAAACTTTCGAAGCGACAGCCGCATGAATATCCTTCCCGTCTTTGAAAACTTTTATGAAATATTCATCTTGTGAAAGCAGTGCTGCGATACGAAGCTCAATCTGAGAATAATCAAAAGATGCAAGCACATACCCTTTCTCTGCTACGAATGCAAAACGGATATTTTTTCCAAGCTCACTTTTTGTCGGTATATTTTGTAAATTTGGATTTGCACTTGAAAATCTGCCGGTAGTAGTACCAGTTTGGATAAATTCTGCATGAAGCCTTCCATCCTCTTTCACCTCTTTTGGAATTGTGTCTATATATGTAGAGAGCAATTTTTGAAGTTCGCGATACTGGAAAATTTCTCCAATGATTGGGTGTAGGTCGCGCATCTTCTCGAGCTCGCTCTCGCGAGTGGAGCGCGCACCACCAGCACTCTTCTTGAGACCTTTCGCAGTGAGGCCCATCTCATCGAAGAGAACTTCCCCTAATTGCTTCGGTGAATTAATATTAAATTCCCTTCCTGCGTGAGCCCAGATAGTCTTCTCGAGCTTCTCAAGCTCTATATGGTAATCCTTAGAAAGTTTATTTAAATATTCAACATCCACTTTTATTCCACGGTCCTCCATATTCTTGATGATAGGAATGAGTGGTAATTCAATCTCATTTAATACATACTCCAAATTCGCCTTTTTAATATCTGCCAAAATCTGCTTCTCTATTTCATCGAAGTTTGAAAGGTTCTTGTAGTGGAGCACATCGTCCGGTGTAGGATTTGAAATTTCAGAATTGAGAAGCCAAGATGCAATTTGCATTTTCTTCATACGAACAGGGTCATAAATCGGAACTTCCTTTTCTAGTTTTTCGCTTACTAGTTCCTTTACTGCGGGAGTTGCTAGTGGGTCAAGAACTCTCTTAAACCTATCAATCAAACTTTTGAATTCTAGCTCACGCATTAAGCTCTCCACTTTATTTACATCCACAGCTTCTCTCCAAACCTTTTCTGGTACTGTGAAATTTATCGGAGCATCACGCCTTATGGTCGCAAGAGTCTTGGAGAAGAGCGCTTCGTCTTCTCCATCTTTAAGTAAATTAAATATTCTCTCAGTTATTCCTAATTCTTTAAACTTAGCTTCAGCATCTTTCTTTTTTAATTCTTTATATAGATTCTCAATAGTTCCAAACTCCACGATTAGAGTAGTGGCAGTCTTCTCACCGATACCTTTTATACCGATAATATTGTCCGATGGATCACCACGAAGACCTTTATAGTCTGGCAAGAACTTAGGCTTGAATCCGAATCGAGCAAGGACCGCTTCTTCATCGTATAGAATTGTATCTTGTATTCCCTTCTTGAGAGTATACACTTGCACTTTCTTGTCGCAGACGAGCTGAAGAGTATCCATATCTCCGGAAGCGATAATAATATTTAAATTGTTTTTATTTTCTTTACTCACAATCTCCACGATAGTTCCGAGCATATCATCTGCCTCAAATCCCCCAAGATCATAAATCGGGATCGAGAGCGCTTCAAACATTTTCCTTGAGCCTATGAGCTGAGCGATGAGAGCTTCATCTGTCTTCGCTCGGCCAGCTTTGTATCCATCATAAGCTTCGTGACGGAATGTTGGCTTCGGTAAGTCGTATGTGGCTACTATGTAATCTGGCTTAAGTTCCCCCACTATTTTCATAAGCATTGTAGCTAGGCCGTACAGAGCTCCTGTAGGCTCACCCTTAGAATTTGAGAACTCAGGCAAAGCATGATAAGCACGGTGAATAATCGCGTGCGAATCAAGCAAAACAAGGGTTTTCTTCGTATTTCCTTCAATTTTCTCTTTAGCCATATGTATATAGTATAGCATTTTAACAAACAAAAATGGGCGTGCTTATAATGACATAAGCACGCCCATAATATTTAAAAACACAGTTTTTACCTAACCTTTCCAAGAAGGTTATCTATAAAAATTCTTAAGTCTTCCAGGAACAATTGAATAGCTGGAAGTTTCATCTTATCTATCTTAGTGTAAACAGCTTCCATTTTGGATTTTGTTTCTTCTCTTAGGTCAGAAATTTCTTTACCGTCTGGGTATATTGGATCCATATAGTAATTTATTACCACTCCTGGATTTATACCTTCTGTAAAAATAAGTTTAATCAGATCCTTAATTAATTTTCCTAGATCAATATCTTCCAAATCAAAACCATTTTTATATGATTTTATATCTTGTGGACCAGGTTTTCTTATTTTATCTGATCCGACAATTACTACCGGAAAAATAGGAACATTAGCTCTTTTCGCAATCAAAAAACCTCCAAGTTTAAAAGAAAGAAATCTTTTATCACGGGACCTTGATCCTTCAAAGAAAAGGATTAAGTTGGCTACTTTTTGATTAAAAAATGAAATTGATTTATGTACTGCACCAGTACGTAATTCAACATTTTCATCTTCCCGATAGATTGGCACAGCAACTAAATCAAAGAATGGACGAAATGGTTTCCATTTCCATAAATTTTTCCCGACCATTACAAGCCAATTAGTATAGGATCCAACAAGTCCGACATTTATATAGTCATAAGAACTTAAATGATTTAGACCGGATATTTTTCTTTTAGTTTTTTTATAATTTTTAATATTACCAAAACCAAAAACAAAAACACCCATAGACAATGTTGCGACACTAGCACAAAATGCAATTACATAAGGTCCATACCGATTAAACCTTTTATGTATGAGACAAAACAAAGAAAGACTAAAGCCAAATATAAAAACTGGTAAAAAAAGCACACCAGAGAGTATAGTAAAAAAGATTTTTATTGCTTTTGGTCTTTCTTCTTTAAGTAAGGCAGTAATCAGGTTAAAAATAACTCCTGCTATTAAAACTATGATGTAATAGAGTGTTATTTTAAAACCTGTAACCAGGCTCTGGTTCCAATGATAGATCGCTACGAAGCTAGTAATCATTAGAGTCAGAAAAATTAAGGGAATAATTAGGGATTTAAACACCCTAAAGAATATTGTGTGTTTCATTTTCTGAAGATTTTTTCTTTTTACCATACCACAGAAAGCCTAATTTAGCTATAGAAAAACCCGCTCCATTTCTGGGGCGGGTTTTTCTTCTTACATAATTTTATTATGTGTGAGGAGTACTCTGATGTATTCCTTGATTATCTGTGTGATTAGACACTGGTCTAGGTGCTACATACGGAGCGTAATAAGTATTATCATATCTGCTGCGGTAAGTACGAGCGATAAGAATGATAAGAAGTATTAAGATAAGGAGTAGTAACCATCCAAGAAGTCCAAGACCCCAGAAGTTTAAGAATCCAGCAGCTGCACCAAGGTTTGTGTTACTCATACCATTTTCATGGTTAAGCACATATGCGATAGCATTCTCTTGTGCGCTAGATGGAGATGTATAGACAAGGAGTGCTGTAGAAACGATGTTTGAATTATTGTTTGGTAATGAATTCACTCTTCCTTGCACATACACGACTCCTTCACCTTGTGGAAGTAAATCCTCAAGTGGAACTGACAGTGTCATAGTCTCTGGAGCATAAGTACCGCGTGATGCGTTCACAAATGTAACATACTGAGGAAGGATTACTTGAAGAAGTGGCTTTACAAGCTTTGTATTACCGATGTTCTTGTAAGTAACTGTGTAATCCACTGTGTCGCCTAGATTAAACAATTCGTATTTGTTTTCAATCTTTAACATTATAGGTGATTCCATTCCGATGCGAGTCACACCAGTGTTCACATACACAGTTCGTGTAGTTGTAGTGTTTGTGATAGTTGATGGTGTACGGAATATTTCCATTGAGCCACGCACTGTGCCAGAATTGTTCTCCCCTACTGCTCTGTAGTAGTAGAGAGTGCCTACTGACAGATTTGATACGTAATCAGAAAATGGAATTGAAGTTCCAGCGTTTAAGTATTTGCGTGCAGTTGTGAGCCCGAAGTTTGGAGTAGTTCCATACTCAAAATACACATTGGAACTTGTACTACCACTATTCATAAGTAAGCCATTTATTGATGCGCTTGTTTGCTGTACATTTGTAGCGATAGTAGTCACTACAGAAATCTGATTACTATTGTCTATCCAAGAAGAGTTTGTAGTAAATGACTGTGTAGAACCATATATAGTTCCATAAGAATTCTGAGCAACAGTCTGATAGTAGTATGTAGTGTTTGGGTTAAGATTAGTTACATATTCAGACACACTTCTACTTCCAGAGCCGTTATTTACAGAACTTGTAGTCATATTTATGTAACCTGTAGATGTACCGTAGCGGAACCAGCGAGTTGTGTATGTGCCGTTGCCATCTACACGACCGTTAAGAGTCGCACTGTATTGATCCACGCCTGTAGCTGCATAAGTACTCACAGATGGTGAACTTCCATTGTTTGAATTGCCATCACTATCTGTATCAAAAGACATTTGGTTACCACGAACGATTACACCAGTAGATACATTCTGAGCTACTGCACAGTATGTGTATGTAGAATCTGGATTAAGAGAATATATATTTGAAGATAAACTTGAAGAGTTCACATTGTACACATTTCCGTATTGTGCTCCATAACATGGGAATTCTAACCATCCGTTTATAAGTGAACCATTTCCATTTATGTATCCAGAAAGTGTCGCACGGTTTGTGCCGATACTTGAAGGATAATTTGTAGTAACTGATGGAGTTGTATTATTGTTGTTTGAGTTTGTTACATTTACTACAGCATAGCGAGGGCTTGGTGTAGTACCAGTGCCTGTAGCTGTGAGAGTATAAGTGGTCGTTGAAGATGGAGAAACTGATGTTGATCCATTTGTATTTTGACTTCCGATTCCAGAGATGTACACATTTGTACAATTACTTGTATTCCAAGAAAGTGTAGCAGCTGAACCAGCAGAAATACTTTGTGTGGCTGGAGTGAAGCTATCTATAGTACAGTTTTGTGCAGCAGTAGTTCCAACAACGAAAGAAACAACAACAGAACCTTGTGATGCCCATCCTGAAGCTATAGTACCTATATCAACTCCACCATTTAGAATTTCAGAGCCACTCTGACCATTTGGAAATGCAACAATAGCACTTGATCGATTTGGTTGCCAAGTTGCTCCTGCAAAAGTAAGAGTTTGTGAACTTGAAATGTTTGCAGTAACAGTGCCAGAAGATTTTGAACCTTGTGATCCAGTAATGAAACTATCGAAACTAAAAGAAGTAGAAGCGCCACTAGATGGAGACTTTGATAATGAAATCTTTGTGTTGTTCATGTTACTTCCACTTGTATTGTGGTAGTAGATTGCGACAGATACTGTGTCTCCTGATGAAACATTCACCGGAGCTGTAGACCAAGAAGAACATCCAGTGAAACCTCCAGCGGTGCTCGTAGAACGAATACGTATTTGTGCACAGTCGAGTGGGTCACCGTTCCATGCATCTAGAGCAAAAGACACCTGCCCTACGAAGAGCATAGCGAGTCCTAAAATTATTGCGATTTTTTTCATATAATTTTTCATATAAATTTTTAATAATTAACTTACAATTTTAAATCTTCAACGACCAAGTTCAAGACTTAAAAAAGTAGGTTAGTATCAATCTTCCGAAAGATGACTAACCACTAATTTTTGTGTTACTGCACTCTTGGATCGAATGGACGTTCATTAGAATTTCCAGTAGGATCGTAGGGTTGATCAGTAGGATTTGTCCTAGGATCGAACGGGCGATCATTAGGATTTAAATTCGGAAGTTGCACATTACTCTGATTAACATTCACTCCGAGATAAAGATTTAATCTTTGACGATGTGGGCGATAATAAGGATTGTACAAATCATAGCCAGGTTCATCGTAGTTGGATGTACGGTGCCTATAATCATCTTGCCTGTCAGTATATATAACATCTTCATCACTTGACTGTTGATTGCCATAGTAATAATTGTTTGTGGTGGTGTTATTATACGTGTTGTAAGTGTTTCCGGTACCTTGTGGTTTGTTCTCCAATGCTGGAGCACTCTCATCAGGTGGTGGAATCAGATCTGGTGCAGCAGCTAAAGCTGGTGCTGGCGCCGGTGGTACTACAGCAGCGGGTGCTGGTTGTGGTACTGGAACCGGCATTGGTAAAGGTTGTGGAACGTACCTTTTGATTTCTGGATCACAAGGATTGGCACAAGCCATATCGCTAACCTTCATGAAACAGATTCCACTTCTTCTATCTGCAATACCTAGAGTTCCCTTAGCAAAAGTATGATGATCTTCATACCCAAATACACCGGTAATAAGCTTCGCATTGTAATTGCGATAAACTCCCGACATCTCAGTGATAATACACTCATAAAGAATGTATGTTGAAATATTGGTGGGTGTTACTAAGTAGGGAGGATCACATTTTCTATTTATAATAGAGCACGTTGTATCCGCCCACATACTCATAGAATTCAAATTGGGAGAAAAATCGATTCCCGTACCGGGAATACTTTTCCATCTACCCATTTTGATCCAATTTTTTGAATCAAAAATATAACTCATATCGTTCACAGTTGGAACGAATTTTGGGTTAGTAAACGATACACACCAATTGGCGCTGTGCACTTGTTGCGTTTGTGAACGCGTGGTTTTCGCTGCAAATCCAAGCAGTAAAAACAAAATGATTTTAAAGAGCTTCATAATTGTTAGGTTTAATTAAATTGTTTGGTTATTTTTGCATTCGAAAACGCTTAAAAAGCAAAAATAACCAAACAAATAGAATAGACCCCTTTGTGAGTATCTTAGCATATTCCGGCTCAAATGTCAAGGCGTATATTTCTGCCATTTTAGGCTATAATATCCCTATATGACAATCGTATTTAATGATTCTGAAGAAGAAAAAGAGGTAGAAGATTTACATAAAAGTGAAGAGGAAGATTTAGTCGCCCTCCTAGCGAAAAGTAAATACAATATCCCTTCTATAAACCTCGCCACAGTAGTGATCGAGAACGACGCTGTCCGCACCATACCAGAGGCCGATGCTCGCAAAGAAGAAATAGCTCCATTTAAAATTCTCGGCAAAAATGTGCATATTGCTGTGCGCTCACCTCAGCCGGACCACCTCACAAACCTCACAGAATACTTCACTGGTCACGGATACATCCCCCACTTCTATATGGCGTCACTCGCTTCACTAGAAAAAGTTTGGGAACGCTATAAAGAAATTTCTTATGCAGAGGGAGCACACCAAGGTAGCATCGACATCTCAAGTGATGCGCTTATTACTCTTTCTAAAGAAATTAAAAGTTTAGATGATATCAAGAAGACTATTGCCGATACTGAGAAAGACAAGATTCATATGACGAGCCACATCCTAGAGATCGTGCTTGCTGGTGCTATCGCTATCGATGCGTCCGATGTACACTTCGAGCCAGAAGAGCACACAGTCAGACTTCGTTTCCGTATCGATGGAATCCTCCAAGAAGTTATCGACATCCCACCTGATGTGCACAAATTCTTAAACTCAAGAATTAAATTACTCTCAGGGCTCAAGATCAGTGCGCACTCTATCGCTCAAGATGGACGCTTCTCAATATTTTTAGGTGATGATGAGATAAGCCTCCGTGTGTCACTTATACCAGGAGCATATGGAGAATCTATCGTTATGCGTATCTTAAATCCGAAATCTATCCGTGTGAAGCTTGAAGATATGGGAATCGAGCAAGGATTGTATGACATCTTTATGCGTGAGATTAAAAAGCCAAATGGCCTAGTGCTCCTCACAGGACCAACAGGATCCGGAAAGACTACCACTCTTTACTCATTCCTTCAGAAAATTTATTCTACTGAAATAAAAATTATTACTATCGAAGATCCAGTCGAGTACCACTTGCCAGGAATTACTCAGACTCAAACTGATAGCGAGAAGGGCTACACATTCCTAGAAGGTCTACGCTCAGCACTGCGCCAAGACCCAGATGTAATAATGGTGGGAGAAATACGCGACAAAGAGACAGCCGAGATTGCCGTGGAGTCAGCCCTCACTGGACACATGGTGTTCTCCACACTCCATACAAACAATGCTGCTGGTGTAATCCCCCGTCTTATCGACCTTGGCGTGAATCCAAAGATATTAGTTTCTGCACTTTCACTTTCTATCGCTCAGCGTTTGGTTCGCAAACTTTGTAAAGAATGTAAGAAAGAAAGAGTAGTTACAGAGGAAGAAAAAACTTTAATAAATAAAATACTAGATGAAGCAAAAGCTCATGGTAAAGATTTAGTAAAATTTGGAGTAGATATAAGTGGAGGAATAAAACTTTTCGAAGCTGTGGGTTGTGATAAATGTAACCGCACTGGATACAAAGGAAGAATGGGAATCTTTGAAGCTATCTACAACGACGAATCTATTGAAAAGATAATTCCTACAAACCCAAGTGAAAGAGAAATAAAAGAAGTCTCTGAGAAACAAGGAATACTCAATATGAAAGAAGATGGTGTAATGAAAGTGCTCACAGGGATCACATCGCTCGAAGAAGTAGAAAGTGTCGTAGACTTTTACGAAATATAAGTTATCCAAAAAGAAAACTCTCCACACGGAGAGTTTTCTTTTTATTAATTTTACCAACTTCCACCACCACCACCACCACCTCCTCCTCCTGAGGAACCTCCACCAGAAGAACCGCCCGAGGAAGAACTCCAACTAGAAGATGATGATTTCACAGATGCAGACATCGCGCTTTCTGCAGAAAAAGAAACAGAATGCATACTAGAAAGTAGAGCTAGTGTAGTGAACCTATTTGCATTACTACTTGAATACCAGACTGGGTTTGCTATATATATGTCTTCGAATTCTTTTGCCCACTTCTCTTCATAGCCGAAAATCATTGCATAAGGAAGTAGCTTCTCGAAAAGTTCTGGGGTCTTTGCTGGAGCATTTGCAAAATTAATTCTATCTTTCTCAGCAACTTTTATATATTCACGAAGTCCAAGCAAATAACGCTCAGCTTCAAAGCCTTTTTCAGTAAGATATATGGATTTGTTTTTTAAGAAAATATTTATTACAGCAATAAGGATGCAAGCTCCAGAGAAAGCAAATCCAGCCCAATTCCCCACCAAAAGCCAGAGAAATATCCCGGGGTTTAATGCCAAAAATAGCGGAAGAGTAATACCAATAATACCTGAAGTTGGATTTGAAGGAATTTTTACATTCGATGGTAATGCATAATCCCTAGCCACGAGTCTGTTCCCAGCTGAATGCATAGCTGTGTAGAAATTCTCAGCCTCACTCACCCCAAGATTCGATTCGCATTTGTCAGTAAGTGCCAAAATTATATTCTTCTCACTTTCTGTCATATCACTTGCTGGTTCTTTGATTTTAGTGAAGCAAAATTCTCCATCTTTATCTTCTATTTTTAAATACCCGCTAATTGCTAAGTAAACAATGAGTGAAGAAATGTCCTTTTTATTAATACTTCCGTTTACTATGAGCCCAGCTTCAAATGGATTGAAATCCTTCGCATCATACTCGGCAATTATTGTATTATTTTTAAAGTACTTGCGACGCTTAATTATATTTTTAATTCTTTTTCGGAACCAAAAATAAACCAAAATTAATGGGAGTGGAAAGAACCAAACTCTAGAAAAAATGGCAAATAAAATTTCACTCCTAGTTGGTGTATAAATATAATTTTTTGGAAAACCAATTGCTATGGTAACCTCTTCCCCAACATTAAAATGTGTATCAATATTAGTTTTATATGAAATCGTTTGACCAGAAATGCTAAAATTTCCGCAGTTTTTATTTGTTCCGCTATATCCACAATAGTCATAAGTAGTTACATAGCTCATATTTATTGGATCTGGAATTGTAACACTCGCAGTGACCTTTTGTATCGGCACTTCCCAAGCATTACCAGTAATATTCCAATAAAATTCATCACGATCAGGATAGTATCCTATTGAATGTAATATTTTGTAAGAAATTTTATAAGTATGAATACCATCTATTAAAACATCCGCATCACCAATCTTAATATTGAGTGGGTCCTTTGAAGTAATTTCATATGTATAGTTACTTCCCTTTTCGTCAGTGACATTTATATCACTTATACTTGTATGGACAGGCTCACCCTTACCAATAAAACCAAGGGGTATGGTACGGTATATGCCGTGCTTACTCTCCTCTCCAAAGTTATATTTAATTGTTTCAATAACAGAGACGGTCGAATCGTAATTTATCGTGGCATTTAGATCCATGCTATCTATTTGCTCGACATAAGATATATCTTCTTCTGTAAGAGCAGGTGAAAACTCAGAAGTTAAAGCATTTGCAGAAAAACCAAATAAAATAATAAGTAGGCTAAAAACAAAAAAGAAGCTTTTTTTCATAGCTTCAGTATACCTTCTATATATAATTTTGCGAGTACTTATCCACAAATGTGGGTAATAAAAAAACATAAATCTCTAAACAATCCTTTAAATGAAAAATCATAGAAAGTAACACTAGATTGAAGGATAGCACCAGTAAATATAAATATTAACCAGAGCGTCCTTCGCAGGAGTGTAGGGCCGGGGGCTGATTGCTTAGAGATTTATGTCTTCTTTTTTGAATTTGTATGCGATTTTTCTCCGCAGTGGTATACTTCTCATATACCAAACTCTGGGGAGAGTATATCATATTATAATTTCAATGTCAAGCCCATCAAAGAAAATACAAGAGGAAGGATTTCTAGACCAAACCCTAAGACCTGAGGGATGGGACGAGTATATTGGGCAGGATAATATCAAGCAAAACCTTAAAATCCTCTTAACAGCCGCTGAAGAGCGCAATCACCCCGCTGAACACATACTTTTCTATGGGCCGCCAGGCCTCGGAAAGACCACTCTCGCCCACCTTATAGCCAAGGAAACTAGCCGCCAGATCAAAATCACCTCAGGCCCTGCCATAGAGAAGGTTGGCGATCTTGCTTCCATTCTCACGAACCTCTCACCAGGCGACATTGTCTTCATCGATGAAATCCACCGCCTAAATAAAATGGTGGAAGAGATATTATACCCAGCCATGGAGTCCGGAGTAATCGACATAATCCTCGGCAAGGGTCCTTCCGCTCGCACTGTCCAGCTCGAGATACCACCTTTCACACTCATTGCTGCGACCACTCGAATTGCATTACTTTCGTCCCCTCTTCGTTCTCGTTTCTCAGGCGGAGTTTTCAGACTTGAGTTCTACACTCAAGATGAAATCAAGAAAATCTTGAGTCGCTCAGCGAAAATACTCGGCGTAGAATTAAATGATGATGCACTGTCTGAAATCGCAAAGCGTGCGCGCTTCACACCAAGAACTGCAAACTACTTCCTCAAGCGTTGCCGAGACTACGCTCAAGTTCATAAAATCCCTCTTGATGGTAGTGCTGTGAAAAAGGCACTCGCATTACTTGAAGTAGATGAACTAGGACTCACATCAAGCGACAGGAAAGTTCTCGAAGTAATTATAAATAAATTTAGTGGTGGCCCCGTCGGACTCAAGACTATCGCTGCAGCCACGAGCGAAGAAGAAGCTACTGTGGAAGAAGTGGTGGAGCCATACCTTATCCAATGCGGGCTACTTGAGCGCACACCTCGCGGACGCACAGCCACAAAGAGAGCCTATGAACATTTAGGCTTTGATTTTATAGAAGAATAGATTAAGCAATATGCTCTGATATGTCTTGAGCTGTACAGATAATACGAAGAGGTGCCCCATGTGCATCTCTTTTTATTTTACAAATAGAAGCAACTGTATTTAATTTTCCACCCTCTTTAGGCACATGATATGTAAATGATATTTTATCTCTATCATTATCTTTGATCAGAGTAAATTGGTTTTGAATTCTATTTGCATCCACTGACTCAATTGATTTAAAGAATTCTGAAAGAGAAATGTTTGTCTTTGGCGCACAATTTAATATTTCGGCCATAAATGAATTCATAGTTATATCTTCTTTTGGTATAAAGATATTCATCTGCCCTAACTTTGCAAGTTCTTGAGACTCTTCATAATAAACATTTCGAGTTTCAAGGTCCTGATTTTTTTCTTCAAGAGTTGATTTGTGATTTATTAAGTTTTGTAAAACTCTAACTAGAAAAAATACAGAAAGTAGTAAAAATATTCCGATTATAATAATGTTTATTCTTGAAAAGAGTGCTTTATTTAAAATACTACCAGCGTCTGCATCTATACCGAGCATAGCTACAACTGCACCAGTATTTTTATCAAAAATAGGAGCGTAAGCAGAAATCCATGTCCCCCATTTATCTGTATAAGGGCCATTTGTATAAGCTGTTCCACTTTTTTGGTTTGCAATATCTATTGGCATTGCATCTGTATAAATTTGACCTGGTGGAGAATAATCTTTTGAATCTGGATTTTCAGAATCTGCAAAGAAGAACTGTGTGTCTCCACTAAGACCCATTAAGTAAACGAAGCGTGTATCAGAATTGATTTTGTGTAGTTCAACTAATTTACCTTTAATATCTTGATATTCGGTGGTGCCAATATCAGATTTTGTACCGGAAAGTTTCATTATACTTTCGTCTGGCATTGATACCGCAATATTCTGAGCTCGAATTTGTAGCAACCCTATCTCATTATTCATTACCCTGTCACCCACATACCAAGAGCCGGCTACTGTCCCAACGATAATTAAAATAATAGGAATGAGTCTTGCTATTGATATTGTAGACTTTGAAAATTGCATCGTCATATATGGATAATTATAGCACAATGATGATATGATGTTTATATGACGATCATTTCTATAGACCCCGGATTCGACAGAGTCGGCATAGCTATAATAGAAAAGAATAATCCAAAGAATACAGTAATATTCTCGGAGTGTTTTAATACAAATAAGAAAGAAAGCATTTCGCAGCGCATATTAAGTGTGGGTACTGAGGTAAAAAGAATTATAAATGAATACAAGCCAGTTGCTCTAGCGATAGAAAAGCTCTATATAACCAATAATCAAAAGACTGCGATGGCGGTAGCGGAAGCACGCGGTGTAATCATATATGAAGCTATGCGGGCTGGAATCGCACTTTACGAATATACCCCTGGTGAAATAAAAGTAGCGGTCACAGGTTACGGAAAAGCAGATAAAAGTATGGTAATGAGTATGATTCCTAAGCTTGTGGATATGAAGGTTGTAAGTAATTCAGATGATGAATTAGACGCAATAGCTATAGGGCTCACCTGCATAGCCTGTGAGAAATTTAATTAGAAGTTTTCCACAGTTGCTAATATCTACATATTTTGGTACTAATAGTATATTAGAAATTTTAGTTAAACAAAATATGAGTTATAGTGAAGATGATATAAAATTAGACGATGACGGAAAAGTAGAAGAGGAGATTGATCTCGAAAATGGAATACTCGAGGACGATATATTAGAAGACGATATAATCGAAGAAGATGATGATTTCCTAAAAGACGAAAAGATTGAAGAGGATGAGGAAGATACATCAATGATTCATGATGATTTCATCTAAATAAAAAGCTCCCATTTGGGAGCTTTTTATTTATACTATTTTAATAAACCTCTTTTTCCCTATTTTATAAACTGCTTTCTCTGACACATATTTAATATCAGTTACCTTTTTATTATCTATCAAATTTGTAATTGCATTTTCTTTCACCAAACGAGCAAACTCCCCCTTAGATACTATAAAATTCTTCTCAAGTAAAACATCTGCTAGAAGTGTACTTTGGGAAAATTTAACTTCCTCTATTTCATCTGGAATTTCTTTCTTTTGAAATTTACTATCGAAAGACTCCTCGGCTTTATCAGCATCTTTCTCACTAAAATACATACTTACAATTTTCTTTGCGAGCATCATCTTAAGGTCGCGAGGGTTTATGGCATTTATAGTTACATCACGAGCATAACCAGAAATCTTCTCCATTGGTTCGTCTGTACAGAGTTCAAAAGCTGGGAGAGTCATACCATCTGTAAAGCTCATAACCTTACCCACCATATCTTCGGCAGTGTCAGCTAGTGCAAGCATGTTCCCTTCAGTCTTTCCCATCTTTTTACCATTACTATCTTCAAGGAGCTTGGTAGTGATGACAAACTTTTCTTTATTCTTAAGAGTCTTCAGTAAGTTACGCCCTGCAAGCATGTTGAAGGTCTGGTCATTACCTCCCACCTCTCCGTCCACACTCATTGCCACGCTGTCATAGCCTTGCATAAGTGGATACATAAATTCGTGGATGTATATTGGCTTACCTTCTTTCATTCGATTCGTAAACATATCACGCTCAAGCATTTGCTGCACAGTCATATTGGAAGCAAGTGACAATACATCAGCAAAATTCATTTTTCCAAGCCACTTGGAATTGAATTTAATTTCAGCTTTATTTGCGCCTGTAAAATTTAAAATTTTTGAAGCCTGCTTTTTATAATTCTTTAAATTATTCATCACCTCTTTATGAGAGAGTGCTGACCTTGTAGCGGTCTTGTCTGTAGGGTCGCCGATCATCGCTGTGAAGTCTCCCATAAGCAGGATTACTTTATGGCCTAAGTCTTGAAATTGTTTGAGTTTAAGTATTGGAATAGAGTGCCCTAAATGAAGTGTCGGTCCAGTAGGATCAATACCTAGATATATAGTCACTTTCTCACCTTTCATTAATTTGGATTCTAAAAAGGCACGTGATGGGTAAATATTAGCAATTCCTCTGTTTAATAAATCATTTATTTGTTCTTGATTAATCTTCTTCATATATTTTACTTTAGCACATTTAGGAGGTTTTGTCTGTTTTAAACTATATATTGTGCTATGATAATCATATCTATGGAAAACATAAAAAGTAGGAAATTAAAGAATGCTTTATATATAGTACTAGGCTCTGGGGTGCTTATTTTAGGTATAATTATAATCTGGATTAGCACATTATCACTCCCAGACTTCAACTCATTCACCGAAAGAAAGGTAGCTAGCTCTACTAAGATATATGACCGCACAGGCACGATTGTGCTTTATGACCTAAATGACAATATAAGAAGAACAGTAATTGGAGATGATGCTATTGGTGCAAATATTAAGAATGCCACAGTCGCAATCGAAGACTCAGACTTCTATCACCACAATGGCATTAGTTACCGCGGACTAGCTCGTGCGGTTTTTCATAAAGTTATCTATGGAGGGAAAATGGAAGGGGGTTCCACTCTTACACAGCAATTAATCAAAAATACTTTACTTACAAATGAGAGAACAATAAGCCGTAAAATCAAAGAATGGATCTTGGCACTCAAACTAGAAAAGCAATTTACAAAAGACCAAATACTTAGTCTTTATCTAAATGAGGCTCCATATGGTGGCACAATTTATGGGATAGAAGAAGCTAGTAAAACATTTTTTGGTAAAGGGCCAAGAGATTTATCACTAGCTGAGTCTGCTTACTTATCAGCCATACCAAACTCACCTACATACTATTCCCCATACAGATCACACAAAGACAAACTCGATGACCGAAAAAATTTAGTTTTAAAAAGGATGTTTGATTTAAAATTTATTACTGAAGATGAATACAATAAAGCAAAAAGCGAAGTTGTTATATTCCTACAAGAACAACCTACACACATAGCAGCTCCACACTTTGTATTCTTTGTAAAAGATTACTTACTTAAGCAGTATGGTGAACTAGCACTAGAGGAAGGTGGCCTTAAAGTTATTACTACCCTTGATTACAATCTACAAAAGAAAGCCGAGGAAATAGTAAAACAAAATGCATTACTGAATGAAAAAAATGCTGGTGGTAAGAATGCTGCTGCTATAGCCATAAACCCAAACACTGGTGAAATACTAGCAATGATAGGTTCTCGAAATTATTTCGATAAAGATATAGAAGGAAATTTCAATGTTGTGACAGCATCAAGACAACCAGGATCATCATTTAAACCGTTCGTGTACGCTTCAGCTATAGAAAAGGGGTATACTGCCGATACTGTCCTCTTCGATGTCCCTACACAGTTCTCTGACTCATGTGACGCATATGGCAATCCAATCAACGGAAACAAAAAGGATGAATGTTATATGCCAGGAAATTATGATGACAAATTCCGTGGACCAATGAGTTTGAGAAATGCACTAGCACAATCTATAAACGTTATAGCAGTTAAACTACTTTACTTAGTAGGTATAAATGACGCCATAACAACAGCAAAATCTCTTGGTATCACAACTCTTACAGATCCAAGAAGATACGGGCTTTCTCTTGTAATCGGAGGTGGAGAAACAAATCTACTTGAAATGACATCTGCCTATGGAGTGTTTGCCACAGAAGGAATCCGTCATCCATACCAAAGTATTATAAGCGTGGAGGATAAAGACGGTACTTTGCTTGAAAAAATGACTGACTCACCATCACAGGTTTTACCAGTAAATGTCACTAGAACCATTTCAGATATTCTTTCAGACAACGTAGCAAGAACACCCACATTTGGTGCAAACTCTTCTTTAGTGGTTCCAGGAGTAGACGCTGCTGTAAAAACAGGTACCACAAATAGTAATAAGGACGCTTGGACGATTGGTTACACTACATCAATCGCAGTTGGAGCTTGGGCTGGAAATAATGACAACACGCCCATGAAAAAGGGTGGTGCCGCTCTTGCGGGTCCGATATGGAATGGAATATTAACTGAAGCATTAAAAACAAATCCACCAAGCAATTTTAATAAACCTGACGAAATCGATCCTGGAATTCGCCCAATACTCTTAGGTAAGTGGCAAGGAGAGGATACTATATCTAACATCCACTCAATACTATATTGGGTAGATAGGAATAATATATTAGGATTAAAACCAATAAACCCTGAAGCGGATCCACAATACACAAGATGGGAAACTGCTGTTCAAAACTGGTGGTTTGTAAATAATGGTAATTATAAATTTGAAACAACTCCTAATTTTTCAAATTTTTACAGGCCAAATATACAAATTTCAGGAATAACAGCGGGGCAAGTTTATGATAAAAACCAAATCATAAATATTCAAATTGGAGTACAGAGTATTAATCCAATAAAAAAAACAGATATATTTATAAACAACAATCTTGTATCTACTTTTATTAGTAATTCAAATTCATTTACATTCACCCCTAAAAATTACCCCCTATACTCGAGTGGTAATGTAATAAGCATAATATCTTACGACTCAAACAACAACACTGGTGAACTTAAAACTCCAATAGAATTCAAGTAGTTATCTTATATCTTTAATATTCATACCTACACTCTCTAGGTCTTTCAAAATATCTAGTTTATGCATAAATATTTCATTTTTTACGAGTGGACTCATATTTATCACTAAAATGTTTTTATCAATTTTAAAATTTTCTTTTGAAATATTTTTCTTTGTATGTTTTAATAAAACAGAAAT
>CALRFQ010000013.1 GCA_943356675.1 Candidatus Nomurabacteria bacterium
ATATATAGTTACTAACTTCAAGAATTGATTCTGGTGTGCCTGCATCTGCCCAAAATCCACAGAAACTATTTACAGAAATGGCATGGCATTCTTTTTTGTGCAGGAAATAATTATTTAAATCTGTAACTTCATATTCACCTCGAGCTGAAGGTGTGAGGGTTTTTATTATTTCAAAGGCTCTGTATGGATACACATAGAGGCCTGTAGCAATATAATTACTTTTTGGATTCTCTGGCTTCTCCTCTATGTCTATTGGGTTATTATTTTCATCATACACCACCACCCCGAAACGCTTTGGATCCTTAACTTCATGTGTGAAAATGACCACATTATCATCCTCTGGAAGTTTCAGGATATCCTTCGTACTACTTAAGAATATATTGTCGCCGAGTAATACCACAAATTTCTCACCATTTGGTATATAATCCTCCCCTATAGATATAGCACTAGCTATCCCCGTAGCCTTTTCTTGCACCATAAATGACAAAGAGACTCCGCACCTCTCTCCGTCTCCAAAAAATTTTTTAAAAGTATCTAAATCATTTGGGCTTGTAACTATAAGAATATCAGAAATACCCAAAGTGTCTTTTAAGAACTCTATCGAATACATAATCATCGGCTTGTTTAGAATAGGAATTAAATTCTTATTTATTATCTCTGTCATTGGAAGCATACGAGTGCCCTTCCCAGCAGTAAGTATGATAGCTTTCATATTTGTGTATTATATCAAATTTATATACAAAAACCTCGCGCATGCAAGGTTTTTGTATTTTTACTTAAGTATGCACTACTGAGCACTATACAGTATCACAAAAGTAGTATATAATGGCCCATATGGCAAAAAGAGCAAACCAAGGTATTAAAAATAAGAAAACACGTTCCCAAAAGACACTTAAGCGCACAGTAGCAAAGCGCGTAAGACTCTATGGGGATAAAGCACACAAGAATTAATACTATATAAAAAAGACCGCCCATGGCGGCTTTTTTATATATTTAGCTTCCATTTTAAGCGTTTTTCTGGTATAACTATGTAACTACTCAAAAGTAGTTATTTATATGGGGATTATGGTGTAACGGTTAACACTGAGGTTTGTGGAACCTTCGATCTGGGTTCGATTCCCAGTAGTCCCCCAATATTAAAAAGCGTCCTTGTGGGCGCTTTTTAATATGAGTAACTCAAATAGGACAATAGGAAAATCAGTGTCGAGATTGCGGCTGAAGATAGGCACCAAGTGCACCATTCACGGATGAGGAAAGCTTGGACCATAATTAAATAAACTGAGAATAGTAATGCGCCGATACTCATAGCAAATAAGAACCCGTAAAATACTACACTTATTAGATTTAAGACCAAAAGTACATAACCTAAAGATATTAAGAAATAATAAATCATTCCAAATACCTCAATCGGTGTGTTGAATATCTTGGAGTAGTCACTCTCAATAACTTTTGAGCATTTAAAGCGGAGCGGGCAAATAAGTGGCTTCTTTAATTTCTTTTTATTATGTATATAATACGCCAAAAGAAAACCGCAAATTCCTAAGATAATTATCAGAAAATAAATATACATATTTACCATATTATTTACATTTAGTACCATCAAGAGGTAAAGTAGATTCTATAAACGCACCAGAGTTGTCCGCACAATAATATTTGGTGTTATCGCTAAATAGTGGTGCGGAAATGGCCCATGCGTATGGCGTAGAGTAGCAGAGGGCTTTATCTCCACTCATACTCATAAGTGAAATCATATTCGTAGCAATACTAGACACCGCATCCCCTGCTGATTTCTTGTGACCCGTAGGTGAGTAGAGTGAACCGTATGTAGGATTTGCACAGCTTCCACCAAGATTTGATTTGTATCCATATATTTTTTCTATGTCGTACATTTTACCAAATGAATTTGTAAGTGATAGTATTGTATCTTTTATATCTAGATCTTTATTTGTCTTATCCATAATATCCACAATCTTAAGAATTGATGTCGCATTATCTGGGGCTATTATATTTAATGGCAAATTATAATCATGATAGTTATTTACGAACTCAAACTTCAAAGTATTCTCAGCAAGGTTCTTGTCTTCTAGGTTTAGGACCTTATTTAGTGGAAGAAGAATTACTACATCAATCTTATATAGCAAAGAGTCATTCTTCCCTATCCACACATCAAATGTGTTGATCTGAGCTGAAGATAGAACTTTATCGACTTGCACCCATTCACTATCTGTAAAATTAAATCCGTAAGTAGTTGCAAGAGAGTGAATGATTTTATTTGTACTTGCACTATCTAGTGTAATGGAATAATGATAAGTATCCACACTACCAATTAAAACACTAGGATTTTCTTTAATCACAGTACTTGCATCGACAGGTAAACTAGTTACTAAATTGTTTAGATTAAACGAAGACAGGAAACTAACTAAGGCATTTTTATTCACTTCATCTGGGACCTGCTGATTACTATCCTTTGCCATTTTATAAAGTGAATCCAAATCACTACTACTTACAGAGACCCATTCAAGTGGTATAGTAATCTCTTTTGGAACAAGCTTTTGAATATCTGAAACCTTTACATAACTAGTATCACTTATTGTTCGTAAGTTTAGAGAAATACCCTGTTCTATGAGAGAGCTAGTGGCTGATAGTGTCGCATCAATCTTACGATTTTTCAAATCAGTGTCATCGTATGAAATATTTGTGTTTAGATTTACAGAATCAGTATTTGTATTAGTGTTGGCTTCCCCTCCCATCACCATACCTATAATAGATGCTACTGCTGGGAAAGTAACTTTTATTTCAGTATCGGATTTAAAAGTTTTTACTTCCTTCATCGCACTAGGAACTAGAGATAATACCTGGTGAGGATCTTTCTTTAGAAATGGCACATCAAAAGGCATTTTTATATAACCCTTAGTATAAGAATAAAACAATCCACCTATTATAAGTAGTGTGAGCACAATAAATAATATAGTGCGAATCACATGACTAGATTTTTTAGGGATTACAGGCGTCATGCCTATGGGAGTTATTACAGGAGGTGTTATGACGATCTTCTCTAAATTATTCTGATATTCAGAAAGTGCTGGCGCAATAGTAGGCTCAGGCTTTATTGTAGATGCTTGCACGCTTCCCACTTGGTTCTGCATATATCCTATAGATTTAGGTATAAGGTCCGGCATTAGCGGGGCAGGATCAGAAGAAGTACTAGTCTTTGGAACTTTGTATGCGAAAGTAGTCTGAGGTGTACCCTCTGGTGATTCTCTATAAGGATCAAAGCCTTTTACGGGAGTGTTAGAAGCCTTAGCAGGTTCTGTATTTTGTGATACTTTATCTACATTAACTGTCGTAGGGATTTTATTTTTAGTTAGGGCTTCTGCTACATCCGCAGCAATCCAACCTGCTGAAATAAGCTTAGAAGTGATATCAGCTTCTGATACATTTCTTTCTAGCTCTATACGCACAAAATTATCGAGTTCTGGTGTAACCATATACTATAGTATAACACGCAAAATTAAAATTCCAATTTATTTTTCAGGAAAATTAATTAAAATTCGTAAACATACATCTTTTTTGCAAGCTGGTAGCTCTTGCGCTCTAAATCCACTTCAAAAATTGGTTTCTTTTGAGTAAATTGAAACGTGACAGAAACAAGCTTAGTTTTCGGAGAAAGCTCTTTATCAAATTTAGAAAGTAAATCATCCATAACAGTAGGATACAAATACACAAATATGTGTGTGGCATTACTTAGGTCGTATTTAAAGAAATCTTGCGCTATAACACTCACCTCCCCTTTACCTCTTTTCTTGTTCCACCAAGTCAGTAACCTAGCCAAATTGATTGGGAACCAACTATTCTCTATACCAATAAATTTAATATTCTTATTCTTATTTCTATTTGCTAAATATGAAAGCACACGAGCATCTCCACAGCCGAGGTCATAAACCACACTACCCTCTTTCAAGTCTAGAGCTTTCTCAATATCTGGAAGTATAGAATTTGGTACTGGCACAAATGGCACTTTGGCTTTCAAACCTGTCCACATCCAAATACAAAGAATAACCAAAATTGCTAAGAAGAATAAAATCAAAATCCAAACAAATATGTAAAAAATTATAGTTCCAATTGTCATGTTCCAATTATAGATTATTTGTAAGCATTCTCACAATGCGGATATCGTCATACGAATATTTACCAGCAAAATGCTCAAATACCGGTGTGAGCTTATCTGTCTTTAATTTCTTAAAAACCTTACTGATTTCTGGAATCATCTTCTCGATCTTCGGAGTGATAAGGCGCTTGAGCGCTGGGTGTGTGATCTTACTCTCCTCCACTAGCTCTTCCACATGACCCCAAATAGTTTTATGCGAAAGTCCTCTTGCATCCGCAATTTCATATATATCCTTTCCTTCATTCCAAAGAGTATGAGTAACTTCCTTTGTGTCGATCTTTTTTGTCTTTTCATTTTTTGTAGAATACTTCCGGTCTTTGATATTACTTTCATGAAGTTCCCCACCGCAAGCTAGAATAAAATTGGTATGCATTTCGTTTACTTCTTCTTTTGTAAGTTTACTGAAGCTCTCCTCAGCAACACCCGAAAGTAGGTGCAAATTCTCATCTTCCTCTAGTACTTCTGGGTGCACGAGGAATGCTCTGTCATTCCAGCCAAGGATATGAAGTCCGTTCAAATTCCTTACTCGAGAGAGCGCCACATAGCCTTGCCCGTATTCGAAAACTTCCGAGAGGTCCATCACCGCTTTATCCATACTCATGCCCTGACTCTTGTGCACAGTGATAGCCCAAGCAAGCCGGAGCGGCACCTGAGTGATACTTGCTTTCATCTTGCCATTCTCTTCCACCATCCAATCCTTCGGTTCGATTGTAATTATCTTATTTTCATTTGTCCTTATTATCGGATAACCAGTTCCGCGCTCGAAATTTACAACCACACCTTGTGTGCCATTCACATAACCTGCTGTTTGATTATTCTTTGTGCACATTACGTGCGCACCGATTTTAAGAATGAGAGATTCTGGGGAAAGGCAACCTTTCGTAAGTATAGAAACTAGCACAGTGTTCCCTTGCGAATGCATTTGGAAGTTCTGCTCTGGTGCATCAATCTTCGAAAGCATTTCCATATTCACTCTATCCACATCTATATTGTGAGAGAAAAGTTTCGGATAATGAGCCTCAGAATCTACATACGAAATTTTCCTTTTTACTATCTCTTCCATATTTTCTTTTGTAAAAGAATTTCTGCGTATTGCTGAAAGTACTTCTAGGAAAGTATTGTCATCTTGGCGGTGCTGTTCAGTGAGGTAGCACACTACTGGGCGGGACCTCTTCCAAGCATCTGCATTGTAAGCAAATCGCCCAGATGGTTTTCTGGACTGCGGCATATCCTTAAATGGATCATCATAATCCTCTTCCCACTGAATTTCCTCTTGTTTGGGTTTATTTATTTCTACTAAGTCTTCTATTCTTTTGGTTATCGGTGGAAGCTGGAAAAAGTCACCCACAAAAACGACTTGGATTCCACCAAAGGCTTCACTATTCTGCCTTATCTCACGGCAAACTTGATCTACCATAGTAAGGGTATCTGGCGAAAGCATTGAGACCTCGTCGATAATAAGGACCTTTGCTCTACCTACTCTCTTTACTATATATTCGCTAGTAGCAATTTTATCTAAATCGTATTTGGTAAGTTTACTCTTTATGCCAATTCCGCTCCATGAGTGAATCGTGAGCCCGCCGATATGAGTGGCCGCTATTCCCGTCGAGGCAGTAATAGCTGGCTCGATCGCATGAGAGCGCAAATAAGACACATACTCATTTATCGTATGTGTCTTCCCTGCTCCAGGCTCACCGGTGAGGAAAACATTGGCTCCAGTCTTTAGTATTGTGAGTGCTTCCTTCTGTGTCATAAAGGAATTATAGCACAACAGAAATAGGTAAAAATAAAACAGCAATTAATTGCTGTTTTATTTTTATTGTGCACAGGAGAGGACTTGAACCTCCACATCCTTACGGACACAGCCACCTCAAGGCTGCGCGGCTACCGTTACGCCACCTGTGCATACTTTACCTAAGTATACTTACTTTGTTGTTTTGTCTCTATTTTCAAGGCTTTTTTTATCTTTAATTTTTTACGAGACAAGCAAACAACTTTTGGATTATAGTACATTTTATTAATTATTACTAGTGCTTCCCTCTTGGCATACTTTAACTGATAAGTAGTTTTTCTACCATCTTGAACTATGTGCCCGCGTGCTTTTGTTCTTTTTTCAATTTCTGCCTGCAACCAATCAATATGTTTTTTACTTGCAGAAACAAATTCAAGATAGAACATGTGACTCGATTTCCATCTTGGATCCCAATAAGAATAGAAGCACCCATCTCCATCAAAAGATCCGCGAAGAAAATCAAAGAAAAATTTCCCAGGCACTGCTATTTCCCCCATTATTAGTGATTTCTTCGGGATTAATCCTATAGACAAAAGAAAATCATAAAAAATTCTATTTTTAAATTGAATTCTTAAACATTCATCACCTGTTCCATTCATTTTCTTACCTATTGTAAATTTCACACCGAGGCATTCAGAAAAATTATCTAGCTGTTCTCTGTCTTTAGATGTTAGATCAATAAGTAAAGTGTCCTTTGATAAACACCCATCTGTCGCGATTAATCCAACTGCATACGCCAACTCTGGTCGCCAATTTGTATCTATAATCTTTTTTGGTTTTGGTCCCCTCTTCCCCATATCTATATTATATAACTTATATTTAAAACCTCAAGTATATAGCGTCTACCAATTAAATACAATCAAAAATCCGGCTTGCGCCGGATTTTTGATTTTTATTCTGTAGTTGGGTTTGACTCTGATTCTGACTCTTCTTTTGAAAGAGTAATACTCTTTAGTCTCTTCTTCACTTCTTTCACAGCCTTTGTGCGGATGTAGTAAAGCTTACTTCGGCGAGTCTTTGATTTCTTGAGGATTTCAATCTTGTCGATGTTTGGAGAGAATAATGGGAAGATACGTTCTACGCCCACACCTGATGCTACTTTACGAACTGTAAATGTGCCCCCGAGCTCTGTGCCGTGCTTGCGAGCAAGTACGAGGCCTTCGAAAGCCTGTAAACGAGTCTTTCCTTTTTCTAAGATTTTGCTCCATACGCGAACTGAATCCCCTGCTTTAAAATCAAGCTTTTTTCGGGATGCCATGTCCACCGGAGTGAATTTAATTGCCGTATTTTCCATAAGGCATACTTTAGCATATAACCATCTTTTTCGCAAATATCGTTTGGTGAAATTACTATTTTGCCATCCATCAAACTCTCTCCTTAAAAAGGAGAGATGCCCGAGTACTCGAAGAGCAGAGAGGTCCTAAAACTATATTATTTAGGTATAAATTTCTTCTCTATTTTTTTGAAATCAGCTGGGAGAGGGGCTTCTATTTTAATCGGCATGCCTCCCGGTAAAATAAATGAAATAGTGTATGCATGAAGAGCGAGGCGTTTGAAATCGAGGGCCTTTTCTTTCACTCCCCTGTAGATAGGGTCGGAAATTATCGGGTGATTGATGTAGCGCATGTGCACACGGATCTGGTGAGTTCGGCCGGTCTTCGGATAAGCTTCCACATATGAGAATTGGTGCTCATTCTTTTTCATTTCTTTTTCGTCTTCAGTATCTGAAAAACGAGAGAGCACACTATATTCTGTAATTGCAGTACGAAGTGGCTCACGGGCACCACGGCCTGCTGTCCACATTCTTACATCTTTTGGACTTCGCCCAATTGAAGCATTTATAATACCGCGCATGCCAGTCTTGAGTGATGCTTTAGGGTCTGCCACATAGCCATACACAAAGGCACGATAAACCTTCTGAATCGAATGTTCTTGAAATTGGTCTTTAAGAAATTGAAAAGCCTTTTGGCTCTTGGCGAGTATCATTACCCCACTTGTCTCTTTATCGAGGCGGTGGACGATGCCAGGGCGTGCTATAGCCTCTCTGTCACCTCCTGTGCGGTCTATCATAAGCGGTTCCCCTACCTTCTTAGACTTTGGGTAGTTCTCTAGCATCCAGTCTGCCACAGTGTATTCCTCATTCTTGCCGTCTTTGTGAACCGACATGCCTGCTGGCTTGTCGATAACGACTACATCTTTATCTTCGTATAGTATGTTAATTTTCATTGAATTTGTGCGCGATGCAGGACTCGAACCTGCGACCTTCCCGGTGTAAACGGGTTGCTCTACCAACTGAGCTAATCGCGCATATTTAATTTATCTATCCAATAACATCTATTTTACACTTAGAAACCCATACCTACCAAAACAGAATAATCACCCATAACTAATACACACAATATATCATTTTTTGAATTTTATCAAGTATCTGCTATATTAAGCAGAGTCCATAAGACACAATGCCCTTGTAGTTCAATGGATAGAACTGCGGACTTCTAAGCCGTCGATGTTGGTTCGATTCCAACCAGGGGCACAACAAAATTATCTACTAGGATCCACAATTTTAAGTGGTGTGTTTTTTAGTAGTGCATGATTAGTCTCTTTCTCTAAAAATGTATTCGTAACAGCTTCCAATTTCTTCGCATTCACAGCAGACCTTGTTGAATTATTCATATTTGGTTTGGATAGTTCATCATTTCTAATTTGCTTAAGAAGATACAAACTCCAAACTATTAAAATAAATAAAATTGCAAACGAAGATAGTAGAGAAATTCTCCAATCTCTATAAATATTTAAAGTATTATTGTTCAGTTCTTTGCTCTGGTATCCCTTTATTAATATGAAGTTTTTAAATTGTGGTATTTTCATATATTATTCTTGGCTTACTACACTAAATGAAATATTAATCTCAAAATTTGAATTTATTTCTTTGGGAACTATAATAGTAGTATTTATATTTGAAGCTGCAACCTTATCTATAGCTGTAACTTTATTTATATATGAATGCTCTATGTGTATCTGGTACGGGGCATTCTCTATAAGTGCAAGCAATCTCATCACCTTCTCAAAACTCCCAGTACTTTTTAATTCAACATTTATTTTATTAGTTTTATCTGGTGATGCACTAACAGAAAGTACCTCTACAGGTATTGAGAGAGAAGAACCCTCTCCTTCTAAAAAAGCTATAAAATCATTTAAGGAATTCGAACGCACTAGGTAAGAGGAAAGTTTTGCTTCTTTTTCTTTTGTTTCCGCTACAGTTCTTTGCAATGTACTAATATTATTTTTCTGGTCAACTATCGATTGTATGCTTGCTTGAACACTAGAAGAATGATCATTTTTATTCTTAATAATTCGAAATATATAGAAAAACACAAACATTGCCATAAGCGCAAACAATAGGGTAATGAAGAATATTGTATATGTTTTCTTAAGTGGCATAAATTATTTCATTAGTAATGTAATAGTAAAATCTATATCGTTTTTCTTAACGAAACTAGATATCGGCACGTCGACACTTTGATATTTACCTGTCTCTTCCAGGGCAAGTTTAAATGCTTGTAGAGATTCTCTATCTTGAGCCACACCGTGCAGATCGAGCTCTGCACCTATTTCTCCATGCTCAGCAAAAAGTATTTGATTTATTTTAAGATTTGAGGTTCTAGCATCTAAAGCTGGATATATTACATCTTGGCTTATCTTCCTTTGTACGATATTAGTATTAAACAAAGCCAAAGTATTATTTATTTTTACTATGAAAGTGTTTAAATCTACAAGTGATACCTCAGGGTTTTCTTTATTCAGAGTAGCTAACTGCTCCCCTAAATAGACTTCCTTGGTTGAAGAAAGCATATATGAAGGTAGCAGGAGTAGTGATGCAAGCAAAGACAAGAAAGCAAGATTGCAAAGACATACAGTAGCAAGTCGCAAATTATATTCGTGCTTTAAACCCTTCTTTTCTAGTTGTGGCAGTACATTTATCATAATTAAAGTGTGATAAAATCTCCTAATGCTAATCCTAGTACGGTAGTATAACTAAGTGATTCTTCAAATGGCATCTCCGGCACATGAGTTTCAATATCTACAATGTTCCTCCAACTATTTGAATGCTCGACTGAAATTTTCAAACTACCACTTAAATATTCTGCAATACCTGCAAGGTTTGCATCACCGCCACAAAGAATAATTTTCGTTATTTCAGGATGAGCTTCCCCATCTTCTCCTAAATGACTGTGCCAATACTGTATATCCTTCTCAAGCTCATCACGAAGGACAGAAAGACCACTCAAGATGACAGGAAAAACTTCATTTTCTTTTCCTGAAGCTTTTATTCCATAAGACTTTTTCATCTTCTCGGCTTCTTCAAAACTAATATTAAAATTTTTAGCAATCATATCTGTTAGAATTTTCCCTCCCATGTCGAAAGTAGATGTGAAGTACACACGACCCTCATGCTCTATAGAGATACCAGTACGCGTCTCCCCGAAATCCACTATCATTGTAGCAGTACTTAAAGTAGGGTCACATACCGCTCTTGCTGTAGCTTGAGCTTCAAGTTCAAAAGATATTGGAACAAGGCCAGACTGATCAAAAACGGATAAATAGCTCTCTATTAGCGAGCCTGATGTAGCCAAAACTTGTACCATCATTTGCGCACCCTTAACTTTTACTATCTCATAATCAAAAATTGCCTCGTTGGCAGAAATAGGGATATGTTCTTCTAGCTGAAGTAGCACGGTCTCACGCACTTCTTTGTAAGAAAGTAGTGGTAGTAAGACATTAAATAAATACATTTGTTCCTCTGGAAGCGATACTCTTATGAAAGTGAGGTTCTCACTTTTTTTCAAATCTTTAAGAGTTTCCACTAAAAGCTTCGGGTTTTCAATTTTACCAGAAACAATAGCACCTTCGGGTATTTTCACTTGGCCATACCTGCCTAACCTTAAACCATCACTTGTAGAAATAAGCTCACCATACTTTATAGATTGATCAGATATATCAATTGCACAAGATGGCATTGAAAGAAATCTTGGTACAGGAAAGCTGTGTTTGTGTGCTTGATTCATCTATTACATTATACTCTAAATATATGTATAAAAAAAGAAACTATGAACGTTTTTTAAGTATTTGAAAAATTATTGGCACTACCGATACTACTATTATTGCAATTGTGATGAAAATTAAGTAATGCTCTGCCTGAGGGAACACTCCTCCCACAAAGTAACCAACTGAAATCATGAGTATTGGCCAAATTATTCCGCTAATTATATTGTAAGAAATAAACGTTTTGTAACTCATCTTCCCAACCCCAGCCACTATTGGTGCAAAGGTACGCACAAATGGCACGAAGCGAGCGAGCACGATGGTTTTCTTTCCATACTTCACATAAAACTCCTGTGCTTCAAGTAAATACTTTTTCTTAAAGAAAAATGAATTTTCTTTATTGAAAATTTTTGGACCCATTTTAGACCCTGTGAAGTAGCCGACAGAGTCTCCGAGGATTGCAGCGATAATGCAGCCTATAATTAAAACTTCTAGATTAAAAAATCCAGCATGTGCGAAGAGTCCTGCTGTGAAAAGTAGCGAATCACCAGGAAAAAAGAATCCGAAGAACAATCCGGATTCTGCGAAAACTATAGCGAATATTCCGATAAGACCAACAGTTTTTATTATGAGTACTGGGTCTAAGTAGTGCATATTATCTTACCTTACTACCAGGATTAACTTCAGATTCTGGAGTAAGGAAAACAGGCTTGCCATCCTTACCGTCAACGGCCATAAGCATGCCATTACTCTCCACGCCTTTAATAGTGCGAGGCTCGAGATTCACTATATACAGTACTTGCTTGCCGATGAGCTTCTCGTATTCAGGGTAAAATTCATGTATACCAGAAACTATCTGGCGGAATTTAGGAACCATTTTCTTTTCTTCTCCTTCTATTACTTCCCCACCCTCGACATTCTCTTCCGGAACCATATCTCCGAAATCAATTTGAAATTTTAACAATTTATCTGTATCGGGCACGGGCTCCACAGCCATAATCTGGCCTACCCTCATATCCATCTTTTTAAATTCATCATAATTTACGTAATCCATATATACACTATACGCTAAAATTATGGAGGTGCAAAACCCCCTATTTGTGCTATAGTTAAGAAAATTTAAATAACCTAACCGATGTATAAATTACTTACAAAGGTTGGGCATAAAGTTTCCAACCTTATCTACTTTGTTAAAAGGTCCCCAAATAGTATCAATTTAGTTACTTGGGGAATACTGATCCACACTGCTGTAAATTGGACAATGGGTCTGTATATAAATCGAAAATTATTCGAAATGTATGGATTTTTACCTAGTCTCTTTTTAAATACAATAGTGACAATTACTGTCAGCATGCTTGTAATTTATCTTTATGATAAATCTAGGAAAGACTGGTTAGCAATTGAAAAACTAAAAGTTTTAAAGGATACGATTCCAAAACCAGAAGATACAAAAGTTATTTTGGTTATTAAAAAAGCTATGATAAAAGGTAACAAATTTGTCCTGCTGATACTTGTAGTAAAGTATCCTATTATTTTTGTAATTTACGCAAGAGAAGGAGCTTATAGATTTGATGGATTTCAGAATAAAAAAATAATTATACTATTCATTATAAGTAGTATATTAGTAAACATTATCTGGAACACCGTCCTATTTACAGGATTCTCTTTATGGGGTTACCTTAAACATCTACTATTTTAAATACCTGCATACTAGTATGCAGGTATTTCTAATTATTTATTTTTAATCCACAATTTTTTAATAAAAGGCAGTGATTGTGTAGAAAGGATAAACCCAACTACTGGTACAAATGCACCGAGTATAGGATTACTAGCCTTTATAAAATAAAGCACACAGACTGCTACAACGTAAGTAATGATGCTAACAGTCGCAATACGAGCAAAGCTCCCCTCCCAAGCCTTATCCAGCTCTACTCTTTTATTTCTTTCTTCTATATTTTTTATTCTCTCTTCGATTGATTCCATAAAATTAATTATTCTTCTTATCCAAATACCGCTGAAGGATGAGGGCGGCGGCGGATGCATCTGCGGAGTTTGATTTTAAATTTTGGTTTTGAGATTTGGAAATTTTGCGAGCATTGTTACTCTCCTTCCCTTCTCTTCCGCGAGCTTCCACTGTGGTCATAAATTCTTTCTGGAAATACACAGGGAGTTCAAGCTCCGCTTCCAGATTCTTCGCAAACTCTTCAATGCTTCCCATTATTTTATTTGGTTTGCCGGAGAGGTCATGCGATTCGCCGAGAACAATCCCCGACACTTCTTCATCTTTGCAAAGCTTCGCTACATTTTCTAGAAGGTTTAAGTCATTGGCCATAATACTATGAGGAAAGGCTAAGCTTCCACCATCATCCGACAGTGCTACCCCTACTCTCTTTGAGCCATAATCTACCCCAAGGAATTTCATACACTAACTCTAGCACAAAAAAAGAGCGCACCGCAATTGGCACGCCCTTTGTATTTAGAAGATCAAACAGCTTACGCTATATTATCTTCTGAAAGAAGAAGTTTAATAATTTGGCCCTTTGATGCAAATATATTCGGATTAATTGATTCCGATTTCTCTGCAGGGACAAATTTATAAACCAACATTAATTTATCAATATTTTCGGCTGTCTTGTCGACAACCTTTGGCTCCGGCGTAAGTGCGGTAATTTTACTCACCAGCATTTTGATTTCATCAGGTGTAAGCTGAGAAAAGATTGCTTCCACGACGGGAATTAAAACCTCAACAGTGCTCAGCACCAATTTTGGTTCTTCAACTTGCTTAACCTCAGTTTCTCCTGCAGATTTTTCTAAAACCACAGCAGGCTCAGGATTTTGTAAAATAGTTTCCTTTTCCTTTTTAGGGTAAAAGCAAATAGTTTTTTTGCTTGCTCTGCCTCCTTCTTTGGTGCCAATGAAATGGCAGTCGTACCCATCAGTATTTAAAGTATCAATGATATCTTTGTCAGTTGTTGAGTTTTTTTCATCTTTTAAAACTTGAATTATCTTGTAATCCTTCCCTTCCAAATTCGGCGCTTTCCCGCTAGAAATCTTCACGGATTTAAAAAGTGGAGAATACTGATTGTAGGCAGGAATTCCGAGATTATTTTGAATTAATTCATAAACCTCTTTGTGCTTCTTGCGAGACACACCAGCTTTTGCAGCTTCGACTGTATGAACAGCCTTGAATTCAAATGGAACAACAGTGCTAAAATCCTCCGGAAGTTCGTCTAATTTACCTGCTGATTCTAAAGTCTTTAATCTATTAACCAAATCGGTGTAGTAAATATTTTTCCCTGATTTGAATTCGTAAACAGCTCTTTTCGTCTGAATAATTACGAAATTTGTAGATTTCCTGCCATCACAATTCATAGCCATAACTCCGTAGTGGCATAGTGTCGCCACTATCTCATCGACTTTCTTATCCACTGTCCATTTTGAAGTTACACCTATCTTACGTTCAACTTTCGGCATTTCAAATTTTACATCACGGAAAAACTTTTGGATAATCCATTTTGCGTTTTCACAGGCCTCGGCACCCAAAAGAATCTCTGGTGAAATTGATGGTTTTGATTTAAGAATTTGAAGCACCTTTGGGATATCATCATTTAAACCTACGGAAATATTTCCTGGTATAGCGTTGTCTATCCTTCGTGCAGCTAGTAGATCTAGCGAAAGTAAAATTTTTAAAGTTTTTTCAACATCCCCATCATCCTTCTGATTGCACGAAAACCAATTTTCTTCCAAATTGTGTTGATCTGTGTTTGGAACAATCGGGAGATGTAACAAATAGAAAATTTCCTTAAGCTCCTCGATCCGGGTGTTTTGAACTTTAAGGATTTCATCTTCAGTAAAATCTCCAGCTCTTGAAGGTTTACTAATAGCTTCGTCATTGAGTGAATAATCATTAAGCTTTACAAAGATAGCAACGTTGGTATATTTCGGATGAGTAGGGTCCTCAGTCTTTAATTTACCATGTACTCTTGTTTGAAAAAGCATTTTTAGACTTTCAGCATCTTGCTTTTCCTTTCTTATTGTAATGAATGCTATATAAACCCATTCACCCAACTTCTTAGTATCAGATACTGCACTCATATGCATATTATGCATAGTGTAGTGAGTACCTTTTGTCATTTGTACTTCCTTAGTAAGGAAGTTTTCCAGTTCTCTCATTTCGGCCTCGTAGGCCTTTTTTTGTTTTGGTGTTCCTAGCCAAGGGGCTATTAGATTTTGCGAAATTTTTTCTTCCGTTGCCATAATAATAGTGATAAATATTAAATTGTGAATTTGCTGTATTATAACAAATTTTTAGCTAAAAGTCAATAGAGTTATTGCGGAAAATAACCTTATCTGCTATAGTAATCCACGGAGGGATGCCTGAGCGGTTGAAAGGAACAGTCTTGAAAACTGTCAGGGGTGAAAGCTCCTCGCGAGTTCGAATCTCGCTCCCTCCGCCAACCAAAAAAGCGCTATATAGCGCTTTTTTGTTGCGTGAGGCAAGAAAGTGCCCTGCGGCACTTTCGTGCGATATTCGAAGACCTTTTCCGTACAACGAAGCTGGTGGAAAAGGTATACAGATTCTGTAAGAATCGAAATTCTCGCTTCCGTAGTATCGGCGAATCTCAAAGTACCCTCCTACTCAAAATTAATCTTAAAGCTATACATTCCCATGCCGCACACACCTTCGAGAGGCACGCCGGCTTTCGGCACACCTATATCTATAGTCTCATCGCCTGTTTGGGGCAAAATTTTCTGGTAATTTATGGAGTGGATAGCAAGTGCTGCCGAGCAGTCGAAAGTGCCCGCAGTCTTCACTATGAGCTTCGTAGGAATTCCAGCTTTCGCAGTGGAGAGAACTGGAGTGTATCCCCCTTTCGCATCTATCGTGATGTATTGAATGCTATCTTTAATTACACTATTCTGCACTGGTATATTTCCATTATTTTTATTTTTCCCTCCACTCATAAAAATAAAACCGATGGCAATGATCGCTCCGATTGTGATTATTATTAAGGCAGTTTTGTTCATAATTAAATTATATATTAAATATCGGTCTAATAATACCGACTCCCGCAAGCCCCGCAAGTAGTGCGAAGATTCCAAGACCTATAACTACCACTCCTGCGGATTTGAAGAATAGCGGTGCATATTTCGACTTTGCAAACGAGGCTGAGCCAAATGATATGAGCGCGAGCATTGGCAGAGTACCAAGTGCAAATGAAAGCATTATGAAGAATCCTGAAGTAAATGATCCAGAAGAAAGTGCAGACACCTGCATAGACTGAGTGAACCCGCATGGTAGGAAGAATGTGCCCACACCAATGAGAATGGGTGAAATTATAGAGTGCTCTACCTTTCTAAAGATTCCGAAGATGGAGCTGGGGAGTGTTATTTTATTCTTCTCAAATACTCCCACCAGGTTAAGCCCGAGCATAATCATCACAAGTGAAGCAAGTAATCCCAAAATGGCTGAGAAAAGGAAATTGATTCCGAGAGCTTTCCCTATGAGCCCGAGGAGTCCTCCGAGGACTGCGAAGCCTAGCAGGCGCCCTAGGTGGAAAAGGATGAAAGGCTTTTTTATATTTGATTTATTATTTTCATCTTGTGCAAATTTCGCAGAGAGTGAGAGTACGAGCCCGCCCACGATAGCAAGGCAGCTTGAGACGGAAGCAATAAGCCCAATGATGAAACTCGTGGTAGGTGTAGTAGCACCACCAATACCTAGATTTAAGATTCCGCTCTTTTGAAGTAAGAAAAATAACACAAGGAAAATCAAACCGAGAGGTATCGCCTTCCAAATTATATCGTCTTCTTTCTCTTTCAGAATCTTCTCCGTGGAAATTTTGTAGCCGTGAGAAATTAATTTCTCTGTAAGATTACTCGCCAATTCTTCACTACTCTTTCCCTCTTCTGCCTCTAACTCAATTACTTCTTTTTTCAAATTCACATTTACATTACTCAAACTACTATCCTCTTTCAAAATGTCCTCGATGAGAATCTTGCACGATGCACAGTGTGTGCCGGAAACATGAAATGTGTATTTTTGTTTATTATTTTCCATAAATTATAATTTTCTATAGTTTCTTTTGTTTAATTCTAAGTGAGTTCGACACCACAGAGACTGAGGACATTGCCATAGCGAAGCCTGCAAATACTGGTGAGAGTAGCCAGCCGAAGATAGGATAGAAGAGCCCTGCGGCTAATGGTATACCTACAATATTATATATAAATGCCCAGAATAAATTCTGCTTTATTCCTCGCATGGTAATCTTTGAAAGTTTAATTGCCTTCGCTAATTTAGAAACGTCTCCACCGAGTAGTGTGATACCTGCGGACTCTATAGCCACGTCCGTCCCGGTACCCATAGCGATACCCACATCCGCTTGAGCGAGAGCAGGCGCATCATTCACACCATCGCCCGCCATGGCGACAATGCACCCACTCGTTTGCAATTCCTTTATCTTATCTAATTTATCTTTTGGCATTACATTAGCCACTACTTCATCGACACCCACGAGATCTCCGATGTATTTCGCAGCCTTCTCATCATCACCAGTAAGCATTACCACTTTTATCCCTAGCTTGTGCAAGTCTGCAACCATCTTCTTTGATTCCTCTTTCACCACATCTGAAACCATCACAAAGCCAAGAACCTTTTCTTTTATGGCGAGTATTACAGGGGTCTTGCCTTGCATAGTGAACTCTTCTATTTGAATAGTATCAAATTTCAACCCTAGGTCATTTACCAACTTCACATTACCCACAAAATATTCTAAACCATTTACTACTCCTGAAATTCCCTTGCCCTCTATATTTTCAAAATTCGCAATATTATTTATTACTATATTCTTTTCTTTTGCGTAGTTAATAATTGCATGGGCTATAGGGTGCTCTGATTTACTTTCGAGTGATGCAATTACTGAAATAAATGCATCTTGAGTTAAGTCGCCATTATTTACTATATCTGAGAGTGTAGGCTTGCCGAGAGTTATCGTGCCAGTCTTGTCCACCACTAGAGTATCTACCTTGTGAAGTTTCTCGAGTGTAGCTGCGTCCTTAATGAGTATTCCTTCTTTCGCTCCTTTACCCACTCCCACGATTATCGCAGTCGGTGTGGCGAGCCCGAGCGCACAAGGGCAAGCTATCACCAAGACTCCCACAAATGAAATTAATCCAAAAGATAAATTGCCAAAGAATATCCACACGATAAGTGTGATGAAGGCAATGACTAAAACTGCTGGCACAAATATAGAGGATATTTTATCGGCAAGAGCTTGGATGGGTGCACGAGAATTCTGCGCGTCCTCCACCATTTTAATAATTTGTGCGAGGAGTGTCTCTCCTCCAACTTTCGTCGCTTGGAAATTAAAAGTTCCATTTGTGTTTATAGTCCCCGCCACCACAATGTCGCCCACCTTTTTCAAAACGGGCATCGGCTCACCGGTCACCATTGATTCATCCACATAAGATGATCCATTAACCAATATTCCATCCACCGGTATCTTGCTCCCCGGTTTAACCACAATAATATCTTTATGCACGACTTCACTTATGGGTATCTCCTTCTCCTCTCCGGCGAAAATTACAAAAGCAGTTTTCGCTTGCAGATTTAGTAATTTCTCTATAGCGTCACCAGTCTTTAATTTCGAGCGAGTTTCCAAATATTTTCCAATAGCTATAAATGTAATCACTATTATTGTCACATCGAAATATGTGGCACCAATGTTTGGGAAATCTTTTAAGAGAGTCTCTTCAAATGCACTGACTATGAAGCTGTATAGAAATGCCACACTCGTGCCAAGGCCAATTAGTGTATCCATATTCGCTTCGCCAGTTTTCAAGAATCGATAAAATCCAAGTAAGTATGGCTTCCCTACCACAAATAAAATATAAGTTGCCATTATAGGCAGTAGATGGTGGAAAAATTCTTCCCACACAAGTGGCATCGCCCCGAGCATGTTTAATTGCGCACCTATATCCCAAGCCATTATAAATAAACTTATAACTGCAAGCGGAATAGCAGTGAGCACTTTCACTTTCATATCTTTAAGTTCGGTGAGTTTCTCACTTTTAGATTGTGTGAGCCCTAGGTGCCCTGCATGCTCACTTTCGCTCATGCCCATATCGCTCGCGGACATATTGTGGCTATCACTATATATAGTGTATCCAAGTGGTGCCAATTTATCATTTAAAATTTCTGGTGTGACTTTACCTCCGTCGAAAGAAATTTTTGCCTTCTCGGTGCCAGGGTTTACTTCCACACTCATTACCCCTTCTACCTTTTTCACAGTGCGCTCTATGATAGAAGCACAAGACGCGCAGTGCATTCCTTTTACTTTGTAAGATTGAGAATTATTCATATTATTTTCTTTTAAGTTGATAAACTTTAAGAATTTCTTTTGTCGCCTTTTCTGTTTGCCCTTTCTTGATCTGATTCACCAAGCAGTGACCTAGGTGCCCCTCTAAGAGCACATCTTCTATGCTAGAAAGACCCTGCTTAATAGCAGATGTCTGGGTGATCACATCGATGCAATATTTATCCTCTACAATCATATTCTGGAGCCCTCTCACCTGCCCTTCGATAATCTTGAGTCTTTTAATTAATTTTTCTTTATGTGTAGCCATATCCTAAGTATACCCCCAGGGGGGTATACAGTCAAGTAAAAAATATGGTTTATTTTTCATATTATGCCGATTTAAGCGACTCTTGAGGCGTATGTAAAGCAATATCTATACTATATATAGTGTTTTTGGGGCATCAAAAAATTTCCCCTAGGAGAAACATATTACACATCAAATTTGAGTTATCCACTACTTTGCGGTGCTCCAATTTATTTTGTATAATGGCAGTGTATCTCTCGTATCTTTGCGAAATTATTAACATCCCGCTTGAATGCTCGCAAGCGGTTTTATTAGCCCCCCAAAAAAAATGAAAACGTATAAAAAAAATTATTTCAAATACATTCTCGGCATAATTATTTGCCTTTTGATACGTTTAATTCCATTCCGTGCTCCAAATGTGGAGCCGATTATGGCAACCTCCATGCCATTCTCGAAAAATTATGGAAAACTTTTTGGTTTCGGCTTCGGTTTCCTTTCAATACTACTTTACGACATGATTACTGGCACGATGGGCATGTGGACTCTCTTCACAGCCTTCTCATACGGACTACTCGGACTACTATCTGCAATTTATTTTAAGAACAAAGAAAATACTCCACTTAATTACGCCAAGTTTGCAATCTTCGGCACAATCCTCTACGACATCGTCACAGGATTGTCAGTCGGACCACTCTTCTTCCATCAGTCACTCACGGTTGCAATCGTCGGACAGATTCCATTCACACTCATGCACCTAGCTGGCAACGTAAGCTTCGCACTAATCCTCTCCCCCGCTATCTACAATTTAGTCGCACACCCCAAACCATTTAAAAATCTTTCACTTATTAAAAACTTTAACTTTAAACAAATATGAAAAACATCACCAACAAAAAGAAATACTCATCACTCGCTCAAATCCAAAAGCGCGATAGCTCTATAGTGCCATTTGATGAGAAGCACATTACTCGCGCTATCTCTCGTGCGATGCAGTCTGTGAAAGAAGGTGATGAAAAGAGTGCAGAGACTATGATGGTGAAAGTTCTCGACGCACTACTACTCCTCAAAGAAGAAAGTAAGATGAAAAAGTTTATCCCTACAGTGGAGACTATCCAAGACGTAGTGGAGAACGAGCTCATCGTGTCTGGATATTCTCAAACTGCAAAAGCATACATCCTTTACCGCAAGGAGCGATCGATGGTGCGCGCGAAGGCAGGATTTGTGCCAGAGAAAGTGAAAGAGCTTGTGGCAGAGAGTAAGCAATACTTCCGTAATCCTCTGGCTGAGCTTGTGTACTACCGCTCATATGCGAAGTGGATTCCTGAAGAAGACCGCCGTGAGACATGGATCGAGACTATCGACAGATATGTGGGCTTTATGAAAGAGAACATCGGCTCCAAGCTTACAAAGGCTGAGTACGAAGAAATCCGCACAGCTATCATCTCTCAGAAGTCACTACCTTCTATGCGCCTCCTCCAATTCGCTGGCAAGGCAGCACAACGCACAAATATCTGTGCTTACAACTGTTCTTTCATCGCACCGAAAACTTTCCAAGACTTCGCTGAGATAATGTATATCTCTATGTGTGGTACTGGTGTGGGATGGTCAGTAGAGAGTGAGAGCATCCAAGCACTTCCTCAAATCCAAAAGCAAACTGGCAAAACTCTTCCTACTTACAAGATTCCAGATTCCAAGGAAGGTTGGGCTGATGCATTCTCTTTCGGAATGAAGACATGGTTTGAAGGTAACGATGTGAACTTTGATTACTCTATTATCCGCCCAGCAGGATCACGCCTTAAGACTATGGGAGGCAAATCTTCTGGACCTGCTCCACTTGTTTCCCTACTTGAATTTACTCGTGAGAGAATCCTACGCCGCCAAGGACGCCACCTTACAAACCTCGATGCACATGACATCATCTGTAAGATTGGAGACTGTGTGGTAGCCGGAGGCGTGCGCCGAAGTGCCATGATCTCACTCTCTGACCTCGATGATGAAGCAATACGCGATTCCAAAAAAGGACAGTTCTATATTTCAGAGGGCCAAAGAATGCTTGCAAACAACTCTGCTGTTTACCTATCCAAGCCTGGCACATCTGAATTCCTAGAAGAATGGATTGCTCTTATGAAGAGTGGTTCAGGTGAGCGCGGAATATTTAATCGTGGCGGACTTGTGAAGACACTTCCAAAGAGAAGACTCGATCAATTTAAAGGCGGCATCTACCCATCTTGGGGCACAAACCCTTGCGGAGAAATCATCCTTCAATCAAAGCAGTTCTGTAACCTCTCTGAAGTAGTTGCTCGTGCAGAAGACACAGAAGAGACTCTCCTTGAGAAAGTTCGCGTAGCGACGATCCTCGGAACATACCAATCCACTCTTACATACTTCCCTTACCTATCGAAAGAGTGGAAGAAGAATTGTGAGAAGGAAAGATTACTCGGCGTGTCCATCACTGGCCAATGGGATTCCAAGCTTGCTCGTGATCCACAAATGCTAGAGAAGATGAAGAAGGTAGCTATCGAAACAAACAAGAAATATGCAAAGCGTTTCGGTGTGAGCCAATCCACTTGTGTGACTTGCGTGAAGCCTTCAGGAACTGCATCACAAACTGTGGACTGTGCATCTGGAATGCACCCTCGCTACGCTCCTTACTACATTCGCCGTATTCGTATCTCTGCTACTGACGCACTTTTCAAAATGTTAAAGGACCAAGGAGTGCCTTACTTCCCTGAAGTGGGCCAGAGTATGGATAGTGCTTCCACTTATGTCCTAGAATTCCCAGTGAAAGCTCCAGACGGTGCAATCTGTAAAGATGATGTAAACGCTCTCGCTCAGCTTGAGCACTGGAAGGTAGTGAAGCAGCATTATACTGAGCACAACCCTTCTGTGACTATCTCAGTCGGTGATGATGAATGGCTCGCAGTGGCAAACTGGATTTATGAGAACTGGGATCTAGTGGGCGGACTTTCATTCCTACCTCGCTCAAACCACGTGTATCAGCTTGCTCCATACGAAGCTATCACTAAGGAAAAGTTTGAGGAAATGACAAAGCGCTTAGGCGACCTCGACTTCTCAAAGATTGTGACTTACGAAAGAGAAGATGAGACAGAGGTGAAGAAAGAGCTTGCTTGTGTTTCAGGAGTTTGTGAAATTTAATTAATTTTAAAAATAAAATATATGCTATTTACAGGAAAAGGAGACAACGGCACAACGAAAACATTTGGTTGTGACCAAAGAATATCCAAGAGCTCAGGCATTGCAGAAGCACTTGGATCAATGGATGAAATAAACTCTTTTCTTGGCTTAGTAAAAGTAAAAGCCATTTCTTCTGAAGTGGTTTTTACTTTGGAAAGTCAGGAATTGAAGTTGGGAGAGACTATAGACCGCATTCAGCAAGACCTCTTCATCGTGCAAGCTGAGCTCGCCGGTGCAGATAAAACAATCTCGCCCGAGAAAGTGAAGTGGCTTGAAGACATCATAAACGGCATCGAGAAGATGCTCCCCCCTATCAAGACATTCTTCGTCTCAGGTGGCACAGAGCTCGCATCTCTTTGTGATATATCACGCACTATTGCTCGCCGTGCTGAGCGCCGTGTGGTGGGCGTGATGGATGAATTCCGCGCAACTCAAGGCGAACTCTCGACAGACAAGCCTCCAGTCGGGCCTTCCACCCTCGCCTACCTCAACCGCCTTTCTTCAGTCCTCTACGCCTTCGCTCGTGCTTCAAATCACGTGGCCGGAATCAAGGAAGAATCTCCGAAGTATGATTAGAAATATTGTCTGGTTATTATCTAAAGAAATTTGGATAATAAGCAGGCAATATTATTATTAACGTGTGGTCGGTCACAATTGCCTCACCAATAAATATGTCGAATATTGGGAGTAATGTTTTTAAGATAAATGGTACAAACAATGATTTGTCGACCTTTCATAACTCTTAAGAATGGAAAAGTTTTATACGCCAATAAATATGGTAAAAAATCTTTCTGTTTTTATGTAGAAGAAGTTCGACCTAGAAAAACAAAAGACTCATCAAATGATGAATCTTTTGGGGAAACTATTAAATAAGTTATAGCTTATTTTTTATATAAAACACCCTTCATAGAAGGGTGTTTTATATTTCACCAACTCAAAAGCTGGGGTACGTCTCCTTAGTAATAAAGAAAAATGCCTCAATTTTTGATGTTTTGGTGACCAACCCTCCTTATGTAACAAGTATAGCAAATTTACAGAAAATCGGTGTGGATAACTTTTATACAGAAAAACCAGTAAAATAAACAAAAATTAGGTGATTTGCACTCATGTGTAGAAGGTGTATAATACGAGAGCATTTGAAAATACAATAGTTCGTGTTTAGGGAAGTGAGGTGTGAATCCTCCACAGTGCCGCTACGGTGATTCCAGTAAAATGGAAAAGTCCGATTACTAAATACGACGTAAGACCCGAGCAGGAATTCCGTATTTAATACTAAATACGGCACAGCAACTCCTCCTCGTGGGAGTTTTTCTTTTGCCCAAATATATCATGAAAAAAATTAACCCAACAAAGTTACTGATAAATGGAGTCATCATCCTTATCGCGATGATAATCGGGATTTCCGTTTTTTCAAATGGGCATAAAGAAAATAAAATTCAAGATAATACATCACCGACAATCACGCCTCACCCCAACCCCTCTCCAAATTTTTCAAATTTAGAGAGGGGCAAAATTGAATCAAGTACATCTAGTATTCCTCCCCTCTCCAAAACCGAAGGTTTTGGAGAGGGGCTAGGGGGTGAG
>CALRFQ010000014.1 GCA_943356675.1 Candidatus Nomurabacteria bacterium
AACTAGTTTTTTTATCTTTATTAATTTTTGGAAGTTTAATTATTAGGAGTCCGTGCTTTTCAATAGCTTCAGAAATTTCAGGTTCGATTTCCACAGGTAAGTCAATCGTTCTGGCGAATAAGCCCCAGTACAATTCTTTAACGAAATAATTATCTTTATCTATTCCGCGAACCTCTTCTCTTTTTCCTTTAATAGTTACCATATCTCGAGTTATTACAATAGAGAGATTTTCAGGCTGTACTCCGGCTACCATGGATTGAATAATTATTTCATTGGGTGTTTGGTATACATCGACAGTTAGCTGGCCGACTTCCTCTTCTTCTACCTCTAGTACTTTTGTATTATTTTGTGCAGTATCCATAGAAGGTATTTTTGTCACAGAATTTCTGATTTGTGACGGTGCAGTAACTCCTCTCTCTTCTTCGTTCTCATCAGTTAGTCTAATACTTCCAGTTAGTCGCTCAAAAAATGATTTCTTTTTTAACATAAATTTAGTGTTGTATATTTTGAATAATTACTAAGTCTTCTGGCGGAGCCATACGCTTTAGCTTTTCAAAAATAAGAATATTGATAATCGCGACGATCCAGATAAATCCAAAAACTTGTAGGAAGTTTTCACCGCTTCCTTCCATTATAAAAAAATTAAAGACACTATGCAAGGTAATTGCGAATATTATCCCAAAAATCGCATAAATGAATTTTAAAAATCTTCCACTGTAAAAGGCTAGACCAAGCGCAGAGCCAATCATTCCACTTGCGATAGAGTGAAGGAGTGTGGATCCTAAGAACCTTAGATTTCCAGTGAGTAATCCCACCACAGTACTTTCCACAGAAAGCGGGCGAAGTAAGAAAAGTACATTTTCAAGTGCTGCGAAGCCTAGTGCTGTGGCTATGAAATACATAGGGTAGTCTATTGGGCGGTCGATTTCACGACTTCCAAACACTACCACTGCAACAGCTGCAAACTTAAGTAATTCTTCTATACTAGCCCAAGTTATTACTTGATATACGTGCGTTGTAATGAAATCTGCGGAAAACTTTTCTAGTCCAATAGCTATGATAACTATAACCGCACCCATAACAACTGATAAAATAACTAAACCTATGGGTTCTTTGTCGTCTGCATCTTCTTGCTTGAGCCAGAACCATAGCCACATCATTGCGGGTACGGCGCCACCCAATATTGCAATAATTACAGTCTTGAATGTAATTGCAGATTGCATTTACTTTTTCGGCCAAGCCGAGACTAATAATAATTGTTTGTCACTTCTTAGAATAATACTCCAGAGTTCTTCTGTGAGAAATGGCATAAATGGATGAAGTGCCTTTATAAAGTTTTCTAAGATGTATAGTAATGTGTTTTGACGTGAAGACTTTGCGTTTGCATCTTCGACGAGCTTACTTTCCTCAAGTATTTCGTCTGCAAATCTGTGCCAAACATAATGATAAATTTTCTCTGCTGCCATGTATAAACGATACTCTTCGATGTCTTTAGTGTAGTCAGCTATCAATAAATCAAACTCTTCTATTAATTTTTTATCCGTATCATTTATTTCATTGTTTATAGGTTCAGGATTTGAAAGTACGAAACGAGTTATGTTCCAGATTTTATTTGCAAAATTTTTGTATCCTTTGATCTTATCTTTAGACAATGCCAAATCTGTGCCGGGAGTGTTCCCCACAACGAGTGCCATACGAAGTGCATCTGCACCGTATACATCGATGAGCTCTACTGGGCTGATAACGTTACCTTTAGACTTACTCATCTTCTGATTCTTCTCATCATTCACCATTCCATTCAGGTACACATCTTTAAACGCAATTTCGTCTTTAAGATAAAGTGCAAAGATAACCATTCTTGGAATCCACTTGAAGATGAGGTCCGCACCAGTCTCCATAACTGAAGTAGGATGGTAAATATTTACGTCTTTAAGATCTGGGTAACCGAGTGCTAGGAGTGTCCATTGGCCTGAAGAGAACCATGTGTCGAAAGTGTCAGTATCCTTTTTAAGATTTCCTCCACATTCACAAGTGGTGAGAGTGTCTTCTAAGTCTGAATATCCCTTTTTACATTTCTCACAAATTTTTGCAGGAATTGGTATACCCCAAATAATCTGACGAGAAATATTCCAGTCGATAGTGTTCTCCATCCAGTATTTGAAAATCTTTTCGTAATTACTTGGATAGAATTTAATTTTCCCAGCCTCCACTACTTCGAGTGCGCGCTTGGCAAGGGGAGCCATCTTTACGAACCACTGATCTTTAATCTGTGGCTCGATGACTGTCTCACACTTGTAGCAAACCTTCACATTGTGTTTGTATGCTTCATCCACTTTTACAAGTAATCCTTTTTTATCCAATTTCTCCACGATGAGTGCACGAGCTTTGGAAATGTGCTGACCTTCAAATTCTCCTGCAATTGGTAAGAGTTTGCCTTTAAAGTCGATAATCTGCTCTTTGTCTAAATTGTGCTTTATGGCAATATCGAAGTCCACATTTGAGTGCCATGGAGTGATAGTCATTACTCCAGTACCAAATTCCATATCGATACTGTCATCTTTGATAATTGTGGCTTCTATTGGTCCATTTATCCATTCCGCAGTAAACTTATCACCGTGCCTGTACTGCGCGTATCTCTTATCATCTGGGTGCATTACCACATACTTGTCGCCGAACTTTGTTTCAGGGCGAGCAGTACCGATAGTGAATGGGCCGTATTCGAAATAATAAAATTTATCAGCTTTTTCTTTGAATTCTGTTTCAAGGTCGGAAAGGGAAGTTTGGTGCTTCGCGCACCAGTTCACAATACGATCTCCACGGTATATAAGATCATCCTTAAACATTTTGTCGAAAGTTTGCTGAACAGTTTTCACCACAGTAGGGTCAAGGGTAAATTTCTCGCGTGACCAATCACAAGATGCACCGATTCTGCGGACATCGGCTTCCATAAACTGCTTACTTTCGATTGTGAAATTATAAATTTCTTTATATAGATCCTCGGGTGACATATCAAATCTTGAGCGACCTTCTTTCTCTAATTTTCTCTCATAAACTATTTGGGTTTCGAATCCAGCATGGTCTGCTCCTGGAACCCAAAGTGCTTTCTCACCCTTCATGCGGTGGTAGCGAGTCATTATGTCTTGGAGTGTCATCACAAGGCCGTGGCCGGCGTGAAGGCGGCCATTGGCATTTGGTGGAGGCATGATTATTGTGAAAGGTTTAGCATCAGCATTTGTCACACCTTTTTCTATACAAACATCAGGATTAAAAAATCCACTATCTTCCCAGATTTTATAAATTCTTGCTTCAGTTTCAGCTGGATTGTATGGAGAGAGTAACTTTGGATCTATATTAATATCTTTCGGATTCATGTTTAAAATATAGCATTTTTAGGGCTATATCTCAAATTATAACTTTAAACTTCCGTTTGCTTTAAACAGTGTGGTGTCGAGTGTGGGAGGTTTCCTCAAAGTTTGGAAATATCCGGCGATGGCTATCATGAGAGCATTGTCGCCAGTGATTTGCTTTACTGGGTAGTAAACCTCAAAACCTTTTTCTTTACTTACACGACTAAGTTCACTTTGTAAATATTTATTTGCAGCGACGCCACCTCCGAGGAGAATGTGTGTGCTTCCAGTTTCCTCCATAGCACGAACAGTTTTCTTTATGATGACTTCAATTGCTGCATCTTCGAATTCTTTAGCAATTGCCATTTTATCAACATCTGATTTTATTGGATTGTCGCGAATGTAATATAGAATCGCCGTCTTGAGTCCTGAGAAAGAAAAATTAAAATCTTTTGAGTGAAGCATAGGACGGGGGAAAGTGGGATTGTTCACTACGCTCGGCATCTTATTCCCGTCAGCACGAATAATTTTCTGCTGAAAATTTTCTCTGCTCGCCTCGTCAGTCTGCGCAAGGCTTCCTGGAACAACATGCCTTCGCTCCGCTTCTCTTTGTGCTTCAGCTAATTTAGAAATCGCTGGTCCGCCGGGGTATGGTAAGTCGAGCATGCGAGCTACTTTGTCGAAAGCTTCACCCACAGCATCGTCGAGTGTGGTGCCTATTATTTTATAATTTCCTAGCCCATCTATTTGTATTAGTTGTGTGTGTCCGCCAGAGACAAGGAGAGAAATTGCTTTCTCTGGCATTTCGCGAAACATTATCTTTTTATTTATTTCATACTCAGGGATCAAGCTTGAGAGAAGGTGACCTTCCATGTGGTTCACTGGTATGAGTGGCACATTTAGCTTCTTTGAAAGCTCCACCGCAAATGTAATTCCTACCCATAGTGATGGCTCAAGCCCCGGTCCTACAGTCACTGCTATTGCGTCTATAAGAGGATTTCCGGCCTGCTTCATGACCTCTTCGTATACACCCGGGATATTGGCGATATGCTCTCTTTTAGCCATAGCAGGGAAGACACCTCCATAACCTTCGTGGATAGTTTGAGTGTTTACAATATTGGAAAGTATGGTAATAGAAGTGCTATCAATATCTACGATAGCGAGCCCTGTATCATCACAGCTTGTTTCAATTGCCAAAATTTTCATATCTAGACTATAGCAAAAAAATCGAATTTCTTGTAGTATATTCTTATGGCAAAAATAACTATATTTGGTCTTGCAGGCACTGGCAAGAGTACTGCTGCGAAAATGCTTGTGGAAAAACTTGGGTATGAATACATTTCTACTGGTAATATTTTTCGTGGTTATGCGAAAGAATTAGGTTTAACTCTAAATGAATTTGAAGTTGTTGCAGATAAGACTGATGAATATGATAAAAGATTAGATAATGAGACGGAAAAATTCGGAAAAGAGAAAGATAATTTCGTTTTCGAGAGTAGATTGGCATGGCATTTCATTCCTGATTCTTTTAAAATTAAACTTGATTGTAACTTTGATACAAGAATCCAGCGTGTAGTAAATCGTGAACAAAAATCTTTTGAACAAGTAAAAGCCGAGACTATTCATCGTGAAGATCTAATTACAAAAAGATATGCTCAATATTATAACATTCAGGATTTCTCAAATGATAATAATTTTGACTTCGTTGTAGATACAGAAAAGAATAATGCAGAGCAAGTTGTGGAAATAATTTTGACTGAACTCAAAATAAAAGAAATTATCTAGATAGTTGTTTTGAGCTTTTGAATTATTAGCGTGTGTCCCTCCTTGGTAGTTTTAATAATTTTTACATTATAATTTGAGTCTTTCATAAGCTCTTTCATTATATCCATAAAAGCTTTTTTTCTAGATAAAAAGTTATCTGTTTTTGTTTCCTTGTATTGAAAGGTTAAAGGATGAATACGAGCAGTTCCACCTTCGTTTAATGAGAGCATAATATTTGAAAAAAATCCCTTAATATCGTTTGAGGAGTCTAGATAAAAGGGAACAGAATAAGTAGCCCATATTTCATCTGCTTTAGGTAATGTTCCATTTATTGCACCATTTCGAATAGAGGGGTCAGAGGCTGAAACAGGATAAGAGTGATATTTACTATTGACGCTCTTATTTTTATCCTCATCCTTTAAATATTTATCAAAGTTAATAAATAGTTCAGGTTCAAATTCTTTTGATGTTAATAGGTCGTGTATTGAATCACCACCACCAAATAGATAAATTACTTTATTATTTAATTTTTCTGCCAGATACTTTTTGCATTCTTTTGAATTAATCAAATATTCAGGAAGATTGAAAAGCATCTCGGCTACTGAACCACCGTTTCTATTGTTCGTAAAGAAGTTTCGGTCGTGTGTGGTCTTATTATAATAATCAACTTGTTCAAAAATTTCTCTTCCATCGGCTGTTGCTTTTCCTGTCATTTGAACCGCACTATCTATTTCAGTGTAAATCAACTCCTTATCTTTTTGTGAAAGTCTTTTGTTTTCAAATTCTTCAAATTTAAAAACTGGGTTATATTGACTAGCACCACCAGTTTCTGGAGCTTGTCTTCCTGTATCTATGGATTGTGATTCTTTAAACATAGTGCGCGATGAGGAACTCGAATCCCCGGCCTACCCCACGTCAAGGGGTCGCTCTACCAGCTGAGCTAATCGCGCTGATTTTATGTGGTCACAAATTACTAAATTTTTTACTTCTTGAAATCGTAAAAAATGTAAGTACTTGCCGACCCCGGCTCGGCAATTTTTGTACTCAAAAATTATACCTGCGCCTTCACAAATCGCCCGCAGGTAAAACAGTTTACCTGCTTTCTGCGATTTGTGACCCCACAGAGAATCGAACTCTGATTACCGCCTTGAAAAGGCGATGTCCTAACCGTTAGACGATGGGGCCTAAATGAAATACGAAAAGAGTATACCATTTTTGGAGAAAAATGCAAAAAAGAGTAGGATAATATAGTAGATATGGAAGTGTGGCCGAGAGGTTGAAGGCACTGGTTTCGAAAACCAGCATTGGGGAAACCTGATCGAGAGTTCGAATCTCTCCATTTCCGCAGTTACGAAAATCCTATTTATAGGCTATTTTTCGTTTGCGGAAATGAGCAAGCAAACTGCTTTGCTTGCTTGAGAGATTCGAAGACCTTGAGCCTGTAGTTTAAATTTCAAATTTAAACTACGCGAAAGGTGTACAGATTCTGTAGGAATCGAAAAATGTACTCATGGTATCCATTTCCGCAGTTGAAATTACAAAAAGCCTTCCAGAGTATGGAAGGTTTTTTTTAATATTGTTGGCGTAAAATTACGCCGCATATGATAGTAAATAATCGATAGCATCCTTTGTAGTATAGGAACTATTTTCATTTACCATTAAATCTGGCAAGAAAGTGACATCGTCACCTATTGTTGCTACAGACGGCTCAATATAATCACCGAGCGCTGCCGCTCCAAGTAGACCGTTACAAAGGCAACCTCTGCCAATGGTATCTTTTATATCACCACCTTTATCAGTATATTTTTTTACAGGCTCAGCTGGACATCTATAACCAATGGAACCATCTTCTTTTTCGTAAGGAACAATTAATCCACCTTGGCTGCAAACTCTTTCACGATTTAAATACACCTCATCTTGTGAGATAGTTCCATCTACAACGGCAACTTTGAATGGATAGCCTGTAGGCGATATTCTCATATCAGTCCTAACTTTTTGTTGATTATTAAATCCATTTTTTCTAATGGTTCTACTTATTGCAGCATCCATTCCAAATTCTTCAGCAAGTGCGAAAATAGAGCCAACTTGAATTCCTTGTGCTCCGACAGATAAAGCCCATTTGAGTTTTTCTGGAGAGGCATAAGAACCCCCAATCCAAAATGGCAAACCAAACTCTACCATTTTTGCATAATCTACCTTATCTCTTGGTCCATAAATCGGTAATGGTATTCCTTGCTCATTCAGGATGGGTTTACCTTTTGGTGGTGCATTATGTCCACCCGCAGTTGATTCTTCAACTATGAATCCATAAACACTACCTTCAGGAAGTTCGGTTATAAATAGTGAGGCAAAAAACACTGATGAAATTATAGGAATAAATCCTGGTTTTTTCATTTGTGGCATTTTTTCACCAAAAAATTCTTCAGGATTGAAACACATTAAATGAGTCCAATTCGCTCTCTGGTAACCAATAACTGATACTGGATAGGTTACAACCCTATTTTCAAGAATTGCATTAATGACTTCTGGAATTTTCAAAGGTATTCCTGCACCCATAGTGATGAAATCTACATCAGCAAGCATTGCTCCTAGAATTCCGTAAATAAGAGGCATCGAAACTTTTTCCAAAAAGTTAATACTTATTGGATTAGAATGTCCTTCTTTTGCAAGCCATACTAATGCATAAACTGAACAAATGTTCAGTGAAATTAGAGAAGCAGGTGGATCTACTGAAAAGAATGGTACACCCTTATAAGGTGCATCTTTCGGAATACCGCCTTCAACATAATATTTTTGAATTACCTTTTCCGCATATAGAGGAAAAGGAAAATGTGAGAGTGCTCTCCTAATATCTCCATTAGGATCGCCATTTTGTAGTAAACGGGTAACTATACGCTCTGCAGTTACACCAGATACAGTTCCTTGCTGACCGTTCATAGATACAGAACGCGCTCCTTGTGGATTAGCAATATAAATTCCCATTCCACCTTGGATTATTTTTGGGTAAATGATTTCAGTTGACATGATCTATTTAAAATTTAAATATTTGTACTCCTATTTTTATATAATATTACCATTCTTTTATGTGTTTGTAAAATAAATTATATTGAAAATAATGTCATATTTTGATATAGTAAGGATACAAAATGTCACCAAAAACACAAATTATCATATTAGCAGCGGGTCACGGTTCAAGAATGCAGGCGGAAATGCCGAAGGCTCTTACTGACCTTCATGGTATACCGTTTGTATCACACGTGCTTAAAGCCGTGGCGGAATCAGGCGTGTGTGAGCATCCTATTATCGTAGTGGGTTTCAAGAAAGAAACTGTCATGTCAGTCCTCGGCGATGGGTACACTTATGCCATCCAAGATGAGCAACTTGGCACTGGGCACGCTGTAATGTGCGCTCATGATAAAGCAAAAAATGCCGACAGAATAATCGTACTTTATGCAGATCAGCCAATGGTGAGTTCAAAGATGATTCTCGAACTTGAGACTGCTCACACACTCCTCGGTGCAACTATTACAATGGCTACGACGACTACACCAGACTTTAAGGACTGGCGTGCAGGATTTTTAAACTTCAGTAGAATAATTCGCAATGAAAAAGGGGAGCTCGAAAGAGTAGTGGAGTACAGAGATGCAACTGAGGAAGAAAGAAAGATTAAGGAAGTGAACCCTTGCTACTTCTCTTTCGATGCAAAGTGGATGTGGGAAAAACTTCACTCGCTCAAGAATAATAATGATCAGAAAGAATACTACCTTACAGACTTAGTAGGTATGGCTTTCAATGAAAATAAAAAGATAGCAACTATTCCGATTCCTCCTATTGAAGCTCTCGGTGTGAATACAAAAGAGCAGCTAAAGCTGCTCGAATCTGTAGTCTAACTATTTGTTTTTGTGTAGCCAGATATAAATATCTTCTAGAGCTTTCACTGCATCTCCGGCAGCGATGTTGTTTTGGTGATAGCGGCCGTTTGTCACATCACCTGCAGCCCAGACGCCGGGCACATTTGTGATTTGATTATTTGGATCTACCATTATGTTTCCGATTGGTGTGACAGCAACCAATTCCTTTGCAAAATCACTATTTGGTATCTGGCCAATCTCTACGAATATTCCACCAGTTGGAATTGTGGTTTCCACACCACTATCTTTATCTTTGTAAGTGATAGAATTTACAAATTGCTCACCATCTACTTTCACTATATCTGCATTTTTGATTGCTTTAAATTTAGGATTTGCGAGGAGCTTATTCACTGTTATTTCGTCGGCTTTGAATTCATTGTTTTTGTGAATAAGAGTTACAGATTTGCAGTAGGCAAGTAGCTGAGCTGCACTTTCGAATCCTGCATTACCACCACCGATCACTACTACATCTTGGCCAGAGAAAAGCGGTCCATCACAAGAGGCACAGTATGTGATGCCTTTATTTTCATATTTATCTGCATTCTCACATGTGAGTTTGCGGCGCCCACTACCTGTGGCTATAAGCACACTGTGAGCTGTGTATTCATTTGCATTAGTATTTATTTTGAAAGTTCCATCTTCATTTTTAGTAAGGCTTGTAGCTCTTTCAGAATCTACTACGTCTAGGAATTCTCCTTTGTAGTAGAGCACATGCTTCTTGAAGCTATTCCCAAGGTCGGCTCCGCTTATTTCAGGGCTACCTATCCAGTTGTAGATAAGATCAGAGACTGTGGATTGCCCACCCCATTCACCGGTTATTAATATTGTTTTTAATTGCTTGCGCGCTGCATATACAGCAGCTGCAGTTCCAGCTGGTCCACCCCCAAGAATAATTAAATCGTATGTCATAGTTTTCCTATTTTAACACAAAAAAATAAAAAGCCAGAATTCTGGCTTTTTATTTCGTAAATAATATTATTTCTTATTTGGTCTTCGTAAGAATGCAGGGACTGCACTCCAGTCATCTGTGTCATCTGCAAATACATCATCTTCTTTTGCAATGTTCACATCTACTTTCTTTATATAGTCATTAACCGGTGCTTGAATTATTGAGCTCTTCACCGCAGCTACAACTTCTTCTTTAGGAGTAGTAGCTATTGTAGGCTCTGGTTTTGATACTTGCTGTACACTTGAAAATAATGAACGCTTTGGCATATCTGTAGGGAAGCCAGTTGCAATAACTGTAACCTTCATTTCGCCTTTCTTCATTTTTTCATCCTTAATAGTACCGAAGATCACACGAGCATCCTTGTCGATGGACTCAGTGATGATTTTCGCTGCCTCTTGTATTTCATGAATTGTAAGGTCGTCATTACCAGAGATTGCAAAGAGTACGCCTTTCGCACCACTAATTGATAGGTCAAGAAGTGGAGAGTTAATAGCTTCAAGTGCGGCTTTTTGTGCACGGCCATCACCAGATGCAGAACCGATACCCATGAGCGCACTACCAGCGTCGGACATAACTGCACGGATATCTGCGAAGTCTACGTTGATCATACCTGGAGTTGTGATGAGCTCAGAGATTCCTTCCACAGCTTGCTTGAGAACTTCATCACAAATTGCGAATGCTTCACGGAATCCAACTTCTTTGCCTGAGATAGCAAGTAGGCGATCATTTGGGATTACCAAGATTGCATCCACTTCACGCTCAAGCTCTGCGAGTCCTTGATCTGCTAACTTCATGCGCATATTACCTTCGAAAGAGAATGGCTTAGTAACTACAGCTACAGTAAGTATTCCTTGCTCCTTGGCTGCCTGAGCGACGATAGGAGCTGCTCCTGTGCCAGTACCTCCACCCATTCCGCATGCGATGAAGACCATGTCGGCACCTTTTATCACATCCTGGATTTCAGCTTTTGTTTCTTCTGCGGCACGCTTACCGATTTCTGGATTCATTCCGGCACCGAGACCCTTAGTAAGATTTTTACCGATATGAATTTTCTTTTCTGCTAGTGAGTTGTGTAAGTCTTGAGTATCTGTGTTCATTACTATGAACTCCACTCCCTTGACTTTAGAGTTGATCATGTGGTTAAGCGCATTCTTCCCAGAACCACCTACACCGATTACTTTAATACGGGCGAATGTTTCTATTGCTGGATTGATTTTTGGCATATAGTGTTACGAATTAACGTGTTTTAGTTATTAATAAAAACCTACTACTTATCATAGCAGAAAAAAATAAAAAGCAAATCCTTGACAAAAGGCAAATTATGGGAGGAGTTGAGAGAGGAGAGATTTGAACATTCCCTTAAATCCTTTCACATTATTTGAAAGTGTAGTAGATATTGAATTTGTGGAACCATTTGGACCTTTACCGATAGCTGCACCGAGCGCTACATACCAAGATTCGTCGCGAACTTTCCACTTCTCTGGAACTTGTGCATCCATCGGACCAACCTTTGCTGGTAGTTTGAGGTATGATTTCGCAACTTCTGTAATAGTGTGTATGTGGCTACCACCTCCAGTCATAATAATACCGGCAGGCAGGAGCCCACTTCGCTTGAGCCTCTTTAAATGATTCTCGACGAGTTCAAAAATGTCGCCAAGTCGTGCGTCGATTATTTCATCGCATCTTTTCTTTGGGTAATCTCCGATGATGCTTCCGATTTTTATTCCTTCAGCTTCGTCGAGCGATACTTTGAATCCTAGTGCTACATCTTTTGTTATGTCGAGACCTCCAAAGTGAAATGTCTGAAGTGAAACAGGTACGCCGTTTTCAAAAACTGAAAGACAGACACTTTCTGCACCTATGTCGAGCAGTGCCACACCTGCAGCCTTCTGCTTCTCATTTAGTAGAAGTGAGCTTGCAGCAAATGGGGAAGCGATAACATCTAGAGCTTCAAGCCCCGCGAGTGCTACGGCGCTCACTAAGTCATCTAAATGCTGTTTGGCTACTGTGATGAATAATACCTTTGCTTCCAGTCGCACACCTGTCATCCCCTCAGGCTTGCCAAAAATTTCCTTACCGTCTAATTTGAAGCTTATAGGTAAAGTATGAATGATCTTTTTATTTATGATATTTAAACTATGCTCTGCTTCTTCAACAACTTTGTTCACATCAAGAATTGTGACCTCTTGGTCCGCTTTTGAAACTACAGTGCTGCCTGTCGCAGTCACGCCTTCCATACCTACGCCACCTATAGCCACATAGGCTTGCTTTACTTTCACTCCTGCCATAGCTTCCGCCTTAGATAGAGCTTCTTTGATGGATTGTGACGCACTGTCTACGTTTGTGATGTAACCTCTTCTCAGTCCTACTGATACTGCTGATCCAAATCCTATGATAGTGTCGCCAGATTCTTTAGTGTGCTCAATAACTGCCACACGTGTAAAGTGAGTACCCAGGTCTATTCCGGCTGTAATATTTCTTCGCATTATAATGAGTGAAGGGGTTTATGAAAACTTTTTTAAAAATTTTCTTTCCTCTTTTTCCATTATACTACTATGTTCCATTCCTTTCAAATGTAGACATCCGTGGATAAACAAAAATATGAAAAATTTTCTGAAAGTCATGTCGAAATTCGGAGCATCTGCCTTCACTTTGTCCATTTGGAAAATTATTTCTCCAGATTTTTCTGAGAGAGGGAAGGAGAGAATATTCGTTGGGTAGTCCTTACCGCGAAGAGTGCCGTTGAGTTTCTTTGATTCGGCCTTTGATACTGATGCAATCGAAATCTCATAATCCGCTCCCAGGATCGCATCTTTAATCTTGGCAAAAGGCACGCGTGGGAGCGTGCCTTTTGTTTTATTTATAATTTCACAATTAGTATTCATTATTCAGATTATCTAGAATCTAGTCACTAGCTACTAGAACCTAACCTATTATCTTCGTCCGCGTACAGTTACTACTACCTTTCCGAGCTTCACAAGACGATCTCTCTCCTTTCTTTTAGCTAATCTTTTAAGAGTTGCTTTCTTTACAGTAAGCTTTGAAGATGAACGCTCGTTGTAACGCTTGCCCTTCACTTTCTGAATCACACCAGTCTCTTGCACTTTGCGAGAAAAACGGCGAATAAGATTCATATTGCTCTCGTTTGTATTTTTACTAACCTCTATTATTGTCATACTCATATGTGGAAATAGAATATCACAAATGCCCATTTTGTGCAAGGGATTCTTTATAGTAGGTCCTCTGGATCCACATTCACAGAAAAAGATGGAGGTAGGGATCGGAGTTTTGCGAGGAGGGTGCGGCCTTCGTCGGAATCATTTATCTTGATTGGAAGTGGCCAGACTTTTGGATTTACTTTTATTACTGTGTTTGTCACATATTGGCCTTTCACCTGGCCGACGAATGCAGAGAAAATCTGCGGTTCGTATCCATCGAAAAGCTTTTCTAAATCTAGGCGAGCTTTCTCCGTCTCTTTCGCTGTACCGCGGAAAGTAATTTTTATCAATCTCTTAAATGGTGGATATCCCCACTCCTCGCGCTCTTTGAGATCTTCGCGATACATTGGGAGCACATTGCCAGTGAGTATGTGTTTGAGCACTGGATTCTCAGGGATGCGAGTTTGGATTATCAGATTCCTATCGGTGATGGAGTGGAGGCGCTCGATGATGTGAAGCATCTTTTGGTTTATATTGAATGAAGGAATAGAAAGTAATCCATCGATGGATATGATGGCGCTGTGTGTGACGTGCGTGCGAAGGCATGAAAATGCAAGCTCAGTGCCCACCATGATAGTGCCAGGCACATTGTAGAAGCTACTACATGTCTCAAACAATTCTTTGTCTCCAGAAATGGAATCCTTGTCCACCTGCACGACGTGCGCATCTGGGAATTCATTCTTCAGTTCTTCCACGACTCTGTCTGTGCCTATGCCGAGCGGTGTGAGGTTCCAGCTTTCACAGCTTGGGCACCTTGTCTCTGTAGTTTCTTTTCTTCCACACTTGTTGCACATAAAGATTCTATCCTTTGCATCTTTGTCTGCAGTTTTCTGCTTGCTACCATAGAGGACTACTGGTGTTTTGCAGTATTTGCAGAGCATAGTGTGCCCGCAATCGTGGCACACAGTCACGCCAGCAAGACCTTTCCTGAGAGTGAAGAGGAAAACCGTCTCCTTGTGCGTGAGTGCGTACGCGATCATTTTCTTTGTAGTTTCGGATAGAACCTTGAATGAATGCATGCCTTTCTCATCGAGCTCTTCTTTCATATCGATAATGATTTGGCGCTCCACTTGTGGCAAGCGGAAAAGTGGTGAGGCAATTTCACCAAGCTCTCCTATGTCGTGGCGGTGGAGAGTCTCAGGGCGGAGGAGTGTGTCACCATAAATTAATTTAATATGATCCACATGAGCGATAGTCTCTGCGAGAGTGCGCATGTCGATAAACGGGCGAGAGATTTGCTTGTATGCACTGGAGGATTCGTGCTCGACGATGATAGTGCGCACATCATGGCGTGGAATGCATAGGAATGGGCCTGTGCCAATGATAAGTATAGGGTGCTCTTCATTCACAACTTTATTGAAATCGGCAATCAAATTCTTTTTAGTGATTTCACTATTAAATTTGAAAACGTATTGGTCAATGCCTTTTGAGAATGCTTCATAGTACTGATCAATGTCGTAGCGAGTGGGCACGCAAATGAAAACTGATTCCTTCTTTGCGAAAGCTTCACGAATAAGTGTACGGTACCATGAAAGGCGGTCGGGTAGTAAGGCTTGGAAAATCAGTCGCTCTTCCTTCACACTTGGGCGCTCACTACCGAGCTCTATATCTTTATGTTTAAGCTCGCTGAATTTCTCAATGAGTACTGCAGGAAGAAGAGCCGATATAACACTACCAGTCGTAGCGCCAGAATACTGCGCCATTTTCTCGCAAGCTTTGAAGAAAGATTCTTTGTATGGAGGTTTGCCTTTACTTGATTCTATTTTTTTTAATTCGTAGCTCGCATTTTTCAAATCCGATTTTCTTTCATTGGCATTTTCTTTATTTATCACGATTGCATCGATAGTCTTACTCCTCATCGGCACGCGCACAATACTCCCGACTTCAATCTCTTTCGCGGAGAAATACGTGAGCTCATCTTTCTGTATGCCTTTAGATAGGGGAATGACAGTCAATATATACATATCTCTATATTAGCATAATTTCACACTGTAATTTATCTGTTGACATTACTTTTAATAATGGTATTCTGGGTATAAGTTTTGTTCTTGAATTAAACCTAATTCGGTATTTTTAATATCTAGGTATTATTAGTACACTTAAAACAATAGTCGAGACCAAAGCCCTAAAACCAGGTACATTCATTTGTATCTGGTTTTATCCTTTTTATGCAAGATTATATCTATTATTTTTATTTATAAAATTGTGTTATAATCCGCCATACATATGGGATTTTTTACTAAAAAATTGGGGATAGATTTAGGCACGGCAAACACGCTCGTGTACTTGCCGGGGAAAGGCATAGTCCTCAATGAGCCATCTGTGGTGGCTGTGAGTGAGCAAGACAATAAAATCCTCGCTATTGGTATCGAAGCGAAGAATATGATAGGTAAAACTCCAGAAAGCATTATTGCATATCGCCCTATGAAGGACGGCGTGATCTCAGACTACCGCGTTACGGAAGCAATGCTCCGTTATTTCATAACAAAAGCATTAGGGAAATTTAATTTATGGAAGCCAGATGTGATGGTCTCCGTGCCAGCTGGGATTACTTCCACAGAGCGCCGCGCGGTGGTGGAAGCAGCACTTCGTGCAGGTGCGAAAAATGCATACGTAGTGAAGGAGCCTATTCTCGCTGCAATCGGCGCAGGAATTCCTATTCATGAATCTTCAGGCCACATGATTGTAGACATCGGTGGAGGCACGACAGATGTCGCCGTGATTGCGCTCGGAGGTATCGTGGCATCCACATCTGTGAAATGTGCAGGAGATAAAATCGACCAAGCAATAGCCGACTATATAAAGAAGACTTTCAACCTAGCTATTGGTGACAAGACTGCAGAAAGAGTAAAGATAGAGATTGGAGCTGCGGTCCCACTTGAAGAAGAACTCACAATGACTATCAAAGGGCGAGACTTCGTCCAAGGACTTCCACGCACAGCACAGATTTCCACAAACGAAGTTGTGCGTGCAATAGATAAAGAGCTCCGAACTATGATCTCCGCTATTAAAGATGTCCTCGCCGAGACTCCACCTGAGCTTGCTGCAGACATTATTGACCATGGTATAATAATGACTGGTGGATCATCGCAGCTTCGCAATTTAGCAGACTTGGTTTACAGACGCACAGGTGTGAAAGCGAGAGTGGCAGATGAAGCACTTTACTGCGTGGTGAAAGGGACCGGTGAGGCGCTCGACCACCTAGATACTTACAAGAAGACAATTATTTCCAAAAAATAAATTTAAGCAATGATAATTTTTAAAAGGGTACTCGGTATAATATTCGATATTTTTCTTTATATATTTGCACTGATTGGAATTGTCTTCACGACAATTTTTGTTGCTATGCAATTTGGTTGGCTGAATGTGCAAGGCTCTGCAAAAGAGCGCGATGCATACTTCGTAGTAAGAGATACGAGCCTCACAGCAAATCTTGCAGATGCATTTAAAGTTACTCATCAAGTAGACAATCCAAATGACCATCCACTACTTACAAACCTCACTTGGAAAGACTCAGATGATTTCAAATTACTGAAAGAAATATTTACTCGTGATCAAGACATAATTAATCGTGCTGCGAATGACTCTGGAATGTCACCGAGACTAATACTAGGAGGTGTGATGGGTGAGCAACTTCGTTTCTTCTCAAGCAAGAGAGAATCTTTCAAACAATATTTTGAACCACTTAAAATTCTCGCGTCACTTTCACAATTCTCGTACGGTATCGCAGGGCTCAAGCCAGAAACTGTCGCTAAAATAGACGAGAATTTAAAGAATCCAAAATCGAATTTCTATTTAGGTAAAGATATGGAGCACCTTGCAGATTATGGAGATGGTGTGGACCCTACGGCCGAGAGGTTCTCTCGCATTACAAATGCGAAGGATCCGTACTATTCATATCTATATGTAGGATTATTTATGAGACAAGCCGAAATGCAGTGGGCAAATGCAGGCTATCCTATTGATGGCCGCCCAGATGTGCTTGCGACTCTATACAACCTAGGATTTAATCGCTCAATTCCGAAACCAAACCCAGCTTCAGGTGGCGCACCGATAATGATAAATGGTGTGGAGTACAGCTTCGGAGACATAGCATATCAATTCTACTATTCAGATGAACTTTTAGATATTTATCCTAGGTAGTGTAATATAAGAGTATGAATCCACTTTCAAATCTAATTCATGTGCCGATGCACCATTTCTATTTAGTGGAAGGTGGTATCGATAGCACATACAGCTATCTTCTAGAATTTTTAAAAATAAATAATATCGAAAGAGAAAATATTGCGCTCGATGAAGTATATGAATCTATTGGTGTGGGAGAAGTGAGCACTATACAAGAGCATCACAGCGAGCGTGGTTCAAATATTGGAAAGAAGATTATTCTTGTTCGCACAAAAAGTATAAATGAAGTGGCAGAGCATGCACTACTGAAAGTTTGCGAAGAGCCCACAGAAGATACTATAATATTTATTTTAATTCCAAGCCTAAGTTCTGTTCGTGGCACACTACGCTCTCGTGCACACATAGTAAGGATGCCTAGTGTAGTGTCAGCGTATGATAAAGTCGCCGTGGAATTTATTAAAGTTAATAAGAATGAGAGAATGGAAATGATTGCAGAAATCATTGCGAAACATAAGGATAATGATACTAGTGCACCACTCCGTGATGAGGCTCGTGAACTTGTGGATGCGCTCCTTACACTATCACACAAAGTTTACAAATTTCCATACGGAAGTAATGATAAAGAAAAATTAAATCATCTCATACAAGCACACAAATATCTTTCCACGTCGGGCGCTTCTGTGAAAATGATTTTAGAACATTTAGCACTTATGCTATAATCTATTAGTAAAATTAATTTATAAATATATGGCATACAATACAGCAAATTTTAAACAAGAATTAAAAAAGATTGAAGAATGGCTTTCAAAAGAGTTCGGGCAGGTTCACACTGGCCGAGCTACACCTATAGTGCTTGATTCTATAATGATAGAAAGTTATGGAGCATTTATGCCAATAAAAAATGTGGCAGCTGTAACAGTGGAAGACCCAAAGACTCTCAGAATTGCTCCATGGGACAGAAATCAAATAAAAGATATTGAAGCTGCAATTCAAAATGCAAATCTCGGCTTGTCAGTACTTTCAGATAGTGATGGAGTTCGTGCTATTTTTCCAATGCTTACTACAGAGACTCGCACAAGACTTGTGAAAGTATTGAAAGAGAAGCTCGAAGATGCTCGCGTATCTGTGCGCAAGGAAAGAGGAAATGAAATCGATAAGATAGCTGACCTCCCAGACGACGAAGCACATCGCGCAAAAGATGAAATTCAGAAATGTGTGGATGAAGCCAACAATAATCTAGAAGCGATTTTTGATAAGAAAGAAACCGAGGTAATGAATTAATGATGAATATAATAATTTTTATTGCAATCTTGCTAGTTTTAGTCGTTTCCCATGAATTTGGGCATTTTATAGTTGCGAAGAAAAATGGAATACGAGTAGATGAATTTGCTTTCGGTATGGGTCCGAAGATTTATTCCTGGAGAAAAGGGGAGACACTATACAGAATAAATATTTTCCCAATTGGTGGTTATGTGAAAATTTTCGGCGAGAATCCAGATGATGTATCTATAAATGGTCCTGATAAAGATCGAAGCTTCGTAAATAAGTCCAAATTAGTTCAAGCATGTGTGCTACTTGCAGGAGTTACGATGAATTTCTTGGTAGCTTGGATGCTACTTTCCGTTGGATATTTATCTGGCTTACCATCATCCGTAGGGTCTGCACCAAAGGGTTCCATAATAAATAATGCAGAAGTTGCAGTGACTGGCGTGATGAAAGGATCACCTGCAGAATTAGCAGGACTCAAAGTGGGTGACAAAGTCACACATGTATCTTTCGGTACAGATAATACAGATGTGCCATCTGTTGAGAGCCTTAAATATTTCATATATAAACACAGTACAGACAATATCGTAGTTGATTACCATCGTGGTAAAGAAATTCTTCAAACGAAAATTACTCCAAAAGCTGGCCTCGTAAGTACTGGCCCAGGCATAGGTATTTCAATGGATCTTATAGGTACGCTTAAGCTTCCAGTGCACAAAGCACTTTTTGAAGGACTCAAGCTCACAACAAATCTTACAAAAGATACTTTTGGAGGTTTTTACAAACTTATAAAAAATTCTGTGACAGGAAAAGGAAATCTTGCAGGGGTTTCAGGTCCTGTAGGTATCGTCGGAGTAGTGGGTGATGCTGCGAAATTTGGACTTATATATTTACTTTCTTTCACGGCACTTATTTCAGTAAACTTAGCAGTTATAAATCTTATACCTTTCCCAGCGCTTGATGGTGGCAGATTACTTTTCCTTATAATAGAGAAAATAAAAGGCTCACGCATAAATCCAAATATAAGTAATATTGTGAATCTAATCGGCTTTGCTTTACTTATGCTACTTATGGTGGTAATTACTTATCACGATATTGTGAAATTGTTCTAAATTTTTTGACTTCATTAGTATAAAATCACATATGTAAATTGGGTGTTTTACTTTTATATAAGTTTGTGATATAGTAATAGTATCAATTAATCAGCTTTACAGCTGGCCCCGCCGAAAGCGGACATTTTTTATTTATATGCAAATTCGTAACATAGCAATCATCGCACACGTGGACCATGGAAAGACTACACTCACTGATCAATTAATGAAGCAGTGTGGAATGTCAGAAGAAGGATCAACAATGGACTCAAATGCCATTGAACTTGAGCGTGGTATTACTATCTATTCTAAGAACACTTCAGTTAACTATAAGGGTACAAAGATAAACATTGTGGACACACCAGGACACGCGGACTTCGGTTCTGAAGTGGAGCGTGTGCTTCGTGCTATTGACTCTGTGCTCCTTCTCGTAGACGCGCAAGAAGGCCCTATGCCTCAGACTCGCTTCGTGCTAAAGAAATCTCTAGAACTTGGTCTTAAGCCAATAGTTGTGATCAATAAAATTGACAAACCAGCAGCAAACCCAGACCGCGTTCATGAGGAGGTTCTTGAGCTTTTCCTAGAGCTTGGTGCAAACGAAGAACAGATTGATTTCAAAACTATTTACGCTATCGGCCGCCAAGGTATTGCGAAGCTTGCTCTTGCAGATGAATCAACAGACCTAACTCCACTACTTGATCTAGTACTTCGTGAAGTTCCAGAAGCAAGTAAGAATCCCGAAGCTCCATTTCAAGCACAAGTATTTAATCTTGGTTACGACAATTTCCTAGGCCGTCTCGCTATTGTGCGTGCATATCAAGGTAGTATAAAAAATGGCGCAAATATAATTGTGAAAAATGCAGAAGGTATTTCTCGAACAACTAGGATTACGAAAATGTTTACCTTTGAGGGTATTGTACGTAAAGAGTCTGATATTTTAACAACAGGAGACATCGCAATAATTGCTGGTATTCCAGACGTATTTATCGGTGAGACAATCGTGGACAATGAAGCAACTATATCACTCCCATCTATTTCTATTGATGAGCCTACAATCTCTCTAAACTTCCTTATTAATGACTCACCATTTGCTGGCCGTGAAGGTAAGTATGTGACAAGTCGTCAGATTCGCGAGCGCCTAGAGAAAGAGCTTGAAGTGAATGTGGGACTTAAGGTGGACTGGGATAAGAGTGTGGAACTAGATAAAGAGGGATTCACAGTTTATGGACGAGGAGAACTACACATTGCAGTTCTACTTGAAAATATGCGCCGTGAAGGTTATGAACTTCAGGTGTCTCAACCACACGTAATCATTAAAGAAGAAGATGGAAAGAAATTGGAACCTTACGAAGAAGTGACTATTGATGTGCGCTCAGAATACTCTGGTGCAGTTATTGAGAAGCTTACTGCAAGAAAGGGAATGATAACTTCTATGAATGAGAAAGAGGGAATAACTCGTATGCTTATTGAGATTCCTACAAGAGGACTACTTGGTTACAGAAGTCAGTTCGTTGTGGATACAAAGGGTGAAGGAATTCTTGCATCAAGATTTGTAGGATTTAATTCGTATGCTGGTGAAATCAAGAAGCGCGATGTGGGCTCGATGACAAGTATGATGACTGGAAAGGCTGTCGCATTCGCACTATGGAACCTACAAGATCGAGGAACTCTCTACGTTGAGCACGGTACTGAAGTTTATGAAGGTATGGTTATCGGAAACGTTATCAAAGGAGACGAGATGGCAGTGAACCCAATCAAGGGTAAACAGCTCACAAACATGCGTGCATCTGGAACTGATGAAGCAGTGAATGTGAAGCCACCATACACACTCTCAATCGAGCGTGGACTTGAAGTAATGTCAGACGATGAATATCTTGAAATTACACCTAAAAGTGTGCGTTTGCGCAAGAAATATCTTACTGAACAAGAGCGTTCAAAGTCAAAAGGCTCTAATAAATAAGGTTTTTTTGGATTTGGACACTAGCGTGAAATCATTTGACTTTATACGATAGTAATGATACTATAAAAATACGATTTATATTAATAATTAAATTTAAGTAATATTTAT
>CALRFQ010000015.1 GCA_943356675.1 Candidatus Nomurabacteria bacterium
AATTATTTGGTCTCAATTTTCTTGATGATCTGATCTAGTTTGATTGAGATTTCCGCAAGAGAAGTTTTCTCTTCGTTTGAAACTTCTTTCATATTTTTCTTTTCCACTTTTTCTTCTTGTAGAACTTCTTTGATGATTATAGTATTACCAATGAATGTTTCCACAAATACTCCAACTGCTCCGAGTATAATGATGCCTAGAATTATGGAAGCAAAAGGGGATACACCAGTCCTGTCGAGACCTTCCCAAATGCCACGCCAGAAGACTATAACACCCACACCCGCTAGTATTGCTTGAAGAAAAGGGAACTGCTCGAAATACTTCCGAGCTCTCTGTTGCATACCTAATAATTTTTTTGTTAAGAAATTCATATGCTGTAATTATAGCATTTTTGTATTAAATTTAAGGTTGTATTTTTTAGAATTTATGTTATTATATAAGGATATAAATTGCCGATTCGTCTAATGGTAGGACACATCCCTCTGGAGGATGGTATTGGGGTTCGAGTCCCTGATCGGCAGCAAGTTCCGTAGGAACGCGCCGATAGGAAGCAAACTGCTTTGCTTCCGTCAGGGATCTCGAAAGACTTTTCTGTGTTGCTTCGCAACCAGAAAAGTACCCGCGACCGTAGGGCGAGAGCACCCCTGATCGGCAGCACTGATTTATCTCAAAACACCACATATCTCTAAAAATACAACTTTGAAGTAAGGGTTAAATAGTAGTATTATATACGAATGGAACCACAAGCTAAAAAAATGAGACCGAAGAAATTAACTGTAGATGATATTAAAAGTGGATGTATTACTCTCTATGGAGAAAACAACGAAGAAACTCAGCTCTGCATGATTCAAGAGGAGCTTCGCCAAGGTATCGATATGATTCAGAGTTACAATAAATCTGTAACATTTTATGGATCAGCAAGATTTCCTGAAGATCATCCTGAATACAAACGCGCAAGAAGTATCGCATATAGAATTGCAAAGGAGCTCGATTACACAGTGCTCTCAGGCGGCGGTCCCGGCATAATGGAAGCAGCGAATCGCGGAGCTTTTGAAGCGGGAGGAAGATCTGTGGGTCTTACTATTACTCTTCCTCATGAACAAAATACAAACAAGTATGTTACAGATGTGATTCCATTTTACTTTTTCTTCGCACGCAAGATATCAATGTCTTACACCACAGAAGTGTGTTTGTTCTTCGCAGGAGGATTTGGTACATTTGATGAATTTTTCGAAATGCTTACACTAAAGCAGACAGGCAAGATCGGTGACGTGCCGCTTATCTTAGTAGGTACAGAATTCTGGAATCCTATGCAAAAAGTTATAGATGATATGCTTTTAGATAAATTTAAAACTGTAAGTAAAGAAGATATGAATCTATATATAATTACAGATGATGAAGAAAAAATATTAGATATTATTAAAAATAGTAAAATGCGTAACGGTAAGGACGCATTTCAATAGAACTAATATGCACACACCAAAATTGCAAAGATTAGAAGCGTTCTCAGATGGTGTTATGGCTATAGCCATCACACTACTTGCATTTGATCTCAATATTCCTGTCCTATCATCTTTGCAAATTGATGTTGCTATTAAAGAATTACTACCACTATTACCTGGTATTTTTACTTTTGTAGTTAGTTTCCTTACCATCGCAATCTTTTGGGTAAATCACCACCAGATGACAGACCATATGGAGATCCTAAATCGCCGCATAATCTGGGCGAATATGGCATTCCTCATGTTTCAAACTCTAATTCCTTTTGCCACACGCTCAGTCACAATCAATCCAAACCATCCACTTTCAGTCGCGACATTTAGTTTTGTGCTTTTCTGTGGATCTCTTTCTTTCTCAATAATGCATTTACTTGTACATCGTTTGATCAATAAAGAAATTACCTGGAATAGTAAATTGGTCCAAAGAAGTTTACTCGGTCCTATCGTGTATGCTTGTGCAGTTATTGCATCATTTAATTATATTCCGATTGCGTACTTCTTGATCGCAATTCCTCTATTATTTTATTTCTTACCAAAAAGTGTTCAAGCGTAATTACTAATTAAAATTTTATATATGAAAAGTCTATCAAAGAGAATGCCAAGGTTGGGGACGGAGAATGCTTTTTCGGTGGTAGGGAAAGCCAAGAAGTTTGAAGCGGAAGTACTCGCACCTCTTGGCAAGAATTTGATTTACCTTCAGATAGGTGAGCCAGGGTTTGATACTCCGAAGAATATAAATGATGCAGCTATAAAAGCCATAAATGATAATCAAACTCACTACACGCAGACAGCTGGAATCCCAGTGCTTAGGAATGCAATTGCAACTTCGACTAGTAAATACACTGGTGTAGATTATAAAGGTGAGGATGTTGTGGTTACTCCCGGAGCGAAGCCGATAATGTTTTATATGATAAATGCACTCATAGATGAGGGTGATGAAGTTATAATTCCAAATCCTGCTTATCCTATCTATGGATCAGTTACAGAATATTTGGGAGGCAAAGTTGTGCCCATACAGCTTAAGGAAGAAAATGATTTTAACTTCAAGATTGAAGAACTCGAAAGTAAAATTACAGACAAGACGAAATTAATCATCGTGAACTCTCCGCAGAATCCAACAGGGGGAGTGTATGGAAGGGAACTTATAAATCAAATTGCCGAGGTAGCAATTAAGCATGATCTATGGGTGCTTTCAGATGAAATCTATAATGAAATGGTGCACGAAGGTGAGCATTACTCCATCGCAAGTATTCCTGGTATGGCAGAGCGCACAGTGATATTAAACGGATGCTCAAAGACTTATGCCATGACTGGCTACCGCGTGGGCTGGGGGCTTACAAAGAATAAGGAAATGTGTGCAGCTCTCGAGCAGCTTGCTTGTAATGATGTGTCTTGCGTGAATGCTATCGCGCAGTATGCAGCGCTTGAAGCTGTGAGTGGACCACAAGAAGAAGTGCAAAAGATGCTCACAGAATACAAAGCTCGTAGAGATTTACTTGTGAAATTAGTAAACGAAGTGCCTGGCATGAAATGCCACTCTCCGAAAGGTGCATTCTACCTTATGGTAAATGTACGCGAAATTTTAAATAAATTAAATATTACTGCTGATGTTCTTTGTGACCGTATAATGAAAGAAGCAAATGTGCTTATACTTCCTGGCACAGTCTTTGGTGTGTATGGTGATGATTTCGTGCGTTTCTCATATGTATCCACTCGCGAAATGATCGAAGAAGGTATGACAAGAATCAGTAAATTTATTTCTACTATCTAACAATCTTTTGTAATTGCTACTATTTTGTCTTTTAGTTTTGGGTTCGTTGTCACTATATTTTTTTCGAATAAATTTTTTATACTGCCATCAAAATGGCACGCTACTCCGCCTGCAGATTCAAGTATGACCATACCAGCGGCGATATCCCAAGCACTTAATCCTTTATGGATAAATGCATCATATGTTCCGTCTGCTATTCTGCAAATATCAAGTGAAGCACATCCTTTAACTTTTTCTATGACTATATTTGAATGTTCTTTACTGAATAATGTTCTTAGATTCTCATGCGTATTTACAGTATTCAGGCTCCGGCCTTCATGTATAAAAAGTTTAGCATTTGCGAGAGAGTCAATTTCAGATACCTTAATTTTTATATTATTTTTATACGAACTTCCTCCTCTCTCTCCAATATAAATATTATTTTCAGCTGGTGCATAAACAACTCCGATTTCAGATTTTCCATTTACTACAAAACCAATTGAAATTCCAAAATTAGAATCTCCGTTTGCGAAATTTTTTGTCCCATCGATTGGGTCAATAATAAATACTCCTTCAGTTGTTTTTGTGTTTTCACTTTCTTCGGAGAGTACACTGTGGTCAGGGAAGGCATCTTCCAATTCTTTTCTTATGTATGCATCCACTTCAGTGTCCGCAATGGTGAGGATTGAGCCGTCTTCTTTTGTGCTTATATGGTGCTCCTTAAGCTCGTTCCAGTATTTCATCGCTATTTTGCCGGCTTCTTTCGCAATTTCCACCATTTTTTCTGTTTCTTGTCTCATAGTTTAAAAGTTATTTGGTAATGTATTACCCCTGTATTATACTATAACCATACTATTAATATAAATAAGAAAAATGGACAAACAATTTTTGGCAGATGAAGCGAAGAAGCTAACAATAAATTCAAAAGGAATACTTGCAATAGATGAGAGTACTGGCACATGCGGTGGCAGATTTGAAAAGCTCGGAGTAGAGAATACAGAAGAGAACAGAAGAAAGTATCGTGAGATGCTAGTGACTGCTCCAAACATTGAGAAATATTTGGGTGGATTTATTCTTGTGCCTGAAACTGCACTTCAGAAAACAACAGATGGGAAAATGTTTACAGAAGTTCTTACAGAAAAAGGTATTTCAATCGGAATCAATGCATACACTGGCTATAGTGTCTTCAATGAAGTCGGTGGTCTTAAAGAGCAGGTGACTGAAGGACTCGCTGATTTACCAGAGCGAATGGCAAAGTATAAGAGCGAGGGCGCAGTGTTCTCCAAGTGGCGTGAGCAAGTTCAGATAAGTGATAATCTTCCTACAGAAGCATTCCTTGTGGAAGGAGCGAAGCGTCTCACAGAATATGCGAAAATTTGCCAAGCCAACAATGTAGTGCCAATCATTGAGCCAGAAATTCTTATTGACGGAAATCATACACTAGAGAAGTGCTACGAAGTTACTGTACACAATTTAAATATTCTTTTTACAACTTTGAAAGATGCAGATATTTATTTACCTGGAGCAATTTTGAAACCTAGTATGGTGATTGCAGGAAAAGAATGTGCAACCCAGGCTACAGTAGAGGAGGTGGCAGAGTGGACACTAAAAGCACTGAAAGAAAATGTACCTGCTGATATCGGCGGCATCGTGTTCCTATCCGGTGGTCAAACAGAAGAGCAAGCTACAGACCACTTACGTGCAATGCACAAGATGGATACAAATCTTCCTTGGCCACTTTCATTCTCATACGGCCGTGCTATCCAGTACCCTGCACTCAAAATCTGGGCATCAAATATGGAAAATGTAGCTCTAGCTCAAGCAGCACTACTTCAGATGGCAGAGAACAACAGCAACGCAAACGAAGGAAAATAATAGCAAAATAATCAAAAATAAGGTATTGTGTACATATTATGTCACAAGGCGGAGGAGTTATCGCTCGTTTCGATAACGTATCATTTGAATATGGAGTAAATAAGCCGATTCTCGAAGAGGTGTCTTTCGGTATTCGTCGTGGCGCGAAGTTCACAATCATGGGTCAGAACGGTGCCGGCAAGAGTACAATCTTCGGACTCATCACAAAGCAGATCAATCCTGAGTCTGGTGATATTTTCATCTCTGGTGGTGCGACTATTGCTATCGCTAAGCAAGTTATCCCTCGTGCTGACCTTGCACTAACCGTAAGAGAATATTTTGAAAAATGTTTTGATAAGAAAGTTTATGACATTGATGTGAAGATTGATGAAGTACTTGAAGTGGTGAATCTTAAAGGTCACGAGAAGGTGCATGATAGAATAATGAAAAGCTTCTCTGGTGGTCAGCAAGCACGTTTACTCCTTGCTTCCGCAATAATTCAGAATCCTGATATTCTTTTACTTGACGAGCCGACAAACAACTTAGACCACGCAGGTATCGATCACCTCACAAAGTTTTTGAAAAATTACCAGAAGACAGTTGTGGTTATTTCTCACGATGCAGAATTCCTAAATGCTTTCACTGAAGGCGTGCTTTACCTCGATATCTACACTCGCAAAGTGGAGCAGTATGTGGGGAACTACTTCAATGTAGTTAAAGAAATAAGTGCTCGTGTGGAGAAAGAGCAAATGAAAAACGCTCAGCTTGAGAAAAACATTCAAGCCAAGAAAGATAAAGCCAATGAATTCGCACACAAAGGAGGTCGCCTCCGCTTGGTAGCGAAAAGAATGCGTGAACTCGCAGAAGATATGGAAGAAGAGAAAGTGGATGTCCGCAGGGAAGACAAGACCATCCGTGCATTCACTATTCCAGCTCAGCCAGAACTCCAAGGTGACTTACTTACTCTCACAGCAGTCTCACTACTAAAGAATCATAAACTTGCGAAAAAGAAAGTAAATATCAAACTCAAGAAAAATCAGCACCTCCTGCTAAAAGGTCCAAATGGAATTGGGAAGAGTACACTCCTAGAAAAGCTCGCAACGAGCGAGGAAGAGGGAATGGTTGTGAAAGAGGGCACACGCATTGGCTACTACCGCCAAGATTTCTCCACTCTCAACTTCGAAGATACTGTATACAAATCTCTAGCCGAAGGAATGGAAGTTTCTGGCTATAAGCTCGATGAGCAATTCATGCGCCAAGTGGCAGCAAGCTTCCTACTTACTGGTGACATCATCCAAACGAAGATCGGTAGTTTGTCTGAAGGGCAGAAAGGGCTCGTAGCCTTCGCCCGCCTCGTGCTTGAACGCCCAGGACTTTTAATACTAGATGAGCCTACGAACCACATAAACTTCCGCCACCTTCCAGTGATTGCAAAAGCTCTCGACCAATACCAAGGAGCGATGATCATTGTCTCCCACGTACCCGAATTCCTATCTCAAATCCGCATAGACGAAACCCTCGACCTTGAAAAATAATAAAACCCGTAAACACAGTTAGTTTACGGGTGGCATCATAATTTTAGTTTTTCTTTAATCAAAGAAAGTAGCTCAACAGGAATCCAATTATCTTCTGGTTTATATTCACCAGTTTTGATCTTTTGGATTAACTTAGAAGAACTAATTTCCTTCATTTCATCAGATACAAAAATCGGAAAAAGTTTTTTTGAATTTTCTATTACACCATAGTGTTTAGATATTGCTTCAATTTCAACTAAATCCTTTTCACTTCGTATTCCACGAACAATATTTTTAGCATTCGTGATTGCTTCAAGAATAATTTCTTTAGTAAATAGAAGCACAATATCCTCTTTTGGAATCCCATAAAAATTATGGGCGATATAAGCTCTTTCTTCTAATGAAAACAATCCTCCGTCTTTGAGGTCATTCTGGCCGATGCAAAGATACACCTTTTCATTTAATTTTTCTTTTGCTTCCTTAAGTGTATTCCAATGTGAAAAATGCATTGGATTCACAGAAGCTATGTATACATTTTTCATTTTGATGATGTAGATTTTTATTGATACTATAACTAATATGTATTTATGTCAATTTATAAATTTGACAAAGATATTTAGATGTGCTAGGATGGGAGCATAACTAAATCTATGGGTTTTCGCACACAGGTAGAGATACAGTGTCGTGCAGCTAAGTCTAACAAGTCTTAAATTAAAACTCGCAGTTGCAACAAACATTATTTAACGGTTGCGGGTTATAGGAGTAGAAATACTCTTAATTTAAGCTATATGCAAAATAAAAGCACAAATAGTGGTGGACGCTCTGCGTCATCATCACACGGTTCTCATAGTTCTAGACCATCAACTGGTCGCTCTTTCCGTGGTCCTGGAAGTTCTAGTTCATCACAAGGAAGTTCACGCCCATCTGGCGTAAGTTCATACAGAGGAGGCTCATCAAGCTTCTCATCTGGTCCTGCAAGACGCTCACCAGGAGCAGCAGGCCGTTTTACAGGCTCTGGAGCTCGTAAGCCATCATTTGGCTCACGTGGCAGTACAAGTGGAGCACCAGCTCACACAAGTTCACGTCCATCGTCTGGTGGCTCATCTTCACATTCATCTCACTCATCTCGTCCATCAAATGGCGGAGTATTTAGAAGTGGAAGTTCAAATGGCCGCGGTGCAGGATTCTCTCGTGGAGGAAATTCTGGTGGAGGTAGAAGTGGAGGATTCTCACGCGGTGGTAATTCTGGCGGAGGTCGCGGAAAAGGCCGAAGTGAAAGAATCGACGCTTCAAGATTTATCAACAAAGTTACAACAGTTGAAATCGAGGAAGTTTTCAAACCAAAACATCAATTCTCTGATTTCGAAGTGGATGCTCGCCTAAAGGAAGCAATTGCTGTGAAAGGTTATGTGACTCCTACTCCTATTCAAGATGGAGCAATTCCAAAAGTTCTAGAAGGAAAGGATATCGTTGGAATTGCCAACACTGGTACTGGTAAAACTGCAGCCTTCTTAATTCCACTTATTCACAAAGTGCTTACAGATCAGAAAGAGCAAGTTATTGTTGTGGTTCCCACACGTGAGCTTGCAATACAAATCGATGACGAACTTCGTTCACTTACAAAAGGCCTTAAAATCTTTTCAGTATGTTGCGTCGGTGGTGCCCCAATCGGAAAACAAATTTCACAACTTAAATACAAAAATAGTTTCGTGATTGGTACTCCAGGAAGATTGAAAGATCTTATCGCTCGCAAAATGATTCGTTTAAATGATTTCCAATCTATCGTGCTTGATGAAGCAGACCAAATGCTAGACATGGGATTCATCGCTGATATGCGCTTCATTATGGATGGTATGCCAAAGGACCGTCACACATTATTCTTCTCAGCGACATTATCTCCAGACATTGAGAAATTAATTAATGACTTCCTAAACAATCCAGTTCGTATTTCTGTAAAGACACGCGACACTGCCAAGAATGTGGAACAAGATGTGATCCGTCTTGCTCGTGGTGAGGATAAGCTCGATGTACTTCATGAGCTTCTTAACCAGCCAGAACTTAAAAAGGTTTTAATTTTCGGTAAGACAAAGCACGGTGTGGAGAAGCTTTCAAACGTTCTCACTCAGCGTGGTTTCAAATCAGAATCAATTCACGGCGACAAACGTCACTCACAACGCCAAAATGCACTCCGCTTATTTAAAGACAATCATGTGCAAATTTTGGTAGCGACTGATGTGGCTGCTCGCGGACTTGATATTCCAAATGTGTCTCACGTGATCAACTACGATGTGCCTGCCACATACGATGACTACGTGCACCGCATCGGCCGTACTGGCCGTGGCGACAAGAAGGGAATCGCACTTACAATTATCGGATAATGCATCAATAAAAAAGAGCCAGAAATGGCTCTTTTTTATATGCTCATGTTATAATTGCCCTATGAGTCTTTTTGAAAAGAAAGAAATGGATGTAGCATTAAAGCATATGGACACGAAGCTCCGCCGAAGAATACGGATGTTTTTTGTAATTATTTTCGTAATTCTATGTGTGCTTGGATATGAACTTTTTACCGGTGAGGTCACTCTAATAAATATAGTTGCGGGTATTTTGATCGGTGCAGCTGTAGGCTTGGTCCTAGGAAGAATGTTTAAAATTTACTGGCATCCAGAGGCGAAGAAGGTAATGGGTCGTCTTGATATTATAGGCATTGGAGCTTTATTTTTCTATATTTTGTTTGCTATATATCGTGAGCAAATATTTAGAGAGTATGTAGACGCACCACATTTAAGAGGGTTTGTTTTTTCGACGGTAGTTGGAGTTATGATTGGTAGAATACTCACAATGGGATTCCACATCAAAAAGGTCATAGAGGATAATGCGAAGTAGTTTTGATTATAAGCTCAAAACTAGTATAATTGCCTTTATATGAAAAATATGAAATTTACTGGACCGCTACTAATTATAATTGCTGCAACACTCTGGGCACTCGATGGTGTGATTCGAAGGAATCTATATTCTTTGCCGCCTATTACCATAATATTTTTCGAGCATTTAATTGGCCTTGTAATTCTTCTGCCATTCGCTTGGAAGCTTGTAATTAAAGAAAAGATAGGGAAGAGAGAATGGATACTTCTCGGAGTTATTGCAGTTCTCTCAGGACTGCTAGGTACGCTATGGTTCACTACAGCACTCCTTAAAGTGCACTTTATTTCTTTCTCAGTAGTATTTCTACTTCAGAAACTTCAGCCACTTTTTGCCATTGGGACTGCGCGCATTTTCCTCAAAGAGAAAATTTCGAAAGCTTACTTACCTTGGGCAGGGCTCGCACTTATCTCTGCATACTTTGTGACTTTCCCTGGAGGTGTCGTGAACACTTCTACAGGTGATGGCACTATCGTAGCCGCATTATATGCACTCGGCGCAGCTTTCGCTTGGGGAAGCTCGACTACATTTTCTAAGATGCTACTAGGTAAAGTAAATTCAACTGTTAGTACTTTCTATCGATTTTTATTTACATTAGCATGTTCACTGATTCTTATCCTTACACTTGGATATACTTCATCACTTTCTACTGTGACGATTCCGCAAATAGGTTGGTTCACACTTATTGCAGTTTCTACAGGTATGGTTGCACTCATGATTTACTACAAGGGACTCAAGGATACTCCAGTACACATTTCTACAATTCTAGAACTCACATTCCCATTTATAGCAATATTTATTGATACTATTTTGTATCACAATACTCTAGAGGTTTCTCAATGGATAGCCACATTCGTACTTGTCTTTAGTATATATCGTATAGTACAATTACAGAATTATGGTATTTCAAAGTAAGCACATTGGCGGCTTGGGCCGCGGTAAAGATATGGGTTTTCCCACTATGAACCTCACAGTTCCGCAGGATTTTGTATTAGATGATGGAATATACGCTGCATGGGTAATCATAAATGATAAGCCATTTAAAGGAGCACTTCACTACGGAGCGATACCTACTTTTAATATTTTTAAACCATCACTCGAAGTTTATTTACTAGATGTGACAGATGAGACAATGCCAAATACTGATGGAGCTACAATTGAAGTAGACATAGTGCAAAGACTTCGTGATATCAAAAGATTTCTAGATTTGGGTGATCTTGCAGAACAGATCGAACGAGACGTAGAAAAAGTAAGACTAATACTTAAATAAATAATTAATTTATACAAGATAGGTTGTTTTTAATGTCCACGAATTTAAATATACGTTTACACATATCACGTATATTCTTTTCATAAATCCATACATGATCTTCTTTTGGATATGTAGCTAAGGTAACATTCTTTTTCTCCTTTTTCATTGCATCACTTAGAAGTGTGGCTTGCCATGGTGCCACTGTGTGATCTTTCTCAGCTTGAATGATCATAATTGGCTTACTATTTTCTAAATTTTTTAGATTTTTGATTATAGAAGCTTTATTGTAAAACCTTTTATTTAAAATGTTTGGAGCGCCGTCAAAATGTGCGTTAAAAATCGAATTACCCATATATGAAAGCAAAGACTCCCAATCAGTCACACCATTTATAGATATAGCGCCACTTATTTCACTACTATTATCTACCGTAGTTTTCAGTGAAAGATATCCACCATAACTATTACCTATTAAGTAAACATTTTTAACTCCATAATTTGCTTTCAAATATTTAATTGCGAGGGTCACATCGGATACATCTTTCGTGCCCACATTGTTATCTATACTTTCCGAATATTCCTTCCCGAAACCTAAACTTCCACTATAGTCTAGCTTAAGGATCAAGACACCTTGCTCACGCATTGCGTTTAGTATACTGTCGTAGGTGCCATAACTATGATATGGATGATATCCGTAGCTAGTTTGCCTGTATGGGCCACCATGTAGCCATATAACAGCAGTTTGTGCACTTGTAGTAGGATTCATTATGACACCATATCTATCACCAATTATGGCAGTAGATTCACTACTCTTTGAAACATTTCTGTTTATATTTGGTAAATCGAAAAAGTGAATTTTATTATTTTTAATATCATAAACTCGTGGCCCATATCCAGAGTATTCTTGCTTAGCAAATACGAGCTTGTTATCCATCTTCCTAAGTGTGCTTGTGTAAGACACATCTTCCATAATATTTTTTTGAGTACCAGTATTTAAATCATATTTATACAAGTTCCAATTGTAAGGTTTCGTTTTAGTATTACCTACATAAAATATTGTTTCATTATCATATGCCATAAATTGATGTATCTCTAGAGTATTTGTTTCAAGTAGAGTACCAGGGAAAGGGTGACTATCAAAATTAGAAGTATCTATTTTGTATAATGAAAAGTTCCCACCATTGTCATCAAGATATATTAGCTTACTCCCGTCAGGTGTGAAAGAGTAAACTGAATCTTGGTCATTTAATAGATCCCAATAATTCAAATTATTCAACTGATATTTTTCAGTATCTCTCTTTACGTTTTTTAAAACTAATTTTCGGGTTTGGTTAGTGTTATTGTGAAGATAATATGCAACATAATCCGAAAGAGGTGACATGGTGATATGTGTAGCGCCTGTAGATTTTAATGTGCTTGTGTAACTATTTTTTGTGTTAGTACCTACACTAGGTAGCTTTTTCAGTTTCGTCGCTTCACAAGCGTAAGTATCTAAATTACACAAGTAATTTGTTTTTTTCTCAATTTGGAACTTTTCTATGAGTACACTTTTACCTTTAATTCCAATGACTGTCTCGTAAGAAATGTTTAATGCAGATGCTCTTATAGAGAATGATATGAATATTAATAATAAGAAAATCACCCTTTTCATTTATTTAGTATATCATGTAACTACTACTTAAATTAAGCACTTTACTATCTTAGAATAACTAGTGTATAATATTAGAATGACAACAATACAAATTGCATTACAAACTATTTGGTTATCTATTTTAGCATTAGGATTAGTTAAATTAGTTATTTTTGTAGTTATTGATGCAATATTATGGAGAATGCAGCCCCTTATCGGTTTACTCGGTTTTATACTATTTGTTGCATACTTACTACACTGGATATAATTAAAAAAGACTAGGTAAAATAAATCTTACCTAGTCTTTTTTATTTATGATATTAATTTGAGTGTAAGTAGGAAATCTTTTAACTCCTGTGCTTTGATCTCTCTGAATTCTCCTTGCTTGAGTTTTCCTAACTGGATGTTCATTATGCGTACACGAGTGAGTGCACGTACATTTTGATGGAGCGCTTCACACATTCTTCTGATCTGGCGTTTCTTGCCTTCTGTAAGGATAATGTGGAATGTATCTCCATCTTTTCTCCATACTTTACACTTGCGACTCACATATCCATCGAAGCGTACACCACCACCCATAGCTTCAAGAAATGCATCATTGTAGGGAGTATCCAACCTTACGACATATTCCTTCTCATGAACATACTTCGGAGAGAGGAGGCGGTCAGTCACACGGCCATCATTTGTCATTATAATGAGCCCAGACGAGTCTTTGTCGAGTCTGCCGATAGGGAAGACTTTTGTAGGGAATCTTGTAGTTTGGAGGATATCCTTAGTTTCAGGCTCTGGATTTGTGGTTACATTTATAGGCTTACTGTAAGCATAGTACACAAGCTTCTCGAGGCTTCCTTTTTGATTCACCTCCACTTTATCTCCATCTATTACTTTGTCGCCAAGTACTGCAAGGCGTCCATTGATAAAAACCTTTCCATCTTTAATAAGCTCATCTGCTCCCTTTCTTGTGGCGTAGTTGTGTTCTGCAAGATATTTATTTATTCTAGTTGGTTCCATTGTTTTCGTAAAATTCGCTCGTATGTTTTAAGAGCTTAATATAATAAAGCGACGTCAGCATAAGAATTCCTAATGTTAGGAATAAATATTTGAATGGGAAAAATGATAAGAATAGTGTTCCTAGTAGTGGGGCAATAATGAATGAAAGTGGTGGCATATCTCGAAAGACGGAAAGTATTGAAGCATCTTCCTCTTTAACGTGTGTGAAGAAATACACTTCTGATACAGTTTCAATTATTGCAGCACCAAAGCGCGTCATAAAAAGTACAAATGCCCATAGCGCAATATTGTTGTTACTTATGAAGCTTATACTCATTGTCGCTACGCTTATGATAAATGTGCCAAAGATGAGTAATTTCCTTTTATGCACATGATAATTATCTATAAGTTTACCTATCGGTATTCCAAATAGTACGAATGGTAGAAGCATTATAGTAAATATTGTTCCTAGCTTGTCCCAGCCGAGCCCAATGTATTCATATAGGTATATCGGAGTATATACTACCATCCAAGAGAAAAAGAATTGCAGTAGGAAGTTTATAATAGTTATAGCTCTTATATGACGATTTGTTTTAATGAACCTGTACATTTCTAGGAAGGGTTTCTTCTTGTATGTTTTATCTTCAAACTTTCCAACACCAAGAAGCATTCCTATTACGATTAGGCATACTGTAAGGAATGCGAGAACATATACAGCTATATATCCACCTTTATTTGCGATAAGATACGCAGTGATAGTGGGGGAAATTACCCAGCCGATATTTATAAAAGTAAGGTATATACCGTGTGTTTTTCCAACACTTTTCGGATCACCAAAATGCTCAATAAAAATATCCAAACAGTATAGAACTACATAGTTTGTGGCTATAAATAATATAAATGAAAGACTAATTACGATTGCATCCTTAGAAATAATCAGTCCGAGTAGTCCTAACATATTTATTAAGAGTGTTATAATTGTGAGTTTTTTATTTCCAAGTTGCTTAAGTATTACTCTTGTGTTTGAAAGTAGTAGTAATGTGATGAATGCGGACGCAGTATATAAGAGCCCTACATAATGTTCTCCCACAACTTGTGACAGGAATGTGGAATTCACATACGCTGATATCGCAAGGTGTAGAGAGAAAAGAAATGAGAGGATGTATATTCTGTGTAATTTAGTCGTCATAAATTAATTATACAGATAATAGTACTGGTATTACGAGTGGGCGTTTTGCAGTCTTCTGGAATAGGAATTTCGAAATATTGTCACCGAGTGTGAGCTTGATATTGTCGAAGTCTGCTTGATGCATTCCGCGAGTACCATCTTCTATTGTCTTTTTAATTATGAGACGTGTCTGGTGAAGTAAGTCTTGGTTTTCTTTTAGATAAATAAATCCACGAGAAATTATGTCTGGTGACTTTCTGAGTTTTCCAGTCTGTGAATCGATTGTTGCAATGATTACGAACATTCCGTCTTGTGCAAGCATTTGGCGATCGCGTATCACGACTTCTTGCTCATCACCGACAGAGAATCCATCCACCATCATAGGTGCTGAAGGAGCCTTTTCTTTTCGAAGCGCAATCTTTGTACCTTCATCTGTAATTTCGATGATTGATCCATTGTCTGGCACAATTATATTTTCTTTTGGTATGCCCCACTCTGCTGCTAGCTCAGCATGAAGCTTGAGCATGTAGTGTGATCCGTGAATAGGAATAAAGAATTTAGGGTGAGTCTTTCTGTGTAGCCACTTCACATCTTCTTGGTTTCCGTGACCTGTGGCATGGATTGTTTCTTCACTTGTACGGTAACTGATGATGTGTACTCCGTGACGAGCGAGATTATCCTTAAGTCTTCCAACAGAAACTTCATTTCCTGGCACAATAGAAGCTGAGAGAATAATAGTGTCTCCTTCGCGAATTGTGAATTTCTTGTGAGTTTTGTTTGCAGCACGATTAAGTGAAGCGAATTCTTCACCTTGTGCTCCAGTCATAAGTACGATGACTTTGTTTGGTGGGTAACTGTCTGCATCTTCTACTGGGATGATTGTTCCTTTTTCTGGTTTGAAGAGTCCTGCTTGTTCACAAACTTCCATATTTGTTTTTAAGCTTCTTCCATCAAGCACTACTTTCTTGCCGAGAGATTCTGCAATCTGCACAATCTTCACTAGGCGAGTAATGTGTGATGCGAAAGCAGCAATGATTATGCGTCCTGTGCCAGAGCGGATTAACTTCTCAAGACCTTCGTGTACGCGCACCTCAGGAAGTGAGAATCCTTCGTTCTCGATGTTTGTAGAGTCTGTGAGGAGGAGTAATACTTTCTCTTTATCGAAGAATTTATATTCTTTCTCTTCTTCGTCTGTAACCACGCCGTCGATCTGATCTAGCTTGTAGTCTCCAGGAGTGACGATAGATCCATATGGAGTTTCAATAATGATACCCATTGAGTCTGGCACTGTGTGTGTCACACCAAAGAATCTGATACGTAGATTTCCTACAGTAACAACTTCATCTTTTTCTACAGGGATAGTATTTAATGGTGGTAAGTGTGAGAACTCTTCCTGACGCTTCTTCATAAGAAGGATAGAAAGATTTCGAGAGTAAAGTGGGGGATTACCAATACGATTCATAACTATCGGAATTCCACCGATGTGGTCTAAGTGTCCGTGTGTTACGAACATACCACGTATTTTATCCTTTCTTTCTTCAAGGTATGTAGTGTTTGGAATCATGTAGTCGATTCCTGGTGTGTCATCTGTTTTAAATTGCATACCAGCGTCGATTACGATTATATCATCACCGATTTCTATCGCTGTCATGTTCTTTCCGATTTCTTCTACACCACCAAGAGGAATTATGCGTATTACTCCTTTCTCGGGTGGTAGTACGTTTGACATTGTGCGTGAAGACATCTTCCTAGGCGCAGAAGATGATGGTCCGCGAGATGGTGCACGACGCATAGGCTTCTGACCTCCATGAGCAAATCCCGCTCTCGGGCTCGCTGTGCGAGGCTGATGGCTACTGTAAGCTGGCTTCGCACCTGTAGGTGAAGCAGCGTGAGCGTGAGTGTGGTTTGTGTGTGGGTGAGAGCTTACTTTAGTATCGTCTTTCCTCACGACACGGATTGTGCCTTGCGGTGGACGGGAACCTGCAGGTCTTGTGAACCTACGAGTGTTGCTATTCTGAGAGTGAGGGAATTTTGCACCCTGACTTCTGTTCTTGTTTTCTTCCATTTTGTAATTCTGTTTATTTATTATTAATTATTGGTAATTTTATTTTGCAAATATTTTCCAAATTTCATCTGTATCTCTGTACCATGAGTATATGTTGTTAAATCTGTCAGGTGAAGTTGTGATGTCCATCGATTCTGGCATATGAACTTTATCAAAATGCGCATAAATGTATTCTGGTGAGTAAATGAAAATCGCTGGCATATCGGTATCCAAAATATTCTTTAATTGAGAATATTTATTCATGCGATCATCTTCATTTAGGATCTTTTGTGCACTTTCAAGAAGTATGTCGGCTTTGCTATTTGAGTACATTGCTATGTTGAGCCCTGGGTCTGTGCGCTGAGTGGAATGCCAGAATGCAAATAAGTCTGACTCATGATTGATAACTTGTCCGAAGAACAATGCCTCATACTTTCTTGATCTTATTATTTGGTTAAGTGGACCAGTCTCATACACTTTTAGTTCTACTGTTATACCATACTCTGCAAGTGTCTTCTGTATGCCTTCTGCGGTTTGTTTGAGTTCTGGAGTGTCACCTGTGGTGATGGAGAATACGAGTTTTGTGACTGGGCCTGTAGATACTGTCGTCACTTTACCTTTTTTATCTTTTACAGTTTTTGTATTAGACTTTTGCATTGTTCCGTCTGCGCCAATCTTCCATCCAGATTTAGCAAATTGATTTAGTGCTGCATCTTTATCTTTTATTTGGTCTACATTTGTAATTAAATCATCGTTCAATATTCCATCAGGTATTGCGCTATCAATAGGTGAACCATAACCCTTAAGCACATTGTCGATTATTTCTTGGCGATTTATTATCATTGATAATGATTTGATAACATTTGGATCTCCGAGTACCGCATTCTGGCTTTTGTTAAAGAATAATCCAAACATTCTAGGTAGTGCGGATTTCTCCATCACTATGTCTGTATTTGAGCTTAGAGTGACTGCATTCTCTGGGTCTATGCCTCCTGCTTCATCTATAGCTCCTCCGGCTAGTGCGTTTACCATATCTTTCTCATTTGCGAATGATTTGATTGTAATATTCTTAATATGTGGAGTGCCTAGTATGAATTTCGTAAATCGAACAAGTGTGTAAGACTCAGGTGATCCTTCTGCATTTTTAGCAACCTTCTTTACAATATATGGTCCTGATCCGATTGGTTTCATATTTAATGAAGATAACCCAAACTCAGCTTCACCCACATTCTTCCAAACATTTTCTGGGAGGATTCCGATAGTTAAACTATCAATGAATGATGCGTATGGTTGCTTGAGAGTGAAGCGCACTGTTCTGTCGTCGACTTTAGTCACAGTGACACCTTCCCATTCTACTTTTCTTGGACTTTTAATTAATGGATCTTTGATTTTATTTATTGTGAATAAAATATCATCGGCTGTGACATTTGTGCCATTTTGGAATACTGCTCCGTCTTTTATTACAAATGTATATATTGTGCTATCTGAAGATACTGTGTATGACTCCGCAAGGTCGGGGATAAATACTCCACTTTTCACTTTTCTTACAAGGCCTGAATAAACTAAATTTGTAAGACTTTTATCTCCTTCAGATATTGCTAAGACTGGGTTAATAAGTGTAGGCATGCCAACTATTCCTTCAGTTATTGATCCACCATCGAGAGGTACTGACACTAAATACTTTGAGTTGATTCCATAGAGTATAGATAATATTGCAACTATTGCTACGACAGTTGCACCCAAGACGAATTGGCGCTCACCACTTCTGAGAGCCGTATATCCACTTTCTAAATTTGATTTTGAACGTAGTCGAAATGATTTTAAGAACTGAGTTATTTTATTCATGTAATTATGAGAATAATATGTCTACCTCACATTTAAGAGAGTAGAGAGTTATTGTTAAATTGTTTCTAAAAGAAAACGTTATTTAACGAATATTGCAATGATAGCTGAAGCAGCAAATAAAATGGCTACGACAATAGTCGTATAGAAGAGAAACTTCTCGAAGCCACGGCGTGTGTGATAAAGAGATGAGCCGTCTCCGCCACCAAGAGCACCTCCGACACCTGCGCCGGATTGCTGTAGTAGGATTGCTACCGCTAATATACAAGATAGTATTATCTGTATGTAGGGTAATATTTTAGCAATAATCGTCATAAAATTAATATATCAAATTTAGCCACTTTTTGCAAGTTAGCTATCTTTACATTCTATATATAGAGAGTACACTATGTATATGAACGAAGAACAATTTAAACCACAGCCAAATAGATATTTAAATAAAAATTACACTGGAGTGTCTAGTGATACTGTTGATGCCCTGAAATCAGATAAGGAAAAGGAAAAGGGTAAAGTCCAGGCTTATACTCCTGATAAGAGTAAAAAAAGTGCTCAATTAGCGAATAATATAAATAAAATATTTAAAAGTTCTGAGGTGGTAGTTGCAGAGAAAGTTATAAATTTAAAGTTGAAACTAGCAGAACTATTTAAGAATCAAAATAAAGAAAACAGGGAAGAGGCAAATAGAGTCCGTAAAGAAATCGCTACTCTCGAAAATCCTGAAACCATAAGCTAGGACTATTTAAACTAAGACAGTCCTAGTTTAAACCTAGCAAGAACCGTTCTTGCTAGTCACAGGCAAAAATAATAAAGATTGAAATTGTGAATATCAAACAGGCAATCGAAGACTTACAAAATATTCACTAGTTTTGTAAATAAAATGGCATCTGACACCATCACCCCAACTTTCTTGTTTATCCCCTTATATCTTTCATTGACATAAGGTTTAGGGGTGGGGTACACTTAGGGTATTATTCAGTTAATTTAGATTTTAAAAAAAATGAGTCAATTTGATAAAGTACCAAATACAGAAACTTCCGCGGGAAAAAATAATATTTCTCCTTCCTCGGATGTATTTTCTGACCTTGAAGAAGTCTATGGTGAAGAAATTCAAAAAGACAAAGAAATGTTTGAGACAGAAGGAATAGAAATAAGGAAAGTTTTAGAAAAAGATGCAATTCCTAACGAACATGGAGAGCATAATCTTCCTTATGGAATTACCCCATAGACTTATTGAAAAAATGGTGTAAGGTGCATATATTTGTCTATTACATAAAAAATACCGCAAAAGCGGTATTTTTTATGGTTAATGGTGTCAGGTACCCTTAATTTAATACCTCGCAAGGGTTGTCCTTGCGAATCAGGCTGGAGTACCAAAGAAGGAAATCGTGAATATCAAGCAGGCAATCGAAGACTTACAAAATATCCACTAATCTATATAAAAAATAACCACTTCAATCAAGAAGTGGCTAAGTTTTTTATGGAAATATTTATTTAATCTACAGAGGAAAAATTTTTTTCCCAAATCGGAAAGAAAGATAGAATTTCTTCCATAACCTTATTTTTTTCTTCAGGTTTTTTCTTATCCCAATTAGGGTCAATCAATTTCTCACCCTCAAGGATATTAAATACTCCAAATAAAATTGAAGCTTCTTTTGAAGGTGATTTTTTCTCTGCCCTTTTTAAATACTCTTCGTATAGGTTCATTTCTACGTTGGGCGTCCCCGGTTTAATTTTTGTGTATTATACCACTTTTTTATGAAAAAAGCAATAGATAAAAAATAGGCTTAATTTAGCCCTATTTCAGGACCTTTTGGAAACGCTTGACTTCTTTTTTTATATGTATATAATGGGTCCACAGTCTGATGTTTATCCGACTGTTTTAATTTCATTGAAAATTGCATATTAGAAGATAACATAAATCAAGCAAATGTTTACCGGCCACGATAGGCCGGGAGAACGAGCCCACTACATCTTTATCCAGAGTAGTGTGGCTGCAAGTCCAGATAATATAAGTATGAGCAACCCTGATCGATATCAGGTGAGCGTGAACAACTATTTTTTCTTTTGTTCCGTTCTATTTTAAAGTAGAGTTTGATCCTAGCTCAGGATGAACGCTGGCGGCGTGGATAAGGCATGCAAGTCGAACGGACTTCTTTTTTCCAATGATTGAGATTATATCAATGTCAAAGGTCGTTAGAAGTTAGTGGCGAACGAGGTAGTAATACATAGGAACTTCCCCCAAAGTCGCGAACAACACACCGAAAGGTGTGCTAATACGCGATAGTCTCTCCGGAGTAAAGTTTTTCGCTTTGGGAAAGGCCTATGAAGTATCAGCTAGTTGGCAGTGTAAAGGACTACCAAGGCTATGACGCTTAGGGGAGGTGAGAGCCTGACCCCCACCGATGGGACTGAGACACGGCCCATACACCTACGGGTGGCTGCAGTCGAGAATCTTCCGCAATGGACGAAAGTCTGACGGAGCGACGCCGCGTGATTGATGAAGCTTTTCGGAGTGTAAAGATCTTTTATGAGGGAAGAAGTTTATTGACGGTACCTCATGAATAAGGGGCTCCTAATCTCGTGCCAGCAGGAGCGGTAATACGAGAGCCCCGAGCGTTATCTGGAATTATTGGGCGTAAAGGGTGCGTAGGTGGCAGTGTTAGTCGTTTGTTAAATCCTTAGGCTTAACCTAAGAACTGCGAACGAAACGGCACAGCTAGAGAGTGTGAGGGGTATAGGGAACTAATAGTGTAGGGGTGAAATCCGTTGATATTATTGGGAACACCAAAAGCGAAGGCACTATACTAGCACATATCTGACACTCAAGCACGAAAACGTGGGTAGCGAATGGGATTAGATACCCAAGTAGTCCACGCCCTAAACGATGATCTCTAGTC
>CALRFQ010000016.1 GCA_943356675.1 Candidatus Nomurabacteria bacterium
CGGGTTTCTGTCTTTTTATATATAAATTTTAATGCTTAAAGTGGCGGAAGCCGGTCACGACCATGGCCATACCGAGCTCATCACACTTGTCGATGGAGAGTTGGTCTTTCTTGGATCCACCTGGCTGGACTACAGCAGTTACTCCAGCTGAGCCTCCTATCTCCACACAGTCAGGGAATGGAAGGAAGGCTTCAGAAGCGAGGATACCGCCTTTCACATCAAGGCCGAAGTTCTTGGCTTTTTCGAGTGCATTCTTCAGTGCATCCACGCGAGATACTTGCCCTGCACCCATCGTGATCATGTTGCCACCCTTCACTATTACCACGCAGTTTGACTTCAAATGTTTGCCGATTGTTGCACCGATGACCATGTCATTTAATTCACTTTCAGTTGGTGCACGCTTGGTGACAGTAGTGAAATTATTTATTCCATCCACTTCATTATCTCTATCTTGGATTAGCATACCGGTGAGACATGTGCGGATTTCTTTTGCTGGTACTATGAATTCATGAAGCGCTAGAACTCTGATGTCTGCCTTCTTCGCTAAAATTTCAAGAGCTTCTTTTGTGAATTCAGGAGCAATTAAAATTTCGAAGAATAGCTTCACTTCATCCACTAGGAATTTCGCCACATCTTCATCTACTTTCTGATTTGTAACCAGGATTCCACCAAAGGCTGATACTGGGTCAGTAGCGTATGCTTTCTTTAAGAGCTCTAGAGTACCACCATCTCCCGTCGCACACCCGCAAGCATTTGTGTGTTTGAGAATTGCGAATGCAGGCATAGGGAAGTCCTTGATGAGTCTGATAGCTGCGTCGGCATCGAGCAGGTTGTTGTATGAGAGTTCCTTTCCTTGAAGAATATCGAAAGCCTTACTTAAATCTCCAACGAATGCTCCATTCTGGTGAGGATTCTCTCCGTAGCGTAATGCATTACCTTGGAAATATCCACGGATTGCAGTGTCATACATACTTGTGACTTCAAATGCGCATCCAGCCAAATACTTACGCTGCTCGAGTGTGGTACTTATAACCCCGGCGGAAGTATTCTTTCCTTCGGGGTCTAGAATATTTTTTATATACTCATACTGATTTTTGGAAGGCACGATTACTACATCACTCCAGTTTTTCGCAGCAGCGCGAATTAGTGAGATTCCACCGATATCGATCTTCTCGATTATTTCTTCTGGTGTGCCACCTTTTGCAAGAGTTTCTTCGAAAGGATAAAGGTCCACAATTACCAAATCGATTTCTGGCACATTGTGTTTCTTTGCTTCTTCTTCATGAACAGCGTTGCCACGAATTTTCAGTATTCCACCAAATATTGTCGGCTGTAGAGTCTTTACACGGCCGTCAAAGATAGCAGGGAAGCCAGTGAGTTCTTCCACTTCAGTTACTTCCACATTCATCTTTCTGATGAAGTCGGCAGTTCCTCCGGTGGAAATAATTTTTACTCCATTTTTATTTAGGAGTTCAATAATAGGTGCTAGTCCATCTTTCGAGAAAACGGAAACTAATGCAGTTTTGATTTGTTTTGGCATGATATTAAGATTAAAATTAAAAGGTATTTTTTGCTAATACTACTCACTTTTAGCTATTAGTCAATCTACTTCGTTGCCTTTTCAATTCTCTCGAGAGCTACGATGAAGGCAGAGCGGCGGATGTCAGTATTTAGTTCCACTGAGCGATCATAGATGAGGTTTGTCTCTTCTTCCATAATCTTCTTTAGCTTTGCATTCACTTCTTCTTCCGTCCAGTGCTCACCCTTTAGGTTCTGCTCCCATTCGAAAGTAGAAACAGTCACTCCACCTGAGTTTGCTAGGATATCTGGCACAACTGGAATTCCTCGTGAGTAGAGGATATCATCGGCTTCTGGAGTAGTAGGACCATTTGCAAGTTCAAGAATAAACTTCGCTTTTATATCTTTTGCATTTGCCTCTGTGATCTGGTTCTCAAGAGCTGCAGGTATGAGCACATCACATTCGAGCACTAAGAGCTCTGCATTTGTAATAGTCTTTGAACCTGGGAATCCTTCAATCTGGCGATTAGCCTTTTTATATTCATTGAGCGCCGCGATATCAATTCCATCTTCTTTAAGTATTGCACCTTTTGAATCTGAGATTGCGATGATCTTGTGTCCTTGCTTCGCAAGAATTTCTGCAGCATTACCTCCCACATTTCCAAATCCTTGCACTACTACAGTACAAGATTCAGGGAGATTTAATTTCTTGTGTAGTACATTGAATGTGTACACACCGCCGAGTCCTGTCGCAGCACCACGGCCTTCACTACCGCCATTCTCTAGTGGCTTTCCTGTGAAAGTAGCCCCAGTTTTCTCGCCAGTGATTTTCATATATTCATCATTCATCCAAGTCATGATTTCAGGTGTAGTATTCACGTCCGGTGCTGGCACATCAATCTCAGGTCCGATGTTTCTTGCCATCATACGTGCCCAACCGCGGGAAAGTTTCTCGAGTTCAGTTTTTGAAAGTGTCTTTGGGTCGACAGTTACTCCGCCTTTTCCTCCACCCATCGGAATGTTTGCCACGGCACACTTAAGAGCCATCCAGAAAGCGAGAGCCTTCACTTCAAAAATGTCGGTGTCTTGATGGAAACGAATTCCACCTTTGTATGGTCCGCGAGCACTGTTGTGCTCCACACGGTATCCTTCAAAGAATTTCATACTACCATTATCCATTTGCACAGGGATAGTGATGCGGATTTCTCTTTCAGGTTTAGACATTCTTTCTAAAAATTCTGGACTAAAACTTTTTACAGCGTTCGCGCGATTTAATTGTGATAATGCGTTTTCAAATGGATTATGCATAAAATTAATTTTCTTATTGTTAATATTCTTATAATACACCTATTCTAATCTTTTGTGTATGAAGCGAGAATGAAGCCTGTCGCCATGGTGATCATCCTTTATTTGTATGATGTCGAAATCGTATCCATCAAGAATTCCTTTCAGTGCTTTTCCAAGAGAATCTTGGTCATAGCCGAGGACTATAGCATCGGGCTTCTGTTCTTTAATAGGGGACCAGACGCCCTTTTTCTTATCGCCAGTCATTATATATGCTTTCGGAAATTCATTTTCAAGTGCCTGTATCCGCTCCATTAAGTTGTATTTTGGAGAATTGTCCTTCATAAACTTCACGGTATCATCGGGTGTGACCACTATTATAAGGTTCTTGCCGAACTTTTGCGCTTCATTTAGGAAGAAGCGGTGCCCATCGTGGATGCCGTCAAATACCCCAAAAACCATTACTTTTTCATGTTTATTTTCCATATATCCTTATATTCTATCACATAGGGATAGGGCTTGACAAAATGGTATACTTTGTGCTATAATACCCTTATATGAATAACACAATGATCAACAAATTAATAGTACTTGGCACACTTACTTTTGTATTTAGTTTTGCCAATATTGCATCTGCTGACCAATTTATTATGCGTGATACTTGTAATTCACGCTGTGCTTCTACTGTGGACCTAAATCTTGGAAATACAAATTCAAATTATTATCCACCACAAAGTTATGTGAATAATACAAATTACGATTACTACAACAGTAACAATGGTTACCCATATTCTGATAACAATGCATACAATAACTCTGCCCCAAGTGCTCCTACAGTAAACTATGCAAACCCTACTGTGAGTTCAGCACCTGCTCGTACTGTAGCAGTAGCTACTGTAAAGAAAGCTACTACAACTACTACAAAGACTGTAGCAGTAAACACAAACACAAACACAAACACAAACACAAATACTAATACAAACAATTCAAACCTTGGAGCAAGTGCTGCTGGAGCATACACTCCTACAAACACTGCTGTTACAAATAATAATGGACTTACAGCACTAACATTATTTGGAAACTCAGGATTCTTACCAGACACAGTATTTGAATGGATGCTTACAATATTCCTAATCCTCGTACTTATCCTTCTTATTCGTCAATTCAAGCCAGTGCATGCTCACGATCCTCACGGCGCACCAGTGCATCATTAAGAAAAAACCTCCGGCATTTAGCCGGAGGTTTTTTTGACTAAAATTATAAAATTAATGTATACTAAACTTATGAATAAAAAGCTCACAAAAAGTGCTAAAAGTTCTCTCATTATTACTTCTCTAACATTTGATGATGTGCTCGTAGTGCCTAGATACTCAGAGGTGTTGCCTCGTGATGTCGACACAAAGACAAAGCTTACAAGGTCCATTACTCTCAATATTCCTATCATTTCTGCAGCTATGGATACTGTCACAGAATCACGCCTTGCTATTGCTATAGCTCACGCAGGAGGCCTTGGTATCATTCATAAGAATATGCCAATCGCTGATCAGGTAGCTCAAGTGAAAAAGGTAAAGCGCTCTGAGAATGGAATAATTCATGATCCATATACGATAAATCCTGATGCGACACTAGCACAAGTAGCGTCACTCATGCGTGAGCACGGCATCGGTGGAGTGCCGGTTATCAATCCTGATCGTACCCTTGTTGGTATCATTACTGGCCGTGATATGCGCTCTGAAAGTGATATGACAAAAATAGTGAAGGATGTAATGACCAAGAAATTGATTACAGTTCCTGACTCAAGTTCACTAGTTGAAGCGAAGAAAATTTTGAAGCAGTACAAGATCGAGAAGCTTCCAGTTGTTGATAAGAATTTCAAATTAGCAGGACTCATCACATCTAAAGATATTTCAAAAGAAGAAGCAAATCCAAATGCATGTAAAGATGCTTTCGGCCAGCTTCGTGTGGGTGCTGCAATCGGTGTAGGTGCTACTCTTATGGACAATGTGAAATTACTTCTAGACGCAGGAGCTGATGTCTTGGTTCTCGATTCTGCTCACGGACACTCTAAAGGAATTATTGATGCTACAAAGAATATAAAGAAAGCTTATCCGAAAGCACAGCTCATCGTAGGGAACATTGCCACAGGTGAGGCTGCTATAGCCCTTGCAAAGGCAGGTGCTGATGCAGTGAAAGTGGGTGTGGGTCCAGGCTCAATATGCACTACTCGCATCATCGCGGGCATAGGAGTGCCACAGCTCTCTGCTGTAATGAATGTGGTAAATGCGCTTAAGAAAGCTAAATACGACATCCCAGTAATTGCCGATGGAGGAATAAAATACTCTGGCGACATGGTGAAAGCGCTCGTGGGTGGAGCATCGACGATAATGGCAGGTTCAATATTCGCAGGTACAGAAGAAGCTCCAGGTGAAGTAGTGCTACTTGAAGGAAGGAAGTTTAAGAGCTATCGCGGAATGGGTTCTATAGAAGCTATGCAAGATGGTTCTAAGGATAGATATTTCCAAGACAAAGAACACGAAATTTCAAAGCTCGTTCCTGAAGGAATCGTGGGTATTGTGCCATATAAAGGAAATTTATCTGAAATAGTTTACCAGTATATCGGAGGTCTTCGCTCAGGTATGGGTTACATCGGTGCGAAGAATATAAAAGAAATGTGGACAGCATCATTTACACAAATAACAAGCTCTGGGATCAAAGAGAGTCATCCACACGACGTAACTATTACCAAAGAAGCTCCTAATTATACAAAATAAAATTTATTGACATTAGTGTGTATACCGAGTAGATTTAACAAAAGCCTTAATTATTTTTATTTATCATGAGCAATCAAAAAGAAAATCTCGGTTACGTTGACGTTGTAATGGGTGCCTCCTGGGGTGATGAAGGAAAGGGGAAAATAGTCCACTTTCTTTCTAAAGATTATGATTTAGGAGTGCGTCCTCACGGTGGTCCGAATGCAGGGCATTCACTTGAAATCAATAGTGATGTAGTGGTTCTTAATTCCATTCCATGCACTATCTTCTCTATCCCATCTCTCTGCGGAGCTGGTATGGTTATCAATCCTATTTTGTTCATTCAAGAAATTGAAAAAGTTACGAAGTACGGAGCAGATGTTCACAAGAATTTGTATATCAGTAATGAAATACACTTAATTCTTCCTACACATATTCTTATCGACAAAGCTGAGGAAGCCTACAAAGGTAAGAATAAAATTGGTTCTACTCATCAAGGTATCGGTCCGACTTATAAAGACAAAGCCGGCCGTGATGGACTTCGAATGGGTGATATTTTCTCTCCTGATTTTGAACAGCGATTTAAGAATTTAATGAATCGGCATATTGATTATGTTAATTCTATGCTTAAATTTGAATTCAACATGGAAGAGGATGTAGTGAAACCAGCGCAAGAATTCCTAAATGCAACTACTGAGCTGAAGAAACTTAAAAACTTCGTGCACTGTTCTACTTTCGTAAATTCCTATCTTAAAAAAGGTGGAAGAATTCTTTCTGAGGGTGCTCAAGCAGCAATGCTTGATCTCGATTTTGGTACTTATCCATTTGTAACATCTTCTCGCTGTCTAGCTTCTGCTGTGCCTGGAGAACTTGCAATCCCTGCTCAATCAATCCGAAAGGTTTATGGAGTACTGAAAGCTTACACAACACGTGTGGGTAGCGGACCATTTCCGACAAAGATTACCGGAGAGCTTGAAGATGAACTTCGTGCTCTAGGGCATGAGTATGGTGCAAGGACTAAAAGACCTCGCGATGTAGGATGGCTTGATTTCCCACAACTAAACCTCGCAGTAATGGAGAATGGTATTACAGACTTGGTAGTGACTAAGCTTGATATCTTTGATGAACTTAAGGGAGATAGTGTTAAAATTTGTACACAATACATGCTGGGTGGTGAGAAGAAAGACATTCTTGATTTTGATCTTGTTCAAAAGGGTAGTGAGGTGGAGCCAATGTATGTTGATTTTGAATTATGGAAAAATGTTAAGACTAATTCTATAAGATCTTTTGATGCTTTGCCGAAAGAGGCTAAAGAGTATATAGACTACATTGAGACCATTCTTGGGGTGCCCGTGTCTATCGTATCCGTCGGTCCTGGTAAGGATGATCTAATAGTAAAATAAAATTCTGAATAAATAAAAAATCACCGACCTTATTAGGGCCGGTGATTTTTTATGCTGCATAGCTGTTCTTTAATTTCTCCATTATCTTATCGATTTCTTCTTGCTCCCTCTTCTCTCTATCTGCTTTTTTGAAAACCATTTCAACTACATTTCCGTTTGGTTTAGGAACTGGATTTGGGAAATTCATTTCAAGCACATTTGATTCCACTTTAGGTTTCGGAGTAGGGAAGTTCATTTCAACTACAGTGGATTCTTTCGTTTCCACAGGTGTAGTTATGTCTTTAAAGTCTATTGGGTTGAATTTTTTCTCGTTCATATATTTGTATTTTACTATATTAGCTTATAATTACATCCTTAATTATCAACATAAGTATATTATACACCATATAGGATAAAAAGTCAACCCCGTCACTCGTGAGTGACGGGGTCTATATACGGTGAGACAAACAAAAACCACTCAATAAAGAGTGGTTTTTGTTTTGTTAAGTGAATTAAGCGCGGTTAACGTTTACTGCACTTAGACCCTTTGGAGAATCTTCAGTCTCGAAAGTGACTGCGTCACCTTCACGAAGCTCATCAAAAGCTACGCCTACTAGAGAGTTAGAGTGGAAGAATAAATCCTTTGCCATTCCTTCTGCAGTAATGAAACCGAAACCTTTGTCAGTAAGCTTTTTTATAGTACCTGTCATAAAGTTTAGTTATTAATTAATAATACAAAATTTTTAAATAAGAAAGTCGACGTGCTCTATTAAGACCTTTTGTTATGACAAGCATATCATATATGGAAATAAAAGTCAATACATAAATAATATAGTCAAATAGCCATATGACTAAATGTGGAGTATAATTGAGTAATATGTTTATCAGGTAAGCGTCACATATATTATATGAATGAAAATAAAAAATTAATTCCAACAATAGTAATAGTTTTAGTAGCGGTAGTATTTGGTTCTACTTCAGCATACGCAGAGAAAGCAATTCCTGGGGATCCACTTTATACAATGAAGTTAAATGTAAATGAAAAAGTTGCAGGTATATTCAGCGTGACTAAAGAAGAAAAAGCAGAATGGCAGGAGAGGCTCGTAGAGCGAAGGCTAGACGAAGCTACAAAGCTGGTCTCAGGTAACAAATTCAACAAGAAAGATAGAGTAATTTTAGAAAATCAAATTAAAGGCCAAATAGAAGTATTTAGCGCAAATGTGAAAGAGCTATCTTTAAATGATAATACTTCTACTAACTCCAAAGATTTAAATACACGCCTAGAGGCTGCGCTTCAGGCGTATAAAAGTGTGCTTGATACTCTCTCGACCAACAACACTATAAATGCCGATACGAAATCTCAAGCGGTTATTTTGCTTACTACTATAGACAGCTCAAGCCTAATCGCGAACAATAATAAGATTGAAATAGCAAATACTACAATAGATACAGGTGTAGATTCCGCATCTACTTTAGCAAAAAAAGACGAGGCTTCAAGTGCACTTAGCTCTATAAAGTTACTTTATCAGAAGAATAAGTTGAAATTGTCATTAACTAAGCAAAAAGAAATTGATTCCAATCTAGCAGTTGCGGAGAATTATATTTTGGAAGGTGAAAAATTGATAACTAGTGGTGATTACACAAATGTAATATCTAAATACACTTCTGCGATAAATACGATAGATGAAATACAATTATCACTAGTTTCAAATGTTATAAAAGGAGATATTGAAGACGATATCGGTGTAGGTAGGAATCATGAAGATGACGATGAAGAAGAAGACGATGATTAGTACTTCATAAATAATTCATCATCCTAATATAATATATATATATGAAAAAAACAGTTTTATCGTTATTTTTAGTTTTTACATTTTCAGCATACGCACTATATACGAACATAATGGGTCAGAGTTCGAAAGTTGTGCTCACGCCACAGGTGAATAAGCCTGATGTTGTCTTGTCATTACCTAAATACAATACTGGTAATGTGCAGATTGTAGCTGTGGCAAATACACCTACTAGTACAACAACAAAACCGGTAACCATTCCTCCAAACACACCAATAGTAAATCCTAACCCAATAGTAACTCCGAAGCCAACACCAGTGGTGAACAATGGTAAATATAGAAATGGTAGCTACACAGGAAGCTCTTATGATGCATACTATGGAAACATACAAGTGAAAGCTGTGATCTCAGGTGGTAAAATCACTGATGTGCAGTTCCTAGATTACCCTCAAGACAGATCTACATCTGTGCGTATAAATTCACGCGCAATGCCATACCTTACAAGTGAAGCGATCAGCCTTCAGGATTCAAATGTGAACACTGTCTCAGGTGCATCATTTACAAGTGGAGCATTTCGTAAGTCACTAGGTTCTGCACTTTCACAAGCTAGAATTTAAAATGAAACAAACGCAAATCATAATGGGCACACCCGTCATAGTAGAAATTGTGGATCAAAATATAAAGCAAGAAATTTTTGATATTGTGTTTGATTATTTCAAGTATGTCGACGAGAAGTTTAGTACTTACAAAGATACAAGCGAGATATCTCTTATAAATAAAAAAATATTGAAGGAGAGTGAGATGAGTGATGATATGAAACTTATTTTCAAACTTGCTGAGGAAACAAAAAAAGAGACGGATGGATACTTTGATATTTTAACACCAGATGGAAGTATTGATCCATCAGGGATTGTGAAAGGCTGGTCAGTGCACAATGCGGCATTACTCCTTAAAGAAAAAGGTATTAAGAATTTCTCAGTGGAGGCTGGAGGAGACATAGAAACTTACGGATTAAATAACGACGGGCAATCGTGGTGCATAGGTATACAGAATCCATTTTCTGAAATTCGTGAAGTTGTGAAGAAAGTATATGTTTCAGGATTAGGGGTTGCCACATCGGGCTCATATGTAAGGGGTGACCATATCTATAATCCAAAAGACAAAAATGATAAATTGGAAGACATTGTGAGTTTGACTGTGATTGGTCCTGACATATATGAAGCAGACAGATTTGCGACAGCAGCATACGCAATGGGTGAGAAGGGAATTTATTTTGTGGATGGGCTTGTAGGTTTTGAAGGTTATAGTATTGATAAGAGTGGTAGAGCTACAATGACACGCGGTTTTAATAATTTTACTAATAATAAAGATACAAAAATTTATGCTTAAATTTATAGATGACTTTTTAAATAAGATTACAATGTATAGAATCATCCTCTATACACTTATCTTCTTATTCATTATATCTTTAATATTATCTATATTTAGTGTCTTACCATTCACTGCTGTTGACCTCATTGCATCACTCCTCATTATTTTATTTACAACTTGGCTTGTAAATATTATTTTCTCTTATGTATATGAAGCACCGATAAATGTGGAATCTGTGTATATTACTGCGCTCATACTTTTCTTTATTATCACACCGGCACAAGGTGGCGTGTATTCTGAATTCCTTCCTGTTGCCATCTGGGCTTCAATTTGGTCTATGGCTTCGAAATATATCCTCGCTATCAAGAATAAACACATATTTAACCCTGCAGCATTTGCTGTGACGCTTACTGCTCTAACGGTAGGACTATCTGCTAGCTGGTGGATAGGAACACCTAGTATGCTACCTTTCGTTCTACTATCTGGACTATTAGTTGTGCGCAAGATTAAGCGCACAGATATGGTACTAAGCTTTAGCATCGGAGCAATAGTGATGATTTCTATTCTTTCAATTATGAAGGGTGGGGATGTAGTAAATACAATTTGGCAGACACTTACTAACTCAGCATTCTTTTTCTTTGCTTTCATAATGCTTACCGAGCCACTCACAGCTCCGACTACGAAGTGGCTGCGCGTAGCTTATGGAGTATTGGTGGGATTATTATTTGCTCCGGCACTACATATCGGATCAGTGTATTCCACACCTGAACTTGCTCTTGTGATCGGAAATATCTTTGCATATATTGTAAGTCCGAAAGAGAAGCTACTTCTTAAACTTAAAAACAGAGTGAAAGTGGGGAATGATACTTATGATTTTATTTTTGAAAAAAATCGAAGTTTGAATTTTAAGCCTGGGCAGTATATGGAGTGGACACTCGCGCACCGCGATCCTGATCGACGTGGAAATCGCCGATACTTTACTATTGCATCATCACCGACAGAAAGTGAATTACACTTGGGTGTGAAATTCTATCCAGAGCCAAGTAGCTTCAAAAATCACCTTGTGGCACTACCGCTAGATGGTGAGATAATCGCGCACCAAGTCTCTGGTGACTTCGTAATGCCGACTGATAAGAAAAAAGGTTTGGTCTTTATCGCAGGTGGCATCGGAGTGACGCCTTTCCGAAGTATGATTAAGTACCTCATAGATACCAAAGAAAATCGTGATGTGACGATGCTATATTCGAATCGTGCTGTAGCAGATATTTCATACAAGGAAGTTTTTGATCAGGCGCATAAGGAGCTTGGTATCAAAACTATCTATGCTGTTACCAATAAAGGTGAAGTTTTAAACGATGTAAATATGCGTGGCAATCCTATAGATGCAGCAATGATTCAAAAAGAAGTGAAGGATTATACAAATAAAATATATTATATTTCAGGCCCACACGGCATGGTCAGTAGCTTCGAAGAAATGCTTGAATCTATCGGTGTACCAAGCCAAAACATCAAAACAGACTTTTTCCCAGGCTTCGCTTAGTATGCTATAATGGCCGAACATTTAGCATATTATGAAAATTTTTTATACTTATTTAAAGAAATATTGGAAGCTGTGCCTACTTACTCTTGGGCTCGCAGCTATTAACCAAACCTTCTCTCTCCTTGACCCTTATATATTTAGGCATGTGATAGACAACTATGCCATGAAGCCGGACCTTTATACAAAGGCCGAGTTCTTCTCTGGTGTGGGCTGGTTACTCCTTGCAATTATCGGGGTGGCTTTCGTTTCTCGAACAGCAAAGAACTTTCAAGACTATTTCCTAAATGGAGTCAGCCAGAGAGTGGGTGCAGACATATATAGGAATGGAATTTCTCACGCCTTAGCACTGCCATACAGCGTATTTGAAGATGAAAGAAGTGGTGAGACACTCGGCAAGCTTCAGAAAGTTCGCCAAGACACAGAGAAGTTGATTGCAGCAGCAGTGAATGTGCTTTTCGTATCACTCATCGGCTTCATCTTCGTGGCAGTGTATGCGACGAAAATATTCTGGGGGATATCACTCGCGTTCATTCTCACAGTGCCGCTCATCGCTGGCATGAGTATGCTACTCTCGAAGAAGATAAAGAAGATTCAAACAGTTATCGTGGGTGAGACCACCGCACTTGCTGGTTCAACTACAGAATCACTTCGCAACATTGAGCTTGTGAAAAGCTTGGGTCTTGCAGGGCAAGAAATGGATCGCTTAAATACTACGACAGATAAAATCCTTAAACTGGAATTAAAGAAGCTACGCTATCTTCGAAGTCTTTCTTTCATACAAGGGACAGTGATTAATCTTGTGAGAGTTAGTATTGTATTCTTCATGCTAACGCTTATGTTCCTCAAGATTATTACATTCGGTGAATTCTTCTCATTATTTATGTATTCATTCTTCGTATTCGGACCACTACAAGAGCTTGGAAACGTCATCGGCACATACCGCGAGGCGGAAGCATCACTCGCAAATTTCAAAATACTTATGGATACACCTGTGGAAGTTACTTCTGAGAATCCAAAGAAGATTGGTGAAATAAATAATTTGGAATTTAAGAATGTTTCCTTTAAATATAAATCAGGGAATACAAATGCCCTTGAAAATATTTCATACTCTGTAGAGCGCGGAAAAACTATTGCTTTCGTAGGACCATCTGGATCTGGGAAAACTTCACTTGTGAAATTGCTCGTCGGTCTTTATATTCCATCTGATGGAACTATTTCTTATAACGGAATTCCATTCCAGTCTTCTGACAAAGAAGAGCTCCGTATGCAAATTGGATTTGTGACTCAAGACACTCAGCTCTTCGCGGGGACAATACGCGAGAACTTACTATTCGTATCGCCAAATGCGACCGATGCTGAATGCTTGGATGCGTTAAATAAGGCACAATGCCAGAACTTACTTGCTCGTGCTGGTGGAGGGCTCGATACTCTCATCGGTGAAGGCGGGGTGAAAGTTTCAGGCGGTGAGAAGCAGAGACTGTCCATCGCACGCGCACTATTACGCAAGCCGAAGATTTTAATTTTTGATGAAGCAACTTCTGCTCTCGATTCACTCACTGAAGAAGAAATAAGTAAGACGATAAAAGATGTGTCTGTATCGAGCTCACACATTACTATCCTTATCGCACACAGACTATCGACAGTGATGCATGCAGATACAATATATGTGCTTGAGAAAGGCCAAATGTCTGAGAGTGGAACTCACGAAGAATTGCTTAAAAAGGGCGGATTATATTCTGCTATGTGGCGCCAGCAGATAGGAGAGCGAGTATAAATATATATGTCCCGATAGAAATTTGAGATATTGAGTATGTGGTAGTATGGTTTATATTATTAAAAAAATCAAAGTCGGTAAATTATTAATTATAAAATTTCACACGGGATGAATAATGAACCAATCATATGCTTCGGTCAGCAACCAAATGGGATTTTCCCAAAGCGTTATTTGTATGCGAAGATTGAAAGTGCCAAGAAATTGCAAAAGGAGATTGGCGGGCGAATAATATTCTTCTATCATGATTCTGATGCCGATTACCGTGAGACTATTACTCTTATGCATGACCTGAAGTCCGGAGAAGATGTGAGGCTAAACTTCACCCAAGAAAATAAAACACAGAAAAAGTATTCTCCATTTTATAAAAAGATTATTCCGAAGGGCTGGAAGGAGGATATGATAAACAAACTTCCTCGAGTCGCAAATAAAAGTTTGATTGAAATTTTCAAATCTGTCGAGGCGGATAATGCATCAGACTTTTGCCTAGAGATGTATAAGAAAATGGGAATGCTCGATGGGATTGAAATAATGCGCTCCGGTGATAAAGAATTTAGGATGAATGCCGAAGATCTTGATGAATATTATGCAGATATAGAATACGAAGGGGAGATTGTGAGAGCAAAGAAAGAAATAGATGGTTTTACACTCCACGAAGGAGGAGGAAGTTATATTAAAATCCCTGCGCCAGAAAAGATGGAGAAATGGCAGAAGAATCCAGCTCGCGACCATAGGTTCAAGTGGATGCAGTCTGTGATTCATGCCACTCACTATGTGTCCGGCAAGGGCGAAGGAGCATACCTGAAGAAAGATGAATTCCCAGATGTCGTGTTTGTGACCCGTGATATGATAGATGAAGATGGTTATGCGTATTTACCAGAATTATAATTAGCCTTCGCAAGGACCGTCCTTGCGAAAGTATATTTGGGTTGTTATACTTTGAGTATGTTACGTAAAGATCCATTTATTACTGGAGAAATTTATCATCTGTATAATCGTGGAATAGATAAACGAGTTATCTTTAAATCTAAGAAAGATTATGAGAGATTTATGATGCTCTTATATATCGCGAATTCTAATCTAGAAAAGCCTTTTCGATTGGACGACCTCTTGAATAAGCAACACAAAAAGTTTGATGAAGTCTTAGTTTTAGAAAGAGGTCAATTATTAGTTTCAATTGGTGTATGGTGTTTAATGACTAATCATTTTCATATTGTTGTTAAACAGGAAATTGATGGTGGAATAACAAAATTTATGAAAAAATTGGGTACAGCATACTCAATGTTTTTTAATATAAAATATCAACGAAAAGGTGCATTGTTTGGAGGATTATTTAAATCAAAATTGATAGGTATTGATGAAAATTATTTAAGGCAATTATTTGGATATATTCATATAAATCCTTTAGAGATTAAGTTTCCTGATTGGGAAGATATGGTTAATAAACCATCTTTTAATATGAGAGAATTTTTACAATCCTATCAATATTCGAGTTATATTGACTATATCGGAGAGGAAAGGGTCGAGAAAAATATCCTAAATTCTAAGAACTTTCCAGATTATTTTCAAACAAAACAATCCTTTAAAGATTTTGTAGAGAATTATTTTATTGGTTAGATTTTTCGCAAGGACCGTCCTTGCGAATTTGGATTGTTGTGTAATATTACTATTTAATGTAAATTTAAAATATATGAAAAAAATAATTGCTTTTGGTGCTCACCCTGATGATGTAGAGTTTGGTGTAGGAGGACTACTTATCAAAGAAATTAAAAATGGAAATAAAGTGAAGATTGTGATTGGCTCACTCGGTGAAGCTGGCACAAATGGCACTCCGGCAAGTAGGAAGAAAGAAGCGCAAGATGCTGCTAAATTCATCGGTGCAGAAATAGAATTTATAAATCTAGGCGGAGACTGCCATATAGAGAATAATCCGAAGAATGTGATAAAGGTGGCAGAAATTATCAGGAAGTACCAGCCAAATATTGTGCTTGCTCCATCACTTGCCGATAATCAGCATCCAGACCATAAGAATGTGGCAGAAATGGTGCGCAGCGCTTGCCGTTATGCTCGCTACGGAGGACTGAAAGAAATAATTAAGACAAAGACTCACAATATTGATGCACTATTTTACTATCCATCAAGTGCAGAAATAGATAAAAAGCCAGATGTAATCATCGATGTAACAGCAGAGTATGATGCTTGGGCACAAGCTATGAGTATGCACAAGAGTCAGATGAAAACACGTGGATATATAAACCTAGTCACAAGTAAAGCTCGCGCTGTGGGCGCATCGGTTGGCGTAGAATACGCAACTGTTCTTTGGGTGAATGACCCAATTCGTTTGGAGGGATTTTCAGATCTCAAAGTTTCATCTAGAAATTACTAATATGACAAAAAGTAAAAAGTTAAATATTGGAATGGTTTGCTATCCGTCTGTGGGTGGTAGTGGGATAGTGGCTACACTTTTAGGCACTGAGCTTGCGAGGCTAGGGCACAAGGTGCACTTCATAAGCTATGAAGAACCTTTCGCACTAGATACAAATAATAAAAATATATTTTTCCATCAAGTAACATTCAATGGTTATGAGCTTTTCAAGTACCCGGATTACACACTGCCTCTCGCGGTGAAAATGGTGGAAGTTGCAAAGAAATACAAGCTCGATATTCTCCATGTGCATTATGCTGTGCCTCATGCGACCGCTGCGCTCCTTGCGAAGGATATTGCTAGGGAAGAGGGTATACCCTTCCCAAATGTAGTTACGACGCTCCACGGCACGGATATCACGCTCCTAGCGAGGGATAAGACTGTAATGCCGGTCATAAAGTACTCCATAGAGAGCTCTTGCGGTGTGACGGCAGTTTCCGAGAGTTTGAAGAAAGACACTGTTAGAAATTTGAAAACTAAAAAGGATATAGAAGTAATACACAACTTCTATACACCAAAAGAAATTAGTATCAAGAGAGATAAAATTCGTAAAGATTTAGGGCTCACTGATAGTTATTTCGTAGTAATACACTTGTCGAATATGCGACCGGTGAAAAGAATTCCAGATTTGCTAGAAATTATTTCAAAAGTGAAGAGTAATAAAAATATTAAATTACTAATTCTTGCTGGAGGCGACTTCGATCAGTATTTGCCACTCGTGAAGAAACTTAAAATTGAGAAAAATATCATTATTAAGAGAAATGTACGAGATATTGAGAATTATATAAATGCAGCTGATATTGGGCTGTACACTTCTGGAGAAGAGAGCTTTGGTATGGGCATACTTGAGACTATGTCATACGGCAAGCCAGTCCTTGCCACAAATGCTGGAGGAATACCAGAATTTATGCAAAGTGGTAAAACTGGATTTTTATTTAAAGTGGGGGAGGTGGATAGCTTCGCGAAGAAATTGCTAGAGCTTTCAAAAAATAGAGAGCTCGTAAATAAGCTAGGCGCGAATGCTCGCGAGCGCGCTGTAAGTGGATTTTCTGCAGAAAAAATAGTAGCTAAGTATTTAGCGTACTATGAAAAGATAATAAGTAGTAAGGAATAATCTAGCTACTGATTTTGTAGCCGATATATATTCCTGCGAAGCCTCCTATAGCAGTGAAAAGAATCGAAGACATAGAGAAAGACCCAGCACCCCAAAGGCTAGGTATAAAGCCACCGACTATAGAGCCGATACCAAGGAAAAGCATGATTATACCTTTTTGATTCATGTCTTAATTATACATCATAACTTTGCTTTTTTGGGTATTTTTTGGTACTATATCTCTGTTCCTCAAAAGAACAATATTCCCCTGTAGCTCAGCGGTAGAGCAAACGACTGTGGACATTTCCCCCTCGTGGTATAATGATTTTATGCCCGATAAAAGGAAATATGCCGATAGACGCAAAGCCCTTATCAAAGCTGTTGTGAAAAGACGCAAGAAAGTAAAAACTCTTGCTATCGAATACAAAGGTGGCTCTTGCCAAGTTTGTAAATATTCCAAGTGTGTAGATGCTCTTGAATTCCATCATATTGATCCTTCTAAAAAAGATTTCAGTATTGGGTCAAAAGGATATACAAGGTCTTGGGATAGAGTTCGCAACGAATTAGATAAGTGTGTTCTCTTGTGTGCAAATTGTCACAGAGAAGTCGAGTCTGGCATCACGCAGCTTTCTATTGAAAAATAGATCGAAAACGAGGTGAATTGCTGGAAACCCTAAATGTTTTAAACATTGGGCAATCAGCAGCCAAGCATCAAAA
>CALRFQ010000017.1 GCA_943356675.1 Candidatus Nomurabacteria bacterium
ATTGTCTTAGAAAAAGACACGACCTGTTTCTAATGTACTTATATTATAGCACATGTAGATATTTAATTTTGCAATATCCCCTGTGGATAATTAAATTCTCTCTTTCCCCTCTCTAAATTCTTCAAAATTTGGGGAGGGGTCAGGGGTGGGGCGTGATTACGCTACTCCACCGGCAATGTTATAAATAGGCATAAGAATTGAAGCAAGTAGCAAGCCAACTCCAAGTCCTAAAAATACTATCATCACTGGCTCTATGAGAGTCACCATTGTATCCACAGATTCCTTAGCTTCACGATTATAAAAGTGGCCTAATGTTTTCAAAATATTTCCGATTGAACCTGTCTCTTCACCCACTTTTATCATTTGACTCATCATTTGAGGAATTTCACTATGTTTAGCTAATGCCACAGAAAGTGCACCTCCAGCTTTCACATCTTCTGTAGCATTAAGGAGAATATCACTATATATTCTATTCCCGACAACAGCTGAAGTAATTTCAAGTGAGCGCACAAGAGGCACTCCAGCAGAAAGCATAGTATCCAAATTGTCAGCAATGCGTGATAAATAAAGCTTTGTAAAAATATTTTTAACGACAGGTGTAGATATTTTCATGCGATCAAGATAATTCTTCCCAGTATCAGTACGAGTAAGCCTAAAGACATAAAATACTCCAATCACAAGAGCTATCAGAATAAAGATTCCGTAATGAACTAGCATATCACTTATGAAAATTACTACTTTTGTATACACTGGAATCACTTGCCCAGATTCTTTTATCATAAGAGCGAGTTTTGGGACAATAAAGACAAACATAAGAGTCATTACAAGGAAGAAAATTCCAATAACGAATGCCGGGTAAATAAGTGCATTTTTTGTTTTGGAGGTAAGTTCGTATTGTCTATCTAAATAATCAGCGAGATAAGAGAAAACTTCTTTTAATTTTCCAGATTCCTCACCTACTCTTATCATATTTACATAAAATTCTGAGAAGGTTTCAGGATATTTACCAAGCGCATTTGAAATAGAAGTACCCGCTTGAATATCCTCTGCAACTTTATTTAAAATACCATTAAGCATCGGATTCTCAGTATTTGTCGCAAGCATAGTAAAAGCTTTCTGCGCAGAGACCTGGGCCTCAAATAATGTAGAAATTTGCCTCGACATAATAACGAGTGCTTTCATTGGTACACTTTCAAAAAAGGTAAGACTTAAAAACGATTGATTACCTTTATCTTCTTCTATACTGACAACAATAAGCCCACGTCTTTGAAGTGATGAAATTGCACCATCTGAAGATATTGCTTCAATGTTTCCTTGTTTCTTCTCGCCAGTATTCGTAATGGCATTGTAAGAAAAAAGCATATATTATAAAAGCTGTTCTAAAGACTTAGGATTATATGAATATTGGTGAGCAGATTCCATACTTATCTCACCTGCCCGTACAAGCTCAATAAGTGAACGATTCATGTCGATCATACCTTCAGAAAGACTTGTCTCTATAACTACATCAATCTCATGTGTTCTCTTTTCCCGAATCAAATTTGAAACAGCATTATTATTTATAAGAAGCTCGTAAGCTGGAATCCTTCCTCCCGAGATACGAGGAACAAGACGCTGAGAGAAAATCCCAAGCAAACTTCCTGCAAGTTGAACACGGATCTGGTCTTGTTGATCACCTGGAAATGAATCAATAATGCGCTCAATAGTTTGAGACGCGGTATTCGTATGCAATGTAGAGATGACAAGGTGTCCAGTCTCAGCAGCAGTTACAGCAGTTGAGATAGTCTCAGCATCACGCATTTCACCGATCATAATCACATTTGCATCTTCACGGAATATAGAAGTTAGAGCTGAATGAAAATCTTTTGTATCTATTCCGACCTCTCTTTGGTCAATTATGGATTTATCTGATGTGTGCACAAATTCAATAGGATCTTCTACTGTTATAATGTGAACTGCACGCTCTCTATTTATCAAATCAATCATGGCGGACATTGTAGTAGATTTTCCTTGCCCAACAGGACCTACAACTAGGAAAAATCCTTGCTGTTTTCTTGCAAATGTTTCAATAATTGGTGGTAAATTAAGCTCTTTAATACTTTGATTTTTTGGAATTAAACGAAGTGCTATAGAGATCCTACCTTTTTGAAAATACGCATTACCACGCAATCTCACAGTATCACCAAACGCGTAAGCAAAATCTACTTCTTGTTTTTCAGTAAATATTTTTTCTTTATCTTTGCCGATAAGTTCTACAAGTAATCCTTCCATATCTTCCTTTTTGTATTCCGGTAAACTGGAAAGAGACACTAACTGACCTGCCACACGCATTGCAGGCTTACGCCCAGTCGCAAGATGAATATCTGAACCTGTCTGATTCACTAGAGCATTTATAAGCTCTGATAATGTATTTTTATAATCCATAATTATGCTTTCTGTTTAGTGATAATCTCAGAAACTTTTGCAATAACTTCAGATGGTGTACTGCTTGCTTTCACAATATATCCAGAAGCACCAAGAGCTTCACCTCGAGCTACATCTGACTGTTGGCCGCGGTTAGATAAGATGATGCGGATAGCTGGTTCTGCGATTTTATCTTGCTTTAGCTTTTCTAAGAGTTCAAAACCGTCCATTCCTGGCATCATAATGTCTAGTAATATAATATCTGGCTCAAATCCTTCCTCAAGTTTGGCAAGTGCTGGGTCTGCGCCTTGAGCTGTAGCTACTTCATAACCTGATTGATTGAATTTAAGAGAATACATATCAAGAAGAAATAAATCATCATCAACTATTAGAATTTTCTTTTTTGTTTCCATATATATAGTATACTTTAGTTACATTATTTTGGCTATAGTTATTATAGAGTATAGACCTCTACTAAAGGCACCTCCCCTTTTAAACTTTTTATCAGAGCATCTTCACGCATTGTGACCATACCCTTTTCACGAGCAAGCTTATATATTTCACTTTCAACAGGATTTTTTAGAATAACATTTTGCATTTCTTTGTCGATAGCAAACATCTCGAAAACTGCAATACGCCCACGAGTTCCACCTGGGCATTCAGGTGACGCCACAGCTTCATGTGGTGATTCACTAAGTGGTAATTTAGATCTAAATTCTTCAGGTAAATCTGCAAATTGTCTATTTATCATTGTATCTATAGCAGGATCACGATCAATAATCTTTTTAGAAGAAGGACAAATTCTTTTTACAAGTCTTTGAGCAATCGTAAGAATAAGTGTCGGAGCAATTAGGTATGGATCAATACCCATATCTACTAGTCTTGGAATAGCACCAGTAGCATTGTTTGTATGTAAAGTTGAAAAAACTAAATGGCCAGTAAGTGCTGCTTGAATAGCAAGCTCCGCTGTCTCTTTATCTCGAATTTCTCCCACAAGAATAACATCTGGATCCTGACGAAGTATAGAGCGTAATCCTGATGCAAATGTGTAGCCAATTTCCGGCATAACTTGCGATTGATTTATCCCTTCAATTTGATATTCGACTGGATCTTCTAGTGTCACTATGTTTCTTTCTTCTTTATCGAGCTCACTCATAATAGAGTAAATAGAAGTCGTTTTTCCAGAGCCAGTTGGACCAGTAAGGAGAATAAGACCAAAAGGTCTAGTAAGTGCGTAGCGAACAAGGGCCAAATTCTCAAGGGACATATCAAGTTGGTCCACAGGCTTCACACCACGCTCAGAATCGAGAATACGCATAACAATTTTCTCTCCGAAATATGAAGGCATGGAAGAAACACGGAATTCAATTCTCCTTCCATCTATTTTTGCAGAGAATCCACCATCCTGAGGTTTACGTTTTTCGTCTAATCGTAATTTTGCTAGAATTTTTATACGCGCAATTACTCCGTTGTATACATTGATAGGAAGAATTAGGCTGGTGTGAAGTATACCATCCACACGAAAACGAACTTTAACTTTTTCACCAGTATTTTCAATATGTATATCAGATGCATTTCCCTCAGTAGCATGGCGTAATATCACGGCTACTATTTTAATAATAGGAGCATCTTCAACTATTTTTTCTTCTTTATTAGATTTATTTTTATCGTTATTATTTACAATTTTCGCAGTTTCTACTGAATCTGTAGGATCTACGGTATCTGAAATTGCTGTATCAAGCTCTGATAATGCTTGATCTACTTCACCACTTATACCATCATACATCTCTAGTAATTTGGAAAATACACTGTAAGTGATCAAAAAGAGTTTAAACGGTAGCGCATTTTTACCTGTAATAAATTGTAGGGCATCTGTAGCACTTATATTATCTGGATTTATTATACCAACTTCTAAAACTCCATCAGTAAAACCAATAGGCACAAAATTATACATTTTTGCAGAATCAAAAGGTATGTATTTCAATACTGCTTGTGGGACAGTCTTCGGATCCACTACTTTCACTGGAATATTGTAATAAGCACCTTTTGAAGATAAAATAGTATTCTCATCAACTTTCAATTCAATAAATGCTTGATCAATATTGCCATTATATTTCTCGTCAGCAATACGAACAGCTTCTGAAATTTGCATTTCACTTAGAATCCCCTGCTCAACTAAATTTTCAAGAAATGTCATAACTATTTTTTGTTATTTGATGAATTTAGTAAACGATTTAAAATTAAATTTGTATTGTTAGATGTTGTGTCCACTGTAGTGCCAGCATCAGTTCCGGTGGCGTTTGTTGTGGTAATTATTTCTGATGGCGGAAGTGTTACAGGAGCATCTATGGGAGCAAACGGGTTTAACCTGCCTGGAATACCTTCATCTGCGCTATTTATTTTGACTTGATTATCGACAAGACTAGAGAATGTTTGGCTACTAAACATTGCTGTATCAATTTTTATTCCAGAAAGACCTATGAGAGTAGAAAGGAATGCGGTATCTTCAGTAATCTGAGCAGTCAAGCTTATGGCACTACCAGCACCTGTAGAAGACACTAGTGAACTCACTGGGGATGAATTACCAGTAAGCAGGTAATACCCACCAATCATTGCTGAAATAATTGCGAGACCTATAAGAATGTTTTTAATAATGGGTTTCATGATTTTAATATTTTAGCCAATATGTTTTAATCTTTAGAGAGTATTCATAGACATTCTGTTCGAGACCTATTTGCTTGGAAGCATCACTCGCAGAAAATGAAATACCTTTCACGTCGATCTGCCTTAAATTGTGTTCAAGGTCTTTAAGAAATAGTGAAAATGTCTCATATGATGCTTGGGTTCTAAATTGCAAATCGAATGTACCATAGGTATCCCCCAATGAAGTATCCTCACTACTTGATGGAGGTGCGAAAGTAATATTCTTAAGTGTCATACCATGAAGTGATGCAATTTTCTCAAGCTCAAGCATTAGCTGAATATTATCCACTGAGTTTGGTAAGAAATGAGAAAGTCTTTCTTTGTTGGCAGGAGTAATATTTGAATATTTACTTGCTAGATCATCTCGAACTTTCTGAAGATCTGTAGAATGTGCAAGTGCTAGGTTGTAAGCTGTAATATCATCGCGTAATAATTTTATATCATTATACATAGGCCTAACAAATACTAAAAAAAGACCGATAGATAGAGCTATAAAAATGTAAGGGAAAATTGATCTCATAAATTATTGCTTCTTACTATTACTTGTAATAATACTTTTATCATAAGATAACAATGCGGGATCTATGCTGAACGATAAATCAAAACCTACATAACCTTTACTATTCTTATCATTCTGTAAAACTAAATTAGAGAAAACCGCATTTTTGAAATATTTACCTTTACTTCCATTAAAGACATCAATCTGAACGGCGATCGACTTATAGCTTCGAGCAAGTCCACTTAGTCTGGCAGTGAAGTTTTTGCCATCAACACTCGGTTCTAAACTCATTCTAGTAAACTGAATTGTAGGAATTGTCATTTCAGAAAGTAACCCAAAAACTGGTGATAGCACAGTGTGTGATGCAAGTATTTGATTTGAGGCACTCATTCTTTTGTTAAAAATTTGTAATTCTGAAATAGATTCAGGCTGAAAACTATCTTTCGCTACAGATAAAGACTTTTGTAATCCTTTAATACTACCCATAAGAGAGTTTTTGTAAATAAATAATCCCGCACTTACAAATGCCATACTTATGATTAATAGTAATGTAATAAAAAGAAAGAAATTTATTCTAGGTCGAACCATATTACCAACTACCTGTGTCGGCATTATCGGCTTTTTTGGTATGAATGATGTTTGAAAGTTATCCATATTAAAATTATGAAATTTGTCTAAGCGCAAGCCCTAATGCAATTGCAAACTCTGGACCGGAAGTCTCTAGAACCGGAGAAAGGAATGCTGGAGCTTCTGTTTTACTAAAAGGATTACCATATGCGACTTCTCGATTAAAGCTTATTGTTGCATACTTCAAAAAACCTAAAGTTCTAGCTCCTCCACCACACAGAATGACTTTGCTTATAGCTTTATTATACTTCTTCTCGTATGCAAGCACAACAGTATTCGCCTCTGTTAGTATGTAATCCATAGAAAGCTTTACAATACCTGCAACCTGCTTGTCTAGATTCTCTTCTAATCCCACATTTCTTTTACGAAGCTCAGCTTCAGCAAATGGTATTGAGAGTGATTGAGAGATATTAAGTGTAATATCCTGACTTCCACGATTTATAATATGGAAAACCCTAACAATCCCATACTCCACAATAGATAATTTAGTTTTGGAAGCTCCCATATCAAGCAATATCACTGGTGCGAATTCACGACTAAATGTTGAGCGGATTGCACTAAATACTTCCATTTCAAAAAAGGCTGTTTCAAGTTCAGTTTTTTCTAAAACTTCTTTATATCGAGCTACGGTTTCATTGTGTATCGCGACCACAAGAACATCTGTCTTTTGCTCTACATCATCTACTACCTGCATTCTATTGTCTGGCTGATCAGCTTTAGCTTGCTGAGGAATCAATGACCAGTCGAGAGACACTTCGGTAATTGGCACAGGGATATACTTTCTTGCTTCATTAGGTACAATACTCTTTAGTTGTTCTTCAGAAAGTATTCCAGGTAAAGTAATAGTGAAAACTAGACTAGAAGATGAAGGAATTGCCATTCCTGTTAAATGAGTAGTAGTGCTTGCCTCCTTAAGTAAATCGAGTGTAGCTTTTGACAATTCTTCAGTTTTTAAATTCATTACACGGCCAACCTCTTGCCCACCATAAGTTCCAAGAGCTAGAGAGCCATAAGTTTCGAGAATTGCTTTACCTCCCTTTTTAGTAAGCTGAACAACTTTAATGGAAGAAGATCCAATATCAATACCTAAAGCGCTCTCTCCCGAAGAAGATCCGCCGCCAAAAATTGTACTAAAAATATTCGCCATATTATATAATGATTATATCATATATAAGCGAATAATATAAACAAATACTATGACTAACCTAAAGCAAAAAATAGAAAATATGTTTCAATGCATACTATCGGTGGTTTTTCCAGATAAATGTATTTTTTGTAACAAAAAAGGAGAGCTTTTGTGTGAATTTTGCATACTAAAAACAAGGCATCCTGAAAGAGACTTACCGAAAGACACATATGCAGCTTGTGATTATCGTGACCCACAAATTAAAAAGGCTCTATTATCACTCAAATACTACAAAAAACGTCGATTAGCTATAATCCTCGGTGGAATTCTTTATGATAGATTAATGGAAGAAATTGCAGAGCTAAGAATTTATACTCGTGGAGCACCGATAATACTTCTCCCTATTCCCCTATCTAAAAAAAGACTAAAAGAAAGAGGATATAATCAAGCAAAAGAGATTGCAGAAGGACTAAAAATTGTGTCCGAGAAGAATATAAATATGAGTATAAAACTATTTGAGATTAAAGATGATTTAGTAGAAAAATGGAAAGATACGAAACCTCAAGCAAAAATTACTAACAGAAATGAAAGAATTAAAAATGTTAAAAATTGTTTTAAAATTAACTCTAAGAAAAATTCTATTTTAAAAGGTCGCACGGTAATCGTAATAGATGACATCACTACAACTGGGAGCACTTTGTATGAAGTAATGGAAATAATTAAGGAAAACGGTGCAAAAAAGGTTGTCGGCTTTGCGGTTGCGCATTAATATTGGTATTATGTATTTATCTTATGAATAAAAATAAACATTACTGCCCAGATTGTGCAGGTGCACAAGTAAATCATGCTGCGACATATTTATCAATTTTAATCGGTGCGATTATAGATCCGTGGACTATGTGGATGTCGAGAATGCTTCCAGAAGCTTCTATGGAGTGGATGGGACCAGGTATGACAAAATTCTTTTCTCTAATACACCTTGGATACATCACCTACGAACCTACAGACAAAGACAGCGGAAGAACTAGAGTACTTTGGGAAGAAGCTATTAAACGAGGCATAAATATGTACGAATTTCATCCTCTAAATATAGGCGCAGATATGTTTGTATCTAGATACAAAGGTAAGATGCGCTTCTTCGATGTGCTCCCTCGCCCGAAAGATGCTGATACTCGCGGACTAGACTGGATGGACAATAAAGGAAAAATGAAGGAGCACTTTTTGAAAGCAGGAATTCCTGTAGCAAAAGGAAAAGTTGTGGGATCTCTTAGAGAAGGTCTTGAAGTTTTCCGTACATTAAACAAGCCCGTAATCACCAAGCCAAACTTGGGTTCACGTTCACGCCATACTACGACTCACATAATGACGGAGGAAGAATTTGTAATTGCTTACAAAAAGGCAAATCAACTTTCACCTTGGATAATGGTAGAAGAAGAACTTTCTGGTTTCGTTTTCCGTGGAGTTACAATTGGTAAGAAGTTTGTCGCAGCTATCAGACGCGAGCCCGAAGATGTTATCGGAGATGGCGTGCACACTATCCGCGGTCTTGTAGAAATTGAAAATAAAAATCCCCTACGCCAAGGTCCTATTTTCCATCATTTATCAATGGGTAGCGATGAAGAGAAAGAATTAAAATTCTGGAGTCATACTTGGGATACTATTCCTAAAATGGGCGAAGTTGTAACTCTCGGCCAAAAAACTAGCCGTGCAGTCGGTGGAGGAATTACAGATGTGACGGATGTTATGCATCCAGACAATGTTTCAATGCTTGAGAAAATCGCTGAAGTACTAAATGACCCACTTATTGGTGTGGACTTCATTATGGATGATGCTAGTGTGTCTTGGAAAGACCAGCCTCGTGCTGGAGTTATAGAATGTAATTCTGCACCTTTTATAGATTTGCACCACTTCCCTCTAGTAGGAAAGCCTAGGAATGTTGCAGGAGCTCTTTGGGATATTATTTACCCTGAGTCGAAACCTCATCAATAGTAATTTCAGATTCTGGAGCAGTTTGCTCATCACGCACTAAGTGTGAGATGTATTTATAGTGAACTACATATTCTCCTAAAAATTTTTCAAAGTCTTGAAATCTTGCCTCTTCATCAACTTCTTTAAAATGATCGAGTGGTTTACTTTCTGGGGTGTATTCATAGTGACCTCTTATTTCTCCCTCTTTGAAAACACGGAGGTGATACTGATGATCAAAGTCCACAAGCTTGCGCCAAGAAAGAACCTGACCTACATCATCCCAAGCAATGAAATGGTTACCAAAGCCCCACTTCTCATGGAGGTGCTTTTCTAAATCTTGAAGTGATTTACCTGGCGCTAAGAAACCTAGGTGATACTTTTGACGGGTCTTATCATGCCAAACAATATGCCACTTTAATAGATTATGCTGGACCCAAGGAAAGAATTTGTATAAAAAATGCCAGATCTTATTCTTCATCTTTTGAGACCAAGTGAGTTGTACGACTTTTTGCATATAGATATTATATACTAAATTTCAATTTTTGTAATCAATAGTGAATGGTCGGATAATCCATTCACTGTTTCTAATTTAACAAAATTAAACTCTTTTGGTATTAGAACGTAGTCAAAAGTAGCTTTTTCTTCAGGGTATGATATGTATTTTTTAAAAATGAAAGAATCTTTAAACATAGAAGAATATAGTGATTTATATTTACTTATATCATAAATATTAAAATCACCAATTAATATATACACCTTACTTTCATCTAAATTTTTTAAAGTTTCAATAAAATGATTCTCGGCCCAGTCATCTCTATTTGAAAAATGAACGTTTATAAAATTTAGTATTTTACCACCAACATCAATCTCATATATAACCAAAATTCTAAAATCAGAATCATCTTCGAACTTTTCTAAATTAATAATTTTTTTACCCAGAATAGGATATTTACTAATAACACCTAGACCATGTTCAACAGGAATTGTTAATGAGACATTTTTACTTTTAGACTTAATCATAGCAGGACTAAAATCAAAATAAAAATTATTTGTATTCTGATTAATAATCTCTATTTGATTTAAATCTGAATTAATGTTTTTATCAAATTGAGCCTCCTGAAAAAATATAATATCAAAATTCCTATCTAATATTTCATTGAATATAAGATCCTTCCTGCTTTCCCAATCATTAAACCTCCAAAGATTTAACGTAGAAATTTCTAAGAATTCTTTCATTCACTCAGAATACATTACTTATAGAATAATAACCACATTGACAATCTATAATATCATTGTTATATTATAGAAAATTTCTAAATCCTTACATTATGAAAAATTTCCTAGAATTATCTCCTAAAAATAGATACAATTACCTAAAGGGAGCCACCCAAGAAATAGCAAGACTATGCCGTATAAATAAGTCAAAATTTGAGCTTATGGTATACGGTAGTACTACTTATGGATTCAACCCAGTTAATTTCGGAAAAATAAATGACATTGATTTATTTATGATTATAGATCATAAAATTAATATCGATAGATTTTTATTTGATATTAAAAAAATATTTGGTGAATTCATAGACCTAAAGATTGAGCATTTGCAAAAAGTACTCAGTAATGAGTGGCAAATGTGCAGAATGTATACTACCTTTAAAAGAGTAAAAGTTGGTTTCCGAATAATAACAAGGAAACAATTATCTCTAATCTGCTCTGAACACGGAAAATATTTAAGTTTTAAAAACGGGGCAGGGTTAGGTTACTCACGTATACTAGTAGACAAAGAGTGGTCATACAAGAGTAAACGTTATGTCAGAATAGTACTAAAAAGTGAAACCTCTAATGTCTCAAACAAACCTGTTACTATTACAGAACAATATCTATTCTCAAAAAAAGGAAGATTGGGAGTATTTGGAAGAAAGATTCTGCACAGTGAAGTTATTTACTCAAAAGATTACAGACTACAAAATTTTTTAAATTTTACTCTAAAGAAACATGTTTGGATGAGCTTAAGATATTACCCAAAAATCACAAATACTGAAATAATATCTTCAATTATTCGATCAGAGAGATTTTCTACAAAATTCAAATGTAATCTAAATAGGAAGATAAATGATATTAGGAATCTAATATGACTTTTAAGGACCGCTAGTTTTTTAAACTAACGGTCCTTTTATTAATGAGGCGATAAGATTCGCCGATACTGCGGCGGTGAGACCGCGAGTACGCTTTTCGAATCTTACAGATTCTGTACACCTTTCGCGTATTTTTAAATTTAAAATTTAAAAATACAGGCTCAAGGTCTTCTCATCTCACTCGCAAATGAAGCAGTTCATTTGCTCGCCTCCGCTTTTCGCGGGGCTCAAAGCGGAGGCGGTGAGATTCGAACTCACGGTCCTGTTACGGACGACGGTTTAGTAAACCGTTGATTTAAACCACTCATCCACGCCTCCATATATTTCAAATGGAGGTCGCTTCGCGATACCGTGAATAAGTGGTCGGTCACTATCGTGTACCGGGTAAAAGTGAAAAAATTCACTTTTACCCCATCTCATCCACGCCTCCAGAAAGACCAGTATAGCATATTTTTTAAATTCTTAAAAATTAGATTATTTATTATTTTTTACCCAATTTTCGTACAAAGCTTGAGTGTTTTTACCCCAAATTCCGTCTTGTTTTGTGTTTAATATTTTCTGAACCATTTTTATTCCAAGCACAGACTTATTTCCTATTTTCCCATCTATGATAAGTAAGGGTTGAACCGCTTTCATTTGATTAATAGCATTCTGTACACCCAAAGCTCCTGCACCACTTGAGCCTTTTTTAATAAGTACATTTGACCCAAAAATTTCATAATTTTTAGTAGTATTACTTACATTAATTTTATTTATATTTGGATTAAAACCATTACTACCACAAGATAAAGTTCTAAATGTAGCATCTGGTGATGAATAATCTGTTCCGTATGAATTTATAGCATAACTTTGATAGTGATAGGTGGTTCCACAAACAAGGGTCGATATGTCTATAGAAAATACTCCAGCAGAAAAAGGATTACCCACGGTTTGCGGTAAATTTATGCCGTAGCTATCTGTAAGACCATAATTAAATCCTCTCTCTATTACATCATCCCCGCCCGTTAGATCAAGTGAGGCATTTAATTTTGCACTTACTTTCGTAATATTTGTAACACTAGAATTTGAAACATTTGGGTGCCCGATGGAAGAGAAAATTTTATCTTCTCCGTACACTGTCCCAGCGGAATTTGTAGCAAAGCTTCTAAAGTGATATAAAGTTCCTGATACTAAATCAAAAATATTAAAAGCAAACTCTTCAACTATAAAAGGTCCAATATCGCTCACTGTACTACCGTATGAATTTGTAAGTCCATATTGAAAACCTCTTTCACTCATACCCTCACCTCCTGTAGAGGTAATTGTTCCAAATAATAAAGCATAATCCACATCTTCAGGAGAAAACCTATCTGTAGTTATAGATCCTAAAGATGCAGCACATGTAGAAATGGTTCCAGTTACGACACCACTATTCACTGCTGTGGTTGCAAGACAGACATCTCCATAAACATTAGCAGTGTTTGAAGAATTATCATAAAATGATGCACTACCAAATATGTACCAAGAATTTGAGGACATATTATGGAAAACTACATTCCCATTAATTATATAATTATTGTGTCCGGAACCATTAAATTCTGCATTACCATTAATAATTCCAGTGCTTGTATTTCCACCTGATCCATTAAAAATCACATCACCAGCTATTGTGCCATTATTATTACTAGTACCACTATACGTAACATCACCTACAATAGTTCCAAAGCTATATATATCACCACTAAAAATTACATTACCAACTATATCTGAATCAATACTAAAATTTCCGCTGTGGTAAAAAGTAAGTCCAGTATTTGTAGCATCTATACTTGCAGGCTCTACCCATGTGTCTAGATCAACACTCGGTTGAGTAGTACCTAATATAATGGTTTGAGATGTACCCGTCGGTAAAGATCCTGCTGGAATCGTATGAATAGAATTAGTCCACCAATTACTTACGTTCGTCCAGTTAGAATTTCCGTCCGGGTAGAAGTAAATAGTGGTCCCGCAATCGTCTGTAGTAAATGTGGCATCCGGAGACGAAGTTCCTGTACCAGCAGAATTCACTGCATAGCTTTGGTAGTGATATGTAGTGCCACATACAAGTGAAGAAATTGTAGAAGAAAATATCTCTGTACTAAAATCTCCATGAGATACTGTCGTACTTCCATAACCGGATGTAAGTCCATAATTAAAACCACGAGTCATTGGATTCTCACCGCCTGTTGCAGCGATACTTCCATTTAAATCTCCAGAAGTTGCTGTGATACCTGTGGCAGCACTTGTAGTTAGAGTAGGCACACTTGCTGATGCTACTATGTGCATAAGTGGGTCACCAAGCACCACACTCGTCCAATCAAGCTTCGATAAACTCATATAAGCTGCATCAGCCCAGTCGTAGCCTTTTGCATATGCTGTAGACCAAATGCTTTCATTTGAAATTCCGAAGGAAAATGGCTCATAAACATTCCCTATTCCACCTGATCCTCCTGCAGCAATGAATTCACCTAATTGCCCGTGATTTTTATATGGAGCAGTGCCAGGTGCAGCACTCATTGTGTATGCATTGTATGACTCGTAAGTACTTGTTACTGCACCATTTAAATATGTAAATCCTGAGAGCTCATTATTATAATAATCTATGCCTAAGTCAGCATATGTTCCATAACCTGCATAACCAACCACACTACCTGGAGCCGAAGTGATAGCCGATACACCCGTTGATATTGGATCAGGATGGAAATTTGCTCCAATTGACCCAAGCGAAGTTGCAGCTTCAGTCATACTATCTAGATGGAAACCATGGCTGTTAAATTTATCTAATACAAAATACCCACTACCGGTAGTGTCTGCACTGTATGCTCTATCGATCATGCTTTTCACATTTGCCACAGTGTAGCCGTCCAGTCTTGTGACGAGGTACTTCATTGTTACATCAACATCTGTAAAATGATTTGTATTAAATCTGTAATCTAAAGTATAACTCGGATCTGCATTGTAATATAGATTCAAGACTTGCCCGTCTGTACTATATGTCTGGTAAAGAAAAACTAATCCTGCATCCACTGAAGAATAATTTTCATAAATATTGTATGGCTTATCTATGTCATTATTATTTGCATCTACTGTATCTGTAACTTTAAGTGGCATACCTTTCATAAGCACTAAATACTTTGCAGAGTCTGTGAGACCTGCACCTGTGATAGCACTCTCAATCGTAGACTTCAGAGTATTATATTGTGCTCGAGTGATGACTTCCGTAAGTGGTGCTGAAACCCCGATGACGTTACCTACTGGTATACTTCTTTTCGTCTTATAATAATTAGCCAACTCCAAACTATCTTGCACTGCATCAGAATCTGCATCAGTAGAATAAGCAGTGTTGTAAATTACAATCACTTGAGATGGAGTTGCCCTGGGTTCATATGTGGAAAAAGCATAAACATTTGCAAATGGGACAGTAAACAGTATAAATATATATATTA
>CALRFQ010000018.1 GCA_943356675.1 Candidatus Nomurabacteria bacterium
ATAGTAGTATATAAATTAATACATTTGATACGAAAAGTGATAGAACAGCAGTCGTATGATTTGCTGACAAAGAAAATAGAAAATTAAAAATCGATAAATTCATATTATTTACGCTTAGCGACTATTAGTACATTTGATAGTAGCATGGCCACAGTCACAGGCCCCACTCCTCCAGGAACAGGTGAGACATATGATGCAATTGGTGCAACAGTGTCCAAATCCACATCACCCACGATACCACCACTACCCTCAGAAGTACCTGCATCGATGATGACTACACCTTTTTTGATCATATCTCCTGTAATAAATTTTCCTTGACCAGTAGCAGAAATAATTACATCTGCATTCTTCATTAAATCCTTTTTATTTTTCTCCTCAGTCTTTCTAGTAATTACATCTACCTTAAGGCCTCGAGATTCTAGCAGGAATGTGACAGGCTTCCCCACTAGCTGACCTTGACCGATTACAACGATTTTCTTTCCTTTCAAATCCAAGTGTAGTGAATCCAGTATTGCCATACACGCGAGCGCCGTTGGATAACCTACAGATACATCTCCACCGTAGAACTTGAGACTTGCTGAAGCACCAAGAGAATCCACATCGATAGATGAATCAATAGCATTCAAAATTTGGATTTTATCTAAACTCTCTGGGATTGGTAATTGCACAATCGCCCCACAAATATTACTTATATTATTTATCTTTTCAATTTCATTAAGTAGCTCTGTAGTTGTAATAGTACTTGGGAAATCTGCACTATGAAAACGTATTCCCACAGATTCAGCAGTACGAGCTTTCATTCTCACATACTGAGCTGATACTGGATCACTCCCTACCAAGATATCAGAAAAAACTGGCACAAAAGAAAGCTTTTTAATTTCTTTTGCAACATTTTGCAGTATTTCATCTCTTATTTTTCTTCCATCTATAATCATATATTTTATATTCCTAAAAATTCATTACGCATATCGTCTCGATGAGCGACGGTATTATAAGATCTCATCCCCATAAGAATTCCGAGCCCCATAAACTCAGTAAGTAAGTGCGATCCTCCGTAACTCATGAGTGGCAGTGTGATACCCGTTACTGGCATAAGACCTATATTCATACCTATATTAATAATAAAATGACTCATAAAATAAATCGCGAGTCCTATACCAAAGAGCATTTCAAAATTCGTTGCACCCAATAGTGCATTATGCAGTATCCGCCAAAGTATAAGCCCTAAAAGAATGAAAAGCAACAACGAACCCAAGAAACCCCATTCTTCAGCAAAGGCTGCGAAAATAAAATCGGTTTGATACTCTGGTAGGAAGTTTAACCTCGATTGTGTTCCGAGCCCTGCACCTTTGCCAAGAATCTGACCAGAACCAACAGCAATAGTTGATTGGTAAACGTTGTAGCCAGTGCCATGAACATCGGCAAGTGGGTTTACGAAATTATGTATTCTAGCTTTCTGGTATGGATGAAAAGCGAAAAGCCATAGCCCAGCAAATATTATCGCTCCACCGGCTACGACCATAAGCAAATGCTTTTTCGAAATTCCAGACACGAGTGCCATACCAAACCATATAAAAAAGATTATCATAGCACTACCGAAATCCGGCTGGAAAAATACTAATAGAAATGGAATGAGTGCGTATAATCCAGAGATAAATAAGTGCTTAATATTTCTGATCTCCACATGGCGACGTGAAAAATATTTAGAAAGCATAAGTATCACTACTAGCTTCATCATGTCTGATGGCTGAAAGGAAAATCCGCCAAATGAAAACCAACTCTTGGCACCATTGGACACGTGTCCAAAAATAAAAACTAAAATAAGTAGGAGTGAAAATATTGAAAAGAGTGCCACCAATACATCAGTTCTTTTCAAGAAACGAAAATCTATACATGAGAAAATAAAGAAAACTAAAAAAGAAATTCCGATCCAAACTAATTGGTGAGTGAAATACACATCAGCTCCCGTGAAGCTTTTCATTGTAATCAATCCTGCAGAGAGAACTGGCAGAATAAACAGAAAAAGTAACCAATCTATCTTAAATAATTTACTATTCATCCCGTTAGAAGCAGGTCGCGGTCAATACCGTACTTACTTTAATTAACATATTAAAATTGCGACCGCGGCTTCTAACGGGAGTCATAATTAAAACGAAACACTAAAGGGGTTAATCATCGGCAGAACCGTGAGAGGTGCTACTGGAGTGTCTGAAAATGCTGTGGGCCAAGTGAAGAGTAGTGGCGCGGATGTGTTGCTACCTAAGCTATCTTTATGAGTTTTCGAAACTGCTATAGCATTGTGCATACTATCGTAGAGTATCGCAACTACATCAAATTCTGGCAAATCGTAAATTGATTCATTGGAAATTCGGGCTGTAAGGCTTGGAGCTTGTGTGTCTTCTCCTAGTACTACCCTATCTACACGTAGCGGTAAAGTAGAGAGCACAGGATCTTTCACCCACCATACAAGTTCATTTGTAAATGAAAATGTCACATAGCGAGGAGTCGCACTTCCTGCATCGAAGCGTGATTCAAATACTGGGAAGCGCTGATTTGGCGGTATAAAAGTCGTGCCAGTCCTACGGCCAATCAATTGATTGTTCGTATCATAAACTTTGAATTCATAATCAGCTTTCGCTACTGCACCGCGCTTATTCTGATTCTCTACAAATGCTAGTAGATTGTAATTTGTTCCGACGACAGGAAATGCGCGACTCCAAAGCACAACTGGATCTGAAACCTGGCTCTTGCAATACATCGAGCAAGGACCTCCGCAATCCACTCCAACTTCCCCACCATTTTGCTTTTTATCAGTACAGCTAGGAGCTTTGAAAATTACTGGATAGAAAATGCCGAAAAGTACAAGAGCGATAAACGCAAGTACAATCAACATATAAAATAGCTGTCGCCTAAGTGCCCAAGACATATACTATATAATAACAGAAAACACACATTATTGAAATGTGTGCTTATTAAACTTTTATATAAAAATATAAAGCCCTCCGTATTATGCGGAAGGCTTTATTTTCTTGATTGGCTTTAGCTAGGTAAAGCCTGATTTAATGTTTGGCATGATGGCACCGGTGTTTACAAAGGTAAAATAATAAATTCAAAAACTTTTTCGGTCACTTTTTTTGTAGGACCGCGGCTTGTTTGATCTTTCTTTTTCATTTGATTTAAAATTAAAGAGTTAATAAATCGGCTATTTTAGAATAATCACCTTTTGCAAATTGCACTTGGGATAGGTACATACCGTAAACGTACTTAATTTTATTATATCAACTTTACATAATTCTGTCAAGTGACAAAAAACACCTTAAATTAAGGTGTTTTTTAGGAGTTGAATTCTTTGTTCTGGCGACAACCTACTTTCCCCACGAATGAGTATCATCGGCACATGTGAGCTTAACTTCCGAGTTCGGAATGTGATCGGGTGTGACCTCAATGCCAAATCACCAGAACAAAAAATTCAACAGAATTTATTTTGTTTGTAATTCATTCCACCGTTAGGTGCAGTCTATAAGATATAAAGTAATGATGATGTGTGATTTTCAAATTTCCTAATAGGAATCGAACAATTAGTACACCTCGGCTGAACATATTACTATGCGTACACCTGGTGCCTATCAACGTGATCATCTCTCACGTTTCTCAAACGATTCCTAATCTTGAAGCTGGCTTCCCTCTTAGATGCTTTCAGAGGTTATCCATTCCCGACATAGCTACTCGGCAGTCCAGCGGGCGCTAGAGCCGACACACCAGAGGTCAGTTCACTCCGGTCCTCTCGTACTAGGAGCAAATCTTCTCAAGAATCAACGAGCACAGTAGATAGGAGACCAACCTGTCTCACGACGGTTTGAACCCAGCTCGCGTACCTTTTTAATTAGCGAACAGCTAAACCCTTCCCAGCTTCTCCACCAGGAGGATAAGGTGAGCCGACATCGAGGTGCCGAACTCCGCCGTCGATATGAACTCTTAGGCGGAACTAGCCTGTTATCCCTAGAGTAGCTTCTATCCGTTAATCTTCAACCGCATCTAATGCGAATTGTCGGTTCACTATGTTCTACTTTCGTATCTGCTCGACATGTCCGTCTTGCAGTTAAGCTAGCTTGTGCCATTACACTATCGGCACGGTTTCCATTCGCGCCTAGCTAACCTTAATAAACTCCTCCGTTACTCTTTAGGAGGATACCGCCCCAGTAAAACTACCCACCAGATACTGTCTCTCCCCGTTTTTGCCGTGGAGATTAGAACATATAATCACAAAAATTGGTATTTCACTGACGAGTACCGGAAAACCGAAATCTTCCGTATAACCTCTCCCAACTATGCTACGTAGTGTAATGATATGCTCAATATCAAGCTGCAGTAAAGCTTCTAGGGTCTTTTCGTCTATCTGTGCTTAACCGGCATCTTCACCGGTATTGTATTTTCACCGAGCAGGTCTTCGAGACAGTTCTCCAGTCATTACGCCATTCGTGCGCGTCGGAACTTACCCGACAAGGTACTTCGCTCTTCTGTACCCCTAAGAAGGACTCTATCTTCATCCTCTCATATATCGATATGGGTAGGATGCTTGACGTTGGTCTCTCGTTAATCAAGTTTGGACTACAAATGTATTACTATCATTGTAGGTAGCTTAAAATGTGTTATGAATTTTTATTAATTGTTTATCTTTTTCTATAACCGTCCTAGTCCGTTCTTGATTCGAACCGAAGTTCAAATCAAGAACCTTAGGACCGTTATAGTTACGGCCGACATTCACCAGGGCTTACAACAGCCAGCTTGATATAATCGCACCACCGTTGTTTGACCTTCTGGCATTGGTCAGGCGTCACCCCCTATACATCCACTTACGTGTTCGCAGGGAGCTGTGTTTTTGATAAACAGTTGCCAGAGATACTTTCGCTGCGGCCCCAACCGAAGTTGGGGCAAGCCTTATTCCAAAGTTACGGCTGCTTTTTTGCCGAGTTCCTTGAAGACCTCTCACTCGTTCGCCTTGGTCTACTCGACCTGATTACCTGTGTCGGTTTACGGTACGGATTCTATTTTATTAACCTTAGAAACTTTTCTTGGAAGCGCGCTTTGCATTATTCCCTCGGGCGTACCCTTAGGTCTCTGCTGTACTCGGATGTTACTTTAACGTCAGCTTCCGGATTTTCCTGGAAACCATCCTCATACCACAAACATAAATCCAATAATATGCAATGCATACAGCACTCCGTCCTTTCTTCGAATAAAATAGAAGTCATGGAATATTAACCATGTGCCCATCGGGTTCGGTTTTCACCATCCCCTTAGGACCGACTAACCCTTGGATGATCGCCATTGCCAAGGAAACCTTAATCTTTCGGCGGGAAGGGATCTCACCTTCCTTGCGGTTACTTGTGCCAACATTCTTACTTCCGCACGCTCCAGTATGGGTCACCCCTTTACCTTCAACGCCGAGCGGAATACTCTCCTACCACTTATAATTGCCGAAGCAATTTTAAATCCTCAGTTTCGGTGTTACGTTTAGCCCCGATTATTTTCGGTGCGAAATCTCTTGATGAGTGAGCTGTTACGCTTTCTTTAAATGATGGCTGCTTCTAAGCCAACATCCTCATTGTCAGAGAAATTTTACCTCCTTGACTTGCACTTAACGTAAACTTAGGGACCTTAAATAGAGATCTGGGCTGTTTCCCTTTTGGCTGATGGAGCTTCGCCCCCATAGCCTAACTGCCATGTTTTAGCTCTTGGTATTCGGAGTTTGATAGGTGTCGCGAGATTGCTCCCTGTCGAAACCTTCCAGTGCTCTACCCCCAAGAGGAACACATGACGCTAGCCCTAAAGCTATTTCGGAGAGAACCAGCTATTACCAGGTTCGATTAGCTTTTCACTCCTTACCACAAGTCATCCGAGACTATTGCACGGGTCACCGGTTCGGACCTCCATCTATCTTTCGACAAACTTCATCCTGCTCATGGCAAGCTCACCTGGCTTCGGGTCTAAGTTATACTACATAATTTGTTCGCGCTATTAACACTCGGTTTCCCTAAGGCTCCACTGTTCTAACAGCTTAGCCTGCAGCATAAATTAACTCGTTGGCTCATTCTTCAATAGGCACGCCGTGGCGGAACGATAAATCGTCCGCTCCGACTCCTTGTAAATATATGGTTTCAGATCTATTTCACTCCCTTTATCAGGGTTCTTTTCACCTTTCCCTCACGGTACTAGTTCACTATCGATCATAAAATGTATTTAGCCTTGCCGGTTAGTTCCGGCAGATTCGCTCAAGCTATTCGTGTCTTGAGCTACTCAAGAATGACAATCAAAGAGATTAATAATTTTCGAATACCGGGCTATCACCGTCTATGGCTCATCTTTCCAGATGATTATTCTAACTATCAATTTTGTAACTCTTCTAGATAAATCTACATTGTCACCTTACAACCCCCACCGTCAATCACTGTATACACTTGCGTATATACAAAGAATGAAGGTAGGTTTGGGCTTCTTTCTTTTCGCTCGCCGCTACTTAGAAAATTCCTATTGGTCTCTACTCCACTGGGTACTGAAATGTTTTACTTCCCCAGGTACGCTCATTCAAATTAAATTTGAATGTACATCGGGTAAACCGATGTGGGTTTCCCCATTCAGAAATTTCCGGATCAAAGGTCACTAGGCACCTCCCCGAAACTTATCGCAGCCGGTCACGTCTTTCGTCGCCATTTTATGTCAAGGCATCCACCATATACTCTTAATTTCCTATTAGGAAATTTAAAAACCACACAATATGAAATCACTTTCATATTCGTCCTCGCTATTTTCAAGACCGCTCCTGTCCATAGCAAAGACCTACTTTATATCTTTTGTTAGATACCATTCTCTCCGAATAGTATCTAACGCCCCACCGCTCATGGTGGGGTGACTGTTTTCCACTCGGTAAAAGACCCTAAAAAATTTAGGATAACAGTGAGTGGAAACAGAATGAAATTATCAATGGACAAATGTTAGTAAATTAAAAAACCGCCTCGTGGCGGACAAATAAAACAAAAGAGTCTTATTTATACCGCTTTGGTTTTGGTGATTTCTTTTATTAACATCGTGATTCGTATATTATACTAACCGAAAACGAAAGTCAAGCATTTCCCCCTACCCTCAAACTTACCCCCAAATCCCCCTCGGAAACCACTAAAAATCGCCCCTTTTAGGGGCGATTTTTAGTGCTTTTAGAATTATATAATTACATCTTCATCTCACCAGAAACTTTGTCGATAGCACGAGCTGCTGCTTCCTTGCCACCAAGTCCAAATGCGAGTCCGCCGGCGATCGCAAGCATTGCGATAAGACCAGTGAATAGAACCTGCATAAATGATGTCGCGATACCAAGCTCAGATAGAGCAATGATGAAAGCGAATATCCAGATTGCGTAACTTGTGATAGCACCAAGCATGTTTGCAGATTGTACACTTGCTGCCTTTGCAGCACCTGATACGATCTTCTTCATTCCTTCAGCAAGTACTGTAGCGATTACAAGTACGAGCATTGCGATCACAACCTTTGGCAAGTAGAACAGAACTGATTCCTTTAGAAAATCATTTACCTGTGTAAGACCCATGATTTCCAAACTTGTCATTAAGAAAACGACAATGATGAACCACTTTACGATCATACCAATGAAGCCACCAACGTTTAGCTTCATGCCTGCACGATTAAGTAAATCTTCTGCACCAGCTGATGCGAAAAGCTTATCAATCTTTAATGTTGCGACAACCTGACTTAGAGCCTTACCAATGATAGAGCCCACAACCCATCCAACAATAAAAATAATAACTGCTACGATAAAACTAGGTACGAAGCTCATGAAACCAAACCAAAGATTCATGAGTGACCCGCTAAAAACTTCTCCCCATGTTGAAATTAACATAACTAGAATTTTGAGTATGTAATAAATAATAATGAGTACTAAAAGCTTCGACCTTTTTAAGTACCCTATTATTATACCAAATATATGCTACTTGCGAGAAGGATGTGTGGATAACTGCCCGAGGTCTATAAGCTTCTCATGAGGGAAATCTAGGATGTCTGAAACGAGCTTGTCGTACATACTCAGGCGGTACATGAACTCTTCAGTCTCAAAAAGCACATAATCAAGCTCCTTTCCCACTTCTGATTCTAGGCCCTTTACCACCTGCTGAAGCACGTTCTTCTTAAGCTTGTCACCTACTATTAGTATATCTGCGCGACTTTTCTCGTCACCTATGAATACGCCAGCTACTACCATAAGCTTAATCTTGCCGATTGGCTTGAAACGCTGAAGTAAATCTTCTTGAAGTAAAATGTTTGGATCTATAAGTAAATCCTTAATAGGCTGGAGGTAAGAAAATCCTTGGTTTAGTGTGTAAACACCCACTTTCTTCTTTGCGCCTCTTGCCCCCTCTTTTGTAATTAAACGGTGCTTAATGAAGCCCATAGCCACTAGTGCTGAGAGCTCACGGCGAGCACCAGCATGCATTACTCGGCTACGAGTCGATACATCGTCCACAGTAAAGGACTGATACATATTTAGTAAAAATAAACGCATTATTTTAATTCTGGCCTGACCTCCGAAAAGTTTTGCTAGTGTTTCCATAACCCGTAGTATACGCCATCAAAAACCACCCCGCAAGGGGTGGTTTTTTGGGTAAAGAATTTGGGAAAAATTACTTAAGTGTAACCTTTGGTCAGGGATATTTTGCTCGCCGTCGCTCATAAAATTCCACGACCCTGCCTCGCGACAGTCTCTGGTGAGACTGTAAACCGCTCCGGCTCGCAACGTGTCTTAAAATAAACGATGTTTATTTTAATGTCACTTTTGCGCCAGCTTCCTCTAATTTCTTTTTGAAGTCTTCAGCTTCTGCCTTCTTCATACCGTCTTTAAGAACAGATGGAGCTGCATCTACTAAGTCCTTAGCCTCTTTAAGGCCAAGTGCTAATACTTCTTTAACTACTTTCATAACACCGATTTTACCTTCACCTGCTGAAGTAAGTTCAACTGTGAAAGCATCCTTTATTTCTGCTGCTTCACCTGCACCTGCAGCTGGAGCTGCTGATACTGCGGCTGCTGAAACTCCGAATTTTTCTTCAATAGCCTTTACAAGGTCATTGAGTTCTAGAACTGAAGCGCCTTCGAGTTCTGTAAGAAATGAATCAAATTTTGCCATATAATTTTATGTTCCCATAGGTCGGACCTATGGACTTTATTTTTATTAATTTTGCCCATAGGTCCGACCTATGGGAAACTACTAAGCTTTCTGACCAGCAACCTGGTTTACTGCAATTGCCAAACGTTGAATTGGACTCTTGAGAAGATATGCAATCTGCGCAAGGAGAACTTCACGTGGAGGAATATTTGCAATACTTTCCATCATTGCCTTGTCCATATACTTTCCTTCAAACACTCCACCGACGATAGAAATATTGTCTTTGTGTGTTTTGTAGAAAGCTAGGACTTCACGAGCTGGAGCAAGTAAGTCTGTGCCGTAAGCGATAGCTATTTGGCCAGGCATCTCAGGCATTTCGCCTTCGATGTTCTTAGAACCAAGTGCACGCTTTAGGAGAGTCTTCTTTGCTACAACGTATCCGACATCACTTTTCTGTAAGTTTCTGCGAAGAGTGTTCACATCAGCTACAGTCAATTTATCGAATTTCACAAATACCACCGAGTTCGCATCCTTAAGAGATGCTTCGAGCCCTACTACGAGCTCTTTCTTTTTGGTTAATGTAATTGCCATAATATTGTTTCCTAAATTAAAAAATCGACCAATAACGGCCGTATCCAAATCATAAATGACTTTTGAGATACCTCGGAAGGGCTTATAAATGCCTTCTGTCTACGGCGTACCCAAATATAGTAGCAAATTAACCAAATTTGTCAACTAATTACTTATATTTATTCATTATTACTAAAACGATAAGACCAAGAACAACCATCCCGCAAAATAACACTATAACTTTGATTGAATGCTTGGTGAACATACATATATTATAGCATATGTACATTTTATAATCATATTTTCATTTTTATATAAAATTGGGCAAATTATGCTAATATAACCATATGAAAAGAACTTGGATTATAGTCTTTGGGGACCTTGTGTCCTTCCTAGCCTCATTTGGTTTACTCATATTTATACGTTTTAATCCTGAGTCATATAGTGAAGCTATAAATATACACACCATACCCTTCACTGTACTTTACATCACATGGGTGATTATTTTCTATATTTTCGGACTTTATGATCTCTTAAATATAAAGCCAAACATCCCCTACCTCAAAAAGTGGGCACTCGCACTTGTCACTTCATTTGCAGTTGGAATGCTCCTTTTCTATTTCATTCCAAGTTTTGGTATCGCCCCAAAAATTAATTTGATTATTCAGGTAATATCTTTTGGAATTATTTCATTCCTAATCAGAAGACTTATTTACAATCTACTTGCAAAGACAATCAGGAAGCCAGCTATCTTGGTCGGAAATTCGAAGCCACTTATAGAGCTAGAAAAAATCATTTCTGGTAATCCTCAGATTGGCCTTGAAATTGTCGGTAAGTTTAAAGACATCAATGAAATTAAATTAGACATGAATAATTTTAATGGCTCAACTATAATCCTAGATCAAGGGGCTCAAGTACTAAATCAAAACATCCTAAACTTATACACGAATAATATAGACATAACAGATACAGCTAAAGCATACGAGAAATATTTATATAAAATTCCTGTAGAGTACATCGATCTATCATTTATAATTGAAAATGTTGATATTAAGAAAGACATTTTTTACACTTTAGTTTCATACGTACTAAATATAACTTTTGCATTAGTTGTACTCGTAGTAACTTCTCCACTTATAATTCTAAGTGTTATATTTATTTATATAAATGACAAAGGCCCGGTGTTTTATATACAGCAACGTGTCGGACTAAATGGAAAAGTTTTTAAATTATACAAACTCCGTTCAATGAAAATAAATGCGGAAGAAAATGGGGCTAAATGGTCCACTGGCAATAAAGATGAGAGAGTAACAAAAATCGGTAAAGTACTTCGCAAAACTCATATAGATGAAATTCCACAAATGATAAACATCCTAAAGGGCGACATAGCGCTTGTAGGTCCTAGACCTGAAAGACCTGAATTCGTAGAATTACTAAATAAGGACATTCCCTACTATTCATTCCGCCATATTATACGCCCCGGATTCACAGGCTGGGCTCAAATAAAGTACCGCTACGCAAATACAATCGAAGGTTCAAAAGAAAAATTTGAATATGATTTATACTACATAAAAAATCAAAATATATTCTTAGATATTGGAATAATTTTGCGTACGATACAAATAATCTTCACCCACTAAAATAAAATGGAAAAAGTAAAAGCATTTTTATTTAAGAATAATAATACAAACCAAACAATATTAAAAAACTCCTTTTGGCTTGGATTTGGTGAACTAACTAGCCGGCTAATTAAAGTATTTATTATCTTTTATGCGATAAGAATACTCGGTGTGTCAGACTGGGGTGCATTTTCTTATGCCATATCACTTTGTGCACTATACATGGTTTTCTCTGACCTTGGTCTTACTTCCATCCTAACTCGTGAACTCTCTAAGGACGACAATATGAAGGAGAAACATATTTCCACTTCTTTTTTAATTAA
>CALRFQ010000019.1 GCA_943356675.1 Candidatus Nomurabacteria bacterium
ATTATTTCAATTCTAGAATTCGTAAAAATTAAACAAATATATAAAATATTATTATCCATATTTGGTTTTATCTCACTATTTTTACTAATGCTTCTTAATACCTACTTCGTATGGATACTTGTTGGTGTTTTCGCACTTCTAATTTTCGTATATAGTATTTCTCAGAATCGTACCAATGATAGAACGCTTAAAAATTTTCCATACCTTTCATTTGTTGTAGTGCTTATCTCGCTATTATTTTTAGTTGGCAATACTTCTGCGTCTAGTATTGTTGCTCAATACTTTGGAACTATTACTCCTGAAATCTATCCATCTATATCTGGAACGATGAATATGGTAGCCCCATCACTAAAGCACAATGTATTATTTGGTACAGGTCCAAATACTTTTGCTCTAGATTGGTCACTTTGGAAGCCAATGCAAGTTATGCAATCTATGTTTTGGGGTATAGATTTCCAATCCGGTTTTGGAATGATACCTACATTTCTAATTACAACTGGTATTCTTGGCTTCGCGTCTTGGTTACTTTTATTTATTATTTTTATTTTGAGAGCTATACAATCCTTAAGTTTGATTTTTCGTAGACCTGAAGCTAGTAGGTATATTGCTATTTCTCTATTACTTGCATTGTACTTTTGGATTTCAGCATTTATTTCAAATCCTAATTTTACCTTACTCGTAATGCTATTCGCATCTACTGGAGTATTTATAGGCACATTAGTAAATCTGAATCTACTACCTGTTCATGAGAAATCGTATCTGGATGATCCACGTACGAGTTTCTTCTCTATCTTTGGCTTAGTTTTACTTATGATACTTTCTGTTAGCACTTGCTATATTTATGCTGAAAAGTTTACCGGAGTAGTATATGTCTCTACTAGTTCACCAAAAGACAATTCTCTGATTGAGCTTTCTCGTTCTGAATCTAAAATATTAAAGGGTATAGCACTTGATAAAAATGATATTTATTACTCAAATTTATCACAAATATATCTTGCCGAAATTCAAACTATTCTTGCAGACAAAACTCTATCCGCTGATACTGTAAAGTCTGTGACTCAAGATAAAATTACAAACATAGAATCTGCTGTGGCAAGTTCAATAAAACAGAATCCTAAGTATTACTTAAATTGGAAAAATGCTGGTGATATCTACGCAGTGTTATTATCTATAGGTGTTAAGGGTACTTATGAGAATTCAGCTTCATCTTATGAACAAGCTTCAAAACTCTCTCCTAACAATCCTGGGATTCTACTTGCTCGTGCACAGTTGGAAATAGTAAATAAGGATACAGAGAAGGCAAAATCATATATAGAAGAGGCTCTAAAAATCAAGAGTGATTACATCGATGCTATATTTATGCGTGCACAAATTAAATTTGATGCAGGTGATGTAAGTGGCGCAATAGGAGATGCGGAGCTTGCTGCTGCAGCCGCACCGAGAGATGCCTCAGTATATTTTAAGCTCGGTGGATTGAAGTACAATAATAACGACAATACTGGAGCCATCAGCGCTTTTGAAATGGCACTTACGATAGACCCAAATTATCATAATGCAAGATATTTACTTGGACTTGCATATAGAAAGGCTGGTAGAGCTGATGAGTCCCATAAGCAATTTGAGCTACTGCATACATTATTCCCAGAAAATATTGATGTAACTAATGCTTTTAATGGCAAAATTGAAAATACGCCTACCCCAGTCTTAAATACAAAAGATAAGAAAGATAACATCTTACCGAAAAAAGCTTAATACGAAATGGTAAAGAAGATTTTTCAATTTTTAAATAAAGAATTTCATTCTATAAATGAAGCAGCACTACTCTTAGGTGCATTCGCTTTCTTGTCTCAGATTTTAGGACTTGTTCGTGATAGATTGCTTGCACATGTAGTGGGTGCAGGTCCAACACTTGATGTATATTATGCAGCATTTAGAGTGCCGGATTTCCTTTATGTGTCACTCGGATCTCTTGCTTCAGTCACGGTGCTTATGCCGTTTATCGTAAAGAGGATGGGTGGGGACGTGGAATATAACGCTGAGGTTAGAAAATTTATGAATAATACTTTCTCAGCATTTCTGTTAGTAATGCTGGCTTGTTCTGGAGTAATTTTTATATTTATGCCATATCTTGCTAATCTAATAGCCCCAGGATTTTCTCCAGATCAAATGCATCTACTTGTAAATACAAGCCGAATGATGTTAATCTCGCCAATCTTGATCGGTATTTCCAATTTGATTGGTACGATTACTCAGCTTACAAAAAAGTTTTTTATTTTCTCACTCTCTCCAGTTTTTTACAATCTTGGAATTATTCTTGGTATAGTTTTGATCTATCCTACTTTAGGCGTGCAAGGTCTGGCGATAGGTGTGATACTTGGAGCACTATTTCATATGCTCATACAAATTCCGACTGTAAGTAAAGCCGGTATTAGACTTAAATTTGTAAAAAATATTGATTGGAATGAGATATATAGTATTGTAAAAGTATCATTACCACGCACTCTCACGCTTTCATTTGGTAGCTTTGCATTTATGGCGCTTATCGCTCTTGCCTCCACTCTAGTGCCTGGGTCAATTTCACTATTCACGTTTTCATTTAATTTGCAGTCTGTGCCTGTGGGAATAATCGGCATATCATATTCGGTAGCAGCATTCCCGATGCTAGTTCATAGCTTTAATTCAAAAAATATTGAAAATTTCCGTAGCCAAATCGTGGAAGGTGCAAGACAAATAATCTTTTGGTCACTCCCGACTATGGCACTCTTCATCGTGCTCCGTGCTCAGATAGTACGCGTTATCCTTGGATCAAACTCTTTCTCTTGGGCACAGACTAGGCTCACAGCAGCAGGCGTAGCACTTTTTGTAATATCACTATGCTCACAAGCGCTCGTACTCTTACTTGTGCGTGGGTATTATGCTGCAGGGAATACTAAGAAGCCACTACTCGTAAACCTATCATCATCAATCCTGGTGATAATCCTAGGTTATGTATCTATTCATGTATTTCAGTCTTATTCAGGATTTCAGACTAACATAGAATCACTCCTTCGTGTGCAAGGTGTGCACGGTACTATAATGCTGGCTCTTCCATTTGCGTATGCACTGGGCTCACTAGTTAATGTGGTGCTACTTTGGGGAATATTTAAAAAGGATTTTATGAAGAATTATAATTCTGGTATTAATCGTACTATTTTCGAAGTTAGCATTGCGTCTATTGCCTTAGGTTCTGTAGCGTATCTAATGCTTGGAATTCTTGATAATGTATTTTCGCTCTCAACATTTATAGGAGTATTCCTGCAAGGATTCGTCGCAGGCATTGCAGGAATAATTGTATTTTGTATTGTACTAATATTGCTTAAAAATAAGGAATTTATTTCTATAACTAAAGCCGTTACTCATAAATTTTGGAAGGAAAAAGTTATTGCTCCAGAGCAAGCAGAATTGTAAAATCTTTTATTTCCAAGCCTTTTCTGGTATTATTTAAAAATGTCCTTATTTAAAGGTATATTTAAATATATTTGGCCACAAATGCGGCAATACAAAGTCGCGCTTATTTTTATATTTGTGCTTTTTGGAACTCGTATAGTACTCGATGGTATTATCGTACCAATTTATTTTAAGAAAATTATTGATACACTGTCTCTTTATAACAATGTCCCACACGCAACTTTAGCGGAAGGACTATTTAACATAGTACTCATACTTATCGGATTTCGCTTCATATTACTTTTTGTATCTAGATTTTGTAAATTTCTTATATTTAACCTCGAGATTAATGTAACTAAAAATTTGAGAGACTTTGCTTTTGAGAAGATTAGTAGCCAATCTCAAACTTTTTTTGCAAACACATTCTCTGGTAGCTTGGTGACTAAGTCCAATCGATTGGTTCGCTCATTTGAACAAATGTTTGATATTTTGATATATGACTTTTATTCTATTTCCATTTTACTCACTGGTATCTTTATAGTTTTATATCAAAAAGCTCGTGAAATTTCATTATACTTTTTGATTTTCGTTATTATATATTTAACTATTATAATTATTTCAACTCGTAAGAAGATCAAATATGATGTTTTGGAGGCTCAATCTGATTCGATGATTTCAGGAAGATTGGCTGATGTTTTTGGTAATATCCTAGCTTTGAAAATATTCTCAGCAAGAAAGAATGAAATAGATAGATTTAAAATTCTTACACAAGATGGTTCAGATAAAAGTAAAAAATCATGGTACTTGGTACTTCGTGTGGAATTTATACAGCATGTAATTGTTTTTGTAACTCAAGGACTACTACTTTATTTTACTGTAAATTTGTGGATTCAAGACAAAATGACGACTGGTACAGTTGTGCTTATTCAAACTTACATGGCATTAGTTTTCGATAAACTATGGGGATTAGGTATGGCGCTCATGCGTTTTATGAAAGCATCTGCTGATATGAAAGAAATCATTGATATATTCGAGATAAAGCCAGATATATTAGATATTGAAAAGCCTGAGGAAATTCTAATTAATAAGGGTTATATTAAATTTAATGATGTAACTTTCAAGTACCCAAACGGGCAAGAAGTTTTCTCAAATTTTAATTTAGATATTAAAGCTGGAGAAAGAATTGGGCTTGTGGGTCACTCTGGAGCTGGTAAGTCTACATTCACAAATCTTATTTTAAGATTCTCTGATGTTTCAGAAGGAAGTATTACAATTGATGGTCAGGATGTGAAGAGCGTAAGACAGGATGATTTGCGCAGCGCCATCTCATATGTGCCTCAAGAATCTATATTATTCCATAGATCTATTCGTGAGAATATTTCTTATGGAAAGCCAAATGCAAGTATGGAAGAAATTATCGAAGTGGCGAAGAAGGCCCATGCTCATGAATTTATTACAAAATTGCCTAAAGGTTATGAGACTCTTGTGGGTGAGCGTGGTGTGAAGCTCTCTGGTGGTGAGCGTCAGCGTGTGGCTATAGCGCGTGCAATGATAAAAGATGCGCCAATACTGATACTAGATGAAGCTACGAGCTCACTTGATAGTATTTCTGAATCATACATTCAAGATGCTTTGAATGAGCTTATGAAAGGCAAGACGACTATTGTGATAGCTCACAGACTTTCTACAATTCAGAAAATGGATAGAATTCTAGTTCTCGAAGATGGAGAAATTACAGAGGAGGGAACTCACGCTGAGCTCATTGCAAAAAATGGAAACTATGCGGATCTTTGGAATCACCAAGTAGGGGGATTCATTGAATAATTATGAATGAAGAAAATTTTGAAGACAATAAAAATAAACTTGTAGATGGAAAGTCTACGAGCTTGGATATGTGCAAAGAATATCTTGGAAAGAAAGTGAAGATAGTTATTGATCAGCCTTACGGGACCTTCTACAAGAATGCTTTTTATGAATATAATTATGGTTATATTCCAGACACTTTAGCGCCGGATGGTGATGAACTGGATGCGTATTTTATTGGTCCACAGATTCCGCTTGAAACTGCGGAGGGGATTTGCATTGCCATCATACACAGGCTAGATGACGATGATGATAAGCTAATCCTCACTCCAAATGGAGAAAATATGACAGATGAAGAAATAGACAAAGCTGTGAACTTCCGCGAAAAATTCTTCAAGCATATCATCATCAGATAGAGGTTGAACCTCTATCTGTATCTGATTTGTGTTATTATATTTACATGAGGAAGCAACCTCTAATTACAAATCAATATTATCATATATATAATCGTGGGGTAGATAAGCGAGATATTTTTACTGATAAGAATGATGTGCTTAGATTTATTGAAAGTATGATTGAATTTAATCAACTTGAAGGGGTTGGTAGTCTAGCTAACTTAAGAAAATCCAAGATAGAGGTTCGACCTCTATCTAAGGAACCACTGGTTGCAATTGTTTCGTATTGTTTGAACCCAAATCATTTTCATTTTATTTTGAAACAACTATCTGAAAATGGAATAACAAAATTTATGCAAAGATTACAAGGAGGCTATACATATTATTTTAATGCAAAAAATTATCGATCAGGATCTCTATTCCAAGGTAAATTTAAATCGCATTTAATCAGTGAAGAGAACTATTTTAATAAACTTCTTGGATATGTGGGACATAATTATGAAATTCATAATATCCCAAAAGAAAAGATAGATTTGGTCTTTGCAAGTGACTTTGAATATAAAAATAATAATTTTAAAATTGTTTCAAAAGAGGAAGGTGAAAGAATCTTAGAAATTTTTAATGGTAGTGAAAATTTTGAAAAACATTGTAAAGAAATGGTTACGATGGTTCGAAACGAAAGAGGTAAAACATCTTTATTAGAGGAGGATAATTTACCAGATAGAGGTTGAACCTCTATCTGTGAGTAATTACAGTAATCTGAAATTGAGAATAAAAAAAACGGTAACCAATCATGGTCCACCGGATTTGAGCTGTTTATTGGATGGTGTTTTCGCCTCCCTGTCCAGGAAAAGATAAAAACCAGTCAGTTCGTAGACTCAGTCACCCTACCAACAAACCTTGGCATCTTTGTACTATAGTTGCTCAAAATCAAGATAACATAATATTCAAATATAGTAAATAGTAATTTATTTCTTTTAATTTAAGTGTTTTTCTGGTAGTATGGGGCTATTATATGAATACGCTAGATACAAAGCATATCCGAAATTTCAGCATTATTGCCCACATAGATCACGGGAAGTCCACTTTGGCTGACCGTATGCTTGAAGTGACAGGTACTATCGAAGCTCGTAAAATGAAGGATCAGGTTCTTGATTCTATGGAGCTTGAACGTGAGCGTGGAATAACCATTAAAATGCAGCCTGTTCGTATGGAACATAAATACAACGGTGAGGACTATATTTTGAACCTCATAGATACTCCAGGCCATATAGACTTCTCTTATGAAGTATCTCGCGCCCTAAAGGCCGTAGAAGGCTCTATATTGCTCGTAGACTGCACTCAGGGCGTCCAAGCTCAAACACTCACTACTCTTCAAATGGCGCGTGATTCTGGGCTTGTAATCATTCCTGTACTCTCGAAGATTGATTCACCGCTCGCTCGTATAGATGAGGTTAAAATGGAACTAGCACTACTCCTTGATATTGACCCAGATACGATACTTGAAGCTTCAGGTAAAACTGGCCAAGGTGTAATAGAAATTCTAAATGAAATCATCAATCGGATTCCTCCGCCAACAGTGATTCTAAATGAAACATCTGGACGTGCACTAGTATTTGATTTCAAATACGACAACCATCGTGGAGTTATAGTTTATGTTCGTGTGATTGAAGGAACTTTTGACAAAGGTGAGTCACTTATTTTCGCAGTTTCTGATGAGAAATTTATTTCGCTTGAAGTTGGAACTTTTTCTCCAGAGGAAACACCCCGTGCGCAAATTGCTGGTGGTGAAATAGGTTACATCGTGACTGGAATTAAAAAGCCTGGTATTGCATCTGTCGGAGACACTATCACATATGCGAAAAAGCCTCTAGAAGCATTACCTGGATATATGAATCCTCGTCCAGTGGTTTGGGCGTCTGTTTATCCTGAATCAGCCGATGATTTTCCTGAACTTAAGGCTGCACTTAGTAAGCTTCGTCTTTCTGATTCCTCATTCTCATATGAAGAAGAAACTTCTGGTTCACTAGGTAGAGGATTCCGCTGTGGCTTTCTCGGTATGCTCCACCTTGAGATTGTGACAGAAAGACTTTCTCGCGAATTTGATTTGGATCTCGTGGTGACAATGCCCTCAATTATTTATAAGGTAATTTTGAAGAATGGAAAAGAGGAAACGATTTATTCACCACATTTATTTCCTGACGACGGTAATGCTTTGAAAATTTTTGAGCCATGGGTAGATGTGAAGATAATTGTGCCCGTTAAATATGTGAGTGTGCTTATGCCATTCCTTTACGAACATGAAGCTACAGTAAATATGACAGAAAATTTCGGAGACAATAGATCATCCGTTTCTATGGAGATGCCACTTCGTGAACTCATGCGTGACTTCTTCGACGAGCTGAAGAGCCTTACATCGGGATACGGATCTATATCTTATGAAATAGGTGAGTATAGAGAAGCAGATGTGGTTCGCCTCGATATTCTTGTAGCAGATGAAGTTATGCCAGCATTTACTCGAGTAGTTTCTAGACGCCGTGTGGAAGAAGATGCTCGAAACCAAGTTGAGAAATTGCAAAAAGTAATTCCTCGGCAACAATTCGCATTCAAGATACAAGGAAAGGCCTTGGGGCGAATCCTTGCATCAGAGGGCGTGTCTGCCTTTATGAAAGATGTGACTCAGCATATGTACGGAGGTGATATTACACGCAAAATGAAGCTTCGTGAGAAGCAGAAGAAGGGTAAGAAGCGTATGGCAGGTATGGGAAAAGTAAACATCCCTCACGATGTTTTCTTGAAAATGATGCGCAATAAGAGCGAATAATTATCTAAGTGCGGGCATGTATAGGAGTATCATACTTACTATAACTAGTATAGAAATAATTATAGATACTGTCTGTAATTTCCCTTTGTGTTTTGGATCGAAAATCATGATATAATAATAGCAGAAATATGGCAGAATATCAAAAAAAATCTACAAACAGCTTATGGCACTCACCGCTTATGCTTTTTATTATTTTTTTATTGGTATTATTATTCATGTACAATATGATTGGTATTGTCGAGAAGGTGCGTGAGACAAATAAGAAAACTGCCTTAGTGAATGAGCAAATAGAAGAGCTGAACAATCGTGAGAAGATGCTTTCTGGTGATATAAATAGACTAAAAACAGACGAAGGTGTAGAAGCAGCACTTCGAGATAAATATCAACTAGTGAAGAGTGGTGAGAAGATGGTAGTCATCGTAGACCAAGAGGCAAGTGCAGCACAGGCCGTGCCTGACAAACCTAAGGGTACTAGCTTTTGGGATTTTATAAAAAAATTGTTTGGAAAGAAGTAAAATGCGGGATTGGTATAGTGGTAGCATGCGACCTTCCCAAGGTTGAGACACGAGTTCGATTCTCGTATCCCGCACAGTATTATTAATTTTAAAAATATTATGGATTTAGAAAATACAACAGACGAAAAGGGTAGAAATGGAAGTAAGGTTTTACCGATAGGTGTGAAAAATTATCTTATAGATATTGATGGAACCATATGTGACGATATTCCAAATGAGGAGCCATGGAGAATGGCTGATGCCGAGGAAATGCCAAATGCAAAAGATATGATAAATAAATGGTATGACGAAGGCCATATTATTACATTCTTCACATCACGATTACCTGAGCATCAAGAAGTCACAGAGAAGTGGCTGAAAGATCATGGCTTCAAATATCATGGCATAATGCTCGGAAAGCCAAGAGGAGGGAACTATCATTGGATTGATGACCGTATTGTGAAAGCCACAAGGTTCCATGGAAAGTTCACAGATTTTGTTAAAAAGAATTGTGAAATTATGGTTTTTGAAGATGATTTATAGAAATTTGACACGTGTGATATAATAATAAGAGAAGGAATTATTAATTAATATTTTAAATTATATGAGTACAGTTACAGTATATAGCACACCTACATGTCACTTTTGCCACATGGCTAAAGATTACTTCCATGAGAACAACATCGCCTTTACAGAATACAATGTTGCTGAAGATATGGATAAGCGTAAGGAAATGATTGAGAAGTCTGGCCAGATGGGAGTACCTGTTATTATTATCGATAACAATCTCACTGTCGGCTTTAATAAGCCAAAGATAATGGAATTACTTGGTATCAAAGAATAGCATTCTTCCTCAAAATCGAGTATTATAAAAGCACTGGAAACAGTGCTTTTATATTGCCCCCATAGTTCAATGGATAGAACAGTTCCGTCCTAAGGAATAGATCCCCGTTCGATTCGGAGTGGGGGCACATTTGACCCCAAACAGGCAAACTTCTTTGCCTGTGTCTTCGAATCGAAAGATTGGTGCTGTTTTATAAAACCACCAATCACGCGCCGTGGGCGAGATTACGGAGTGGGGGCACATATTTATTTTTTAAACCTTTTGTGATATACTCTTTTTGTGGATCCAGAAGTTAAAACAATGATGACGGAGCTGCTTAAACTTACTCAAGAAAACAATGCAATTCTTGTGAAAGTTTATCGTAAACAAAAAATGGCTATTGTATATAAGGCTATTTATTGGTTTATTATACTCTCTGTAACATTTGGTGGTTTTTACTTTATTCAGCCATATTTAGGAAGTGTACTAAATTATTACGGTGCAGTAACGGCTGAAAGTGGCGCTGGTTCTATACTTAAATCAAATAGTGGTTTGCCAGATGTGAGTAGTATTCAAAAGATACTAAATCAGGTGAATGGTGAGTAGTGTAGGATAGTGTTAAAATTAAATACAAAATTCCTAGGTATGCTGTCTTGGTGGATATGGCGACATAACTATGGTATAAAGTAAATTACAATTAGATAATATTTGCCTAGGTAGCTCAGTTGGTAGAGCGCTCCCCTGAAGAGGGAGATGTCCCCAGTTCAAATCTGGGCCTAGGCACAACATGTTTCGTAAATAAATTCTTGATTCCTGTATACATATTTGAATCATTCAAATCTGGGCCTAGGCACATTAACAAAAAACTCCCTTATGGGAGTTTTTTG
>CALRFQ010000020.1 GCA_943356675.1 Candidatus Nomurabacteria bacterium
AAAGGTTTTACATTGATTGAATTGCTAGTTGTTATCGCTATTATTGGTATTTTAGCTTCTATCGTTCTCACTTCACTTTCTTCTGCTAAGAATAAAGCTAAAAAGACTGCAGCTCTTGCGTCTCTACGTGGTCTTATTGTTGAACTTGTTCTATGTGCAGATGATGGCGGTTACGCAAATACACACGGTAGTACGGGTGTGACTCTGGGGAAGGTAGCTCCTACCGTTAATGGTTCACCTGTTGGTGGCACTATAGTTTGCGTGGACAATACGGGGTTAGCTGTTTCAGGGCATACAAATACTTGGCCAGATCTTACGAGTACCGGATGGGAATACGGAGCTAGTACAAACGGTAATGTAAATTTGTATTCAGGTAGTAATTCTTCTTCTGCATTTACATACAAGGCAACATTAGGAAGTGAGTCTATATCCTGTAATCTTTCCTCGGGAGATTGTTCATAGGTATATATAATGTTATAATTTTATTATATAAGTAAATTAATTTTTTATGCACTATTTTAAATCAAAAGGTTTTACAATGATTGAGCTTTTAGTGGTCGTAGCTATTGTTGGTATTCTTTCTGCTGTTGTAACTACATTAGTGACTTCATCAAAAAATAGATCTAATGACACAAAAATTAAGTCACAAATGGCCAGTCTTAAAAAGACAATAGAAATTTATGGATCATCGAATAGCAATAACTACGGAACTGTCTTAAATAGTTGCACCACACCTAGTACAGTATTTACAGATGTGATATCAGATACTTACAAATTTACTAATACTGCGAATTATCCAGCTGGAACAGTACTAAATTGTTATTCATCTGGAGGTACTTGGGCAGTTTCAGCGAGTTTGTCATCAAACTATTGGTGTGTGGATTATAATGGGAAGACTCAACAAAAAGCCATTGCTATAACCGGCCCAACTTGTTCATAAGAAATAATATCATTTTAAAAACCCTAGTTTTATGCTAGGGTTTTTAATTTAGGGTAGATTTTATTATATGATATAATATATTTATGTATACCATTATATTCATTATCGTATTTTTGCTTGGTACTATTATAGGAAGTTTCTTGAATGTTGTTATATACAGATTTAATACCAGCCGTTCTGTGGTGGTAGGGAGATCAATATGTATGACATGTAGTCATAAGCTTAATTGGTATGAAATGATTCCAGTGCTCAGCTTTATTTTCCAGAAAGGGAAGTGTAGGAGCTGTTCTACGACCATATCACACCAGTATCCACTTGTAGAATTTATTACGGGAATCGTTTTCGCTGTTATTGCATTCCATTTCCTTCCAATACTTTATATTTCAGTAAATACTTTCGTTTTCTTATTATCTTTTTATGTATTTATCTTTTCTATCCTAATAGTCATTGCAGTTTATGATCTTCGCCATAAAATTATTCCAGATAGATTAGTGTATACATTTGCGTTCTTTGCACTCGTATCTACATTTATAAATACTACTGGAATTGGAGATTTATTTGTTGTGCCTAATATATGGTCACTTTCTACTGGAATAGTCCTTGCACTGCCTTTCGCTCTTATATGGCTACTTTCACGTGGCCGCTTGATGGGGCTTGGAGATGCTAAGCTTATACTTGGCATAGGGTGGCTCTTTGGTTACTCGCAAGGTATTGCAGTGTTGGTGCTTTCCTTTTGGATTGGTGCGGTATTTTCATTAATTGTATTATTGTTTACAAAAATGAAGATAAGTATGAAAACAGAGATTCCTTTCGCACCCTTTCTAATACTGGCTATGATTATTGTATTATATACTGGCATAAATATATTCAAGCTCTCAGCGCTAATAAGTTTTTAAAATATGATGATTGTTTCAAATATTAAAAATTGTTTAAAGGATAGAAAGAATAGTTTTTTTTCATATGGTTTTACTATTGTTGAAATGCTTATGGTGCTGGCAATATTTATAATTATTTCTGGAATTGTTCTTTTTAACTTTTCAGACTTTAAATCGAATGTAAGTCTTGAGAATTTAGCACAAGACATCGCGCTTTCTGTCCGTAAAGCTCAAAGCTATGCATCAAGCACAAAAGGAAATGTACTTTCGGGCACACCGAATACTATATTCCCAGGATATGGAATACATTTTAGTACTGAATCATCAGTTACAGCCCAAAAATTTAAAGGTAGCAATAAATCATTTATAATATTTGCAGATATACCACCAACTATAATACCCGCATTTTATGATTATAAATACGATAATGGCACAAAATTTTGTGGCACAGCATATCTCTCAAGTGGTAATGAATGTTTGGAAGAAATGAAAATAACTTCTACAGATTATATAAGTGAAATCTGTGATGATACTGGTACGACACCGAGCTGTATTACAGGGTCGCTCGATATTACATTTAAAAGACCAGACCCTGATGCCACTTTCTGTTTCATGCCTACTGGAGCACCAGGCTGCACTGGTACTTCTACTTCAGCCTATATTACTATCTCTTCAGTATCCGGTAAGACTCAAAAAATTAAAGTATGGAATACAGGTCAGATTAGTATAGAATAAATTTATGAGAAAAACTCAAATCAAAAATTCAGGTTTTACACTTATTGAGCTCATGGTAGCTACATCTATTTTTATGATGGTGATTCTTGCTGCTATTGGCGCACTTATGATTACAAGCAATGCCGCGAAAGAATCGAAAGCACTTAGGTATGCGATGGATAATGTAAACTTCGCTATGGATACAATGACTCGCAATATTCGTTTAGGTTCTGATTATTTCTGTTCTACACCTGTGCCGGGATCTTTCATTATAACTAGTACCACACTAGATTGTGCCTCAGGTGATGGAGCAATAGTTTTCACAAAACCCAATAGCAGAGCAGGTAGTTTTGATATAAGTTATCAGATTGCACCTAGTGTGAGTGGTAATGTTATTGAAAAATGTGATTCTTCAGGTTGTGCTTCTATAACATCAAGAGATGTAAACATAACTGACCTGAAGTTTATTGTTAGAGGGTCTGATTCACTCGATTCCATACAACCAAGTGTGGAAATACTTCTTAAAGGCACGGTAGATCTTTCTGGCAAAATTACCACTTTTGAATTGCAGAGCCTTGCCTCACAGCGTACCTTTGAATAATATGAAAAAATTTCCAAACAAACAAAAAGGCTTCACTCTTCTCGAGACACTCGTGGCTATCTTTATATTATTACTTGCATTAAATTCTCTTTTTACTCTTACTACAAACAATTTTTTCGCAGCAAAATATGCGAAGAATGAATCGACCGGAATATACTTAGCCCAAGAGGCGATAGACTACATCAGAAATGACAGAGATACTACAGCCTTCCAAAATCATGATTGGAATACTTTTCTGTCACATTATGGAGATAGTGTGATGAACACCACATGCTATTCTACTGATGGTTGTACTATTGATGCATCAAATTGGAATTTGCCTTCAGTGTCTGGTGCACCACTTCCATCAATTGCAAATTGTAGTCCTGATTGTTTAGAGTTTAAACTAGAAGCTAGTTCAAATTTTGGACCATACTATACTTATGATAATTCCAGACCAGCTACACAAAAAGCTACTACGATAAAGCGTAAGATTGAACTTACGCTTGCAAATAGTGGGGAAGAACTCCAGATAAAAGTTACTGTAGAATGGTTAAACGGTCAGGTTCCTCGTTCTATGGTTTCTCGCGCAAGTTTACTCAAATGGCAAAATTAATATGAAAAATTCAGATAAAAAAAAAGGTTATGCAATATTATTTACACTTGTAGTAGTGTCGATAATTTCTAGTATATCAATTGGAGTTGCAAATAGCGTATCTAAGCAATTAATCCTTTCATCTCTCGCTCATGATTCACAGATGGCTTTTTATGCTGCAGACACAGCGGCTGAGTGTGCACTTTATGCTAGCGAATCTTCTACAGTGTTACTTGTTCTAGGAGGTCTGCCAGGAATTGTAGCCTCAGGAACTCCTTTTGATTGTGGAGTAGATGATAATGGAAATATTTTTGGTATTGATGTAGCTACTCTTTCTCCAACTGTTTACACTTTTAATGCAAATACTGGCCTGAGTGGTTCATGCTTCTCTGTAAATATTGACCAGAGTTTAGTTCCACAAAAAAACATTGAAATTAAAGGATATAATACTTGTGATACAAATAGCCAAAGACAGGTAGAACGCGGTATACTAGTAGAGTATCAGTAATATGGCCAATAAAAACATAGAAAATAGAATAATTAAGCTTCGAAAACAAATCGAAGATTTAAGGTATAAGTATCATGTGGAAAATGATCCAAATGTAACTGATGACGTGTATGATGCCCTTACTCGTGAACTTCGTGAACTTGAAATGGCTCATCCTGAATTTAAAAAAGAAAGTAGTGTAGATAGAGTGGCAGGTGCAGTGCTTGATAAATTTGAGAAGGTGACACATTCTTTTAGGATGCTTTCACTTAATGATGCATTTTCTAAAGATGAAATTATTGATTGGCAGAAGAGGATTGAGAAATTAATTCCAGAAGAAAAAAATATTGAATACTTTGCTGAATTAAAGTTCGATGGACTTGCTGTATCTTTAATTTATGAAAATGGAATTTTTACTCGTGGTGCTACTCGTGGTGATGGTTTTATCGGAGAAGATATAACTGAAAATCTTAAAATGATTAAGAGTATTCCACTTAAACTAAATACAGAATATAAATACCTAGAAGTGCGCGGGGAAGTAGTAATGAGTAGAGAAACTTGGAAGACTTTGAATAAATTAAATAAGAAGAACGGAATGTCCACTTTCGCAAACACTAGAAATGCAGCAGCCGGAAGCTTGAGGCAGCTTGACCCAAAGGTTGCCAAAGATCGCAAGCTAGACTTTTTTGGCTGGGATATTGCTGACTTAGGTGGAGCGAAGGTTCTAACTCACTCCGAAAAACATATAATGTTACGAAGTTTAGGTTTTGTTATGGATAACCACGAGAAGAAAACTAAAAGCATAAATGAATTATTTTCATTTATTGATGAGATTGAGAAGATCAGAGAGAAATTCCCATACGGTACAGACGGTGTAGTGATTTGTGTGAATAATTTATCCTTGCAAGAAGATATCGGTGTCGTGGGCAAGGCCCCACGTTATGCAGTTGCCTTTAAGTACCCAGCCGAGAAAGCTACGACTACGGTGAGCGGTATTACAGTAAATGTAGGACGCACTGGAGTCCTTACTCCACTTGCACACTTTGAGCCGACTCTTGTTGCCGGTTCTACTGTGTCGAAAGCTACACTACACAATATGGATCAAATCGAGAGATTAGATATCCGCGTAGGAGATACTGTGGTTATACAAAAAGCAGGTGATGTTATTCCGGAAGTCGTAGAAGTGCTTCCAAATATGCGCACAGGGAAGGAAAAGAAATTTAAAATGCCGGATTCTTGCCCTGCTTGTGAAGCAAATGTTATTAAAAAGGATATATACTTTTACTGTACAAATAAAAGATGCCCTGGTAAGGATAGGAGAGGTATGCAGCATTTTGTAAACGCTTTCGAGATATATGAAATAGGCCCTAAAATTTTGGATAGACTAAAAGATGAAGGTCTTATAAGTGATGGAGCAGATTTGTTTACGCTTGAGATTGCTGATTTGTCAGGACTAGAAAGATTTGGAGAGAAATCTGCACAAAATATTATTAATTCAATTGCACTTCATAAAAAAATTGAATTATGGCGTTTTGTATATGCACTGGGAATACTTCATGTGGGAGAAGAAACATCTAGAGATATTGCTGATAATTTCGGAACACTAAATAAAATTATTAATGCGAAAGAAGAAGAAATAAATTCTATAGAGAATATCGGCCCTGTTGTTTCAAAAAGCGTTTTTTCATTTTTCCGTGATAATCATAACATTAAATTAATAAATAAAATTTTAGAAAACGGTGTGGTGCCTTTCCATAACAAAAACAATAATAAAAAATTAGCTGGGCAAACTTTTGTTCTTACTGGAACTCTTCCAAACCTATCTCGAGATGATGCAAAGAAGAAAATACTTTCTTCTGGTGGAAAGGTATCAAGCTCTGTATCTAAAAACACTAGTTATATACTTGCCGGCGACAACCCAGGCTCAAAGTATGATGATGGAGTAAAGCTTGGTATTAAAATTATTACCGAAGATGAGTTTTTAAAAATTCTGTAATTTGTGCTATTCTAAGACTATGCAACTCGATGATATAAAAAAGTTAGCCCAAATAACTCGCATAGACATGGCCGAGGATGAAATGCAGGACATTTTAAGTACATTTCCATCTATATTGTCTTATATTAAACAGATAGATGAAATATCTCCTGATTCTATAGATATTTCTTATTCTGACACGAATAAGCTCAGGGATGATATTGTAACGAATGAGGGTGGTGAATACTCACAAGATATCATTTCTCAAATGCCTGATTCTGACCACGGATACCTTAAAGTAAAACAAATTCTATGATTGATTTAAAAAACCTTACAATTTCATCCGCACATAATTCTCTTAAGAATAAAGATTTTACTGTGCTTGAGCTTGTAGAAGCATACCTCTCTGAGATTTCGAAAAGGAATGGTAGTGTAAATGCATATCTTGAAATATATAAAAACGTAAAAGAGCAAGCAGAGCCCGCACAGAAGATGTTTGATGATGGAAGTGCCACAATGCTCACTGGAATTCCTATCGCTGTTAAGGATAATATTCTTGTAAAAGGGGAGCATGCATCTTCTTCTTCAAAAATTCTAGAAGGTTATACTTGTGTGTATGATGCCACTATTATAAAGAAGCTTAAAGAAGAATGTCCAGTATTTATCGGACGCACAAATATGGATGAATTTGCTATGGGTAGTTCTACTCAGACTTCTGCATATGGTGTGACTCGTAACCCGCTCGATGAGAGCTTAGTGCCCGGTGGTTCTTCTGGAGGACCTGCAGCAGCAGTAGCTATGGATGGAGCGCTTATTGCACTCGGTAGTGAAACTTGTGGTTCTATTCGCCAGCCTGCTGCGTTTTGTGGGCTTGTAGGTCTCAAGCCTACGTATGGAGCAGTGTCTAGGTACGGACTTATGTCACTTGCATCATCACTCGATCAGATTAGTCCTATCGGTAAAAGTGTGGAGGATGTAGAGATTTTATACAAATCAATTTCATTTCATGATAAAGAAGATAGTACTTCTGTTGTAGAAGAGAAAAGAATTGTTAATCGCCCTTACGGCAAACGCATCGGAGTGCCAGAGTCATGCTTCAATCCTGATTTAGATAAAGAAGTTGCTGCTTCGTTTAAAGCTTCACTTGAATTACTGAAGAATGCCGGTTATGAGATAGTGACACTACCAATGAAATTCGAGAAGTATGCTCTTGCAGTTTACTATGTAGTTATGCCTGCAGAGAGTGCGACAAATTTAGGCAGATTTGATGGTATAAGATACGGAATGAGAAAGGAAGGTAAATCACTTCTTGAAACCTATAGTCATTCCCGTGGTCTTGGTTTTGGTAGGGAAGTTCGTAGACGCGCACTTCTAGGTAATTATGTGCTATCTACAATGAGTAATGGTGCATATGCAAAAGCACTCAAAGTTCGCGCAGCAATCTCAGGTGAAATTTTTGACGCATTTACGAAAGTTGATTTCATTGTAAGTCCGACCGCTCCAATGCAACCATTCAAGCTTGGTGAGAAGCTTACTGATCCTGTAGCGATGTATCTATCAGATGTTTTCTCTGCACCAGCAAATCTTTCCGGTTGCCCGTCTATTGCACTTCCAGCTGTGAAGTTTTCAAGTGGTTTGCCTGGGTCACTACAGGCGACAGCACCACTATGGTGTGAGGAAAATCTATTTACCTTTGGTAAAGAGTTTGAAAAATTGCTATAATATAAATACATATGGCAGATGCTAAAAAAAAGAAACCAGTAGCTCATGAAGGTGGAGGAGGTGGTGGTGATGAATGGCTTTACGTTATTGCAGCATTAGCTGTGGTACTTATAATATTTTTTGGTGCTCAGTCATTCTTCAATGTTTCTCCAACAGCTACACAAACCTTTGCTAGTAAAATTACTGGTTTTACTTCTGTGCTATTCAGTTCACATACTTGGTATGTTGTAGGTATTATCTCGTCACTCCTTTCAATTTTTTTCATTGGTGTTATTATTTTCTCTACAGTTAGAATGCGTGAAATTCAGCTTCATGAAAAAGAAGAAATTGCTCATGAGATAGCACTCGCTCTTGCGCGTGATGCTGAGAATGATAAGCATCAGAATCCAAGATGGAAGTATGTGCTTAGTCTTGTGGAAGGTCCTGCTGAGTCTGACTGGCGAGTGGCTATTATGGAAGCGGATAGTATACTTGACGATATTATGCGTGAGAAAGGTTACGCGGGGGATTCACTTGGTGAGCGATTAACTAGTGTGAGAGTTTCAGGAGGTTTTGCAAATATTGAAAGTGCTTGGGAAGCTCATAGTTTAAGAAACAAAATAGCACATGACGGTGCCAACTTCCCACTTTCTCAGATGGAAGCACGCCGTGCTATCCGCCTATACGAACTCTGCTTTGAAGAGTTTAGGATACTTTAAAAAAGCCCCTTTCGGGGCTTTTTTAAATGTGTGACTTAGTGAACGAAGTTTGAACTGCGATACTAGAACATAATGGGCATATTTATATGCCCATACTTTAATCCTTAATTCAACAAATGTTTATTGTGAATAAGGTATTCTTGAACATTTTCAATAGTTTTTAGTTTATTAGTTTTATGCCAATTAAAAAACTTTATATAAGCATTCAACAAAACTGACGCGTATAAAACTTTTTTATCATATTGTTTACTTTTAAAGTAACCTTCAATTAATTGCACTATTGCTTCCTCCTGTTTAGGCTGAGTTAACATCATTAGTATCGTTCGCCCTAAGTCCATGTATCTATTGTTGAAGTTTGGATTCGGATCAAAAACAGTTATAGGGGTGGTGGCAAACATATTTGAAGACCCAAAATCATCATGGCAGTAACTACTTATATTTTCCTTATTAGTGTGTTCAATAAGTGTTTGAATTGCCACGGACAATGAGCCGTGGTCGTCACCTAAAAGAGCATTTTCTTTAACATATTCAAATCTTTTTTGTATATCTTCGCTTAAAATCCATTCATTAAATTCTTTGTATTTTGCTTTACCTTCAACTACACGGCCATAACCTTTTGCTTCGGGTTTATGCATAACACTTAGAATACTTCCCATTTCGTAGCGAATCTTCTTTTGAATTAATTCTATACCACTAAAGGCTTCTCCTAGTATTGGTGCATCTATATATTCCATTAGAGTATACGAGTATCCACCCAAAATACCCGCCTCTTTTACGTGTGGCACTTTAACCCCTGCTTTCTCCCAAACTTTTAAAAATTGAGCCTCTCCAACACCATGTGAACCCAAAGAAACTTTTAGAATCTGCTTTTCTTCAACAGTGTCGATTATAGTTACAAGAGATCCAACACCCTTGTGTGAAAAAGTAACACTAACTTCTTTACCTATAAAACTACTATGCGTTGAGATAAAATCTTTAATTAGAGGAACAAGATTTATTCGTCTTTCATTCATTTTATTTTGCACTTCATGTTCAGATAATTTTGGTTGATTTTTAAAAACAATATTTGTATTTTTACTCTTGGTTTTCATAAGTTTATTATATCAGTTCCTCTCCTATTACACCTATAGAAAAACACCTATAAAATAGGTGTTTTTCTTATGCGCGGTCGACCGGACTTGAACCGGCAACCTCTCGCGTGACAGGCGAGTGCTCTAACCAGTTGAGCTACGACCGCATTATTTTATACAGATATAATCTGTATGGTGTCGGAGGTGGGGATCGAACCCACGACCCCAGGCTTATGAGTCCTGTGCTCTACCAACTGAGCTACCCCGACAAATTCGACTTGCAGACATGATTTTGGGCATGTCACTTGCCGAAGTGTTGCGGGTGACCGAATCGAACGGCCGTCTCAAGGTTATGAGCCTTGCGAGATACCTCTTCTCTAACCCGCTATATATAAGAAAACACGCTCAAAAGAGCATAAATTCATTATACTTAAAATTAAGATTTTCGCAAGGTGAGAAATATGGTATACTTATAATGTAATTATGGATACATTAATGAAAGCAGATATATTCTTTTTTGTTACGACTATCGCAGTCGTATTAGTTTCCATATT
>CALRFQ010000021.1 GCA_943356675.1 Candidatus Nomurabacteria bacterium
AAATGGACAGCTATTTCTTGAACGTCGAAAACCTGTTTTGTATTTTGTAATCATGACTATTTTGTTAGAAGATTTTTAATAATCGTGGATGCCTCAAAACTAGAGAGATATGGAGACTGAAGCTTATTCTCATATTCTCTTTTGTTTGAATCTTTACACTTGGATACTAACTTCTTAAGGAAGTTTCGTTGTTTATCACTAGCATATTTAAGATTATCGTCATTCGTAAAATATGCTTGTCTGTCTCTGCCTTCTAAATCTGGTTCTTCCTCTAAACTTTCTTTTTGAGCATCTGCTTTGAGAGGTAAATTATCTAGTATTTTGACTGCCTTAGAAAATCCATCCACAATAGCTGCGTTAAAGCAATAAATTACGGCGTTTTTAATATATTTGTTCTTTGGGCTTAATATGGAATTTGCTCTTCCAATACCTAAGACTTTTTTGTCTTGTAAGATGGTAGCTTTAAGTGAGATAATAAACGGAGAATTCTCTAAAGCTGATAATGTTTCCGTGTCAGATTCAACCCTTACGCTAAAGTTATAACTTCCTACACATTCTTTTATTTCAGCATCAGCTAAACTTTTATTTGTATTCATTTTATTTAAGTTAATTTTTTATAATGATTTGATGAGGTGAGTATTCGATGTCCACCTTATCGCCAATACTAAAACCACATATCTTTTTTAATATGTGGTTTGCGATAATAATCTTTGGAACACTAGCAAGGTCTCTTTTTCTACCTTGTCTATTTTGATAACTAATAGTAATAGTTTTACGCATTGTCTTTTGAAGGTTCATCCTTAATCACATCCCTATAGTAGAAGAGGTTAATGCTTCTAGGAAATTTACTGATAATGTTTCCTTCATTATCTCGTCTTTCAATAAACGTTACACTCTTGAGAGCTTTGCTTCCTTTCTTTGGTCTAAACCCTAAATTTAACCATGTAACAAATGGAAGACAATTTCTCTCGGGATCATAATTTTTAACCTCGCTCTTTCCCCAACGTTTTTCTACCTGCTCCGCTATCGCATCACGTGTCTTAATACTATTTTGCCAATTGCTAACCTTAGGACCATTTGATAACACTTCTTTAATTGATTGTACTGTCATGTTGATATTTAATTTAATGTATAAGTTTTGTACTGGGGGACAACCAGTATGAAAGATTTCATCGACCTAAACCTTTCAAAGACATAGTTTTTGATGTTTAGGTTCGTGTATTTAAATAAGGGGGTAGCGGGGCAGATCGATCTAGGTACTGATAAATAAGTACCCATCTAAGGTAAAGGAACCCATTTATGTTTTTTGGTTTTATTTTGGAATTCAAAATTCAATTACCTCAAAAATTTCTCAAAAAAATTACAGCTTTTTGGGGGTTGTTTTTTGATTTTAAGTATAGGTGTTATAATAGAGGAGTTCGTATAATTACATAAGAAAAAGTAGCCTAAACCAATAAGTAATTATTGGCATGGTGAATAAGTCCGTTGAAGATAAAAAACTCATCATATGAGGTTTGTCTTCAACGGCCATATCTAGAAATGGATATGGAGGGTTCAAACCCTCACTTATATGGTGAGTTTTTTGTGTTTAATTTTGTGATTAATATTTAAGTTAAAAACATCATGGAAAATATAGATAAAGAGAATATCATACAAAGAAAGATTCCGAATACAAAGTTTTGGGTGAAAGGAATAAAGAAAAGTGATGAAACTTGGGATTTGTATATGATTGAAACAGAAACTAACAACGAAGAGTTAATAAGAGAAAATATAACAACAAAATCATTAAATATATTTTTAGATACAACATTAAAAATAGAACCAGAAAAAGACAATAAATTTATGGAAGAATTAAAAAATAATGAAATAGCTCCTAAGTTTGATTTGGCATCAAAAGTTTGGTGGATAATAATTATTGTACTTGTAATTTTAATAGGTCGTTGGATATGGAATTCAGGATATAGAAGTTCAGAAATTGATAATATGACAGATAAAGAATTTAATGAGAGATATGGAGAACCAAGATGGCAGGAAATGAGAGAATGGTAAAATTATAGAAGAATATTATAAGCGATACAAATAATGTGTTATTATTAACTAAGCACTAAATAATATATGAAAAAACTATACAATAAAATAAATGGATTCTGGCTAAGAAGTAGAAAGTGGAGTAATGAGAATATCTTCGGCTATATAGTTAGTGCGATAGTTAAACTTACATTTATAATTGTATTTGCTGTATTACTATATTCAGTACTTCCAACTAACGAAGAGGATCTCTTTATAAGTGATTCTGGCGAACAAAAAGATTGTAATGTTACAGGAATAAACCTACATGGTGAACTTAAGACTTATTTACCACTTCATGCTGAAAATGATACCTATTTCAAATATGATTCTGTTTCTAGTGAAGATATAACAGGAAAGATAAAGATAGCTAATAATAATCCTGATATCAAAGCCATTATAATAGAGGTAGATAGCCCTGGTGGGTCCATCGTTGCAGGAGAAGAAATTGATACTGCAATAAAGAATAGTGAGAAACCCGTAATTGCTCTAATCCGAGACCTAGGTGCTTCAGCATCACTTTGGGCTATTAGTAGTGCAGATAGAATATATGCATCAGAGAATTCAACTATCGGAAGTATCGGTGTAACTAGTTCTTTTATGAGTAACGCTAAAAAGAACGAGAAAGATGGTATTACATATGAAGCTCTATCATCTGGTAAATTCAAAGACAGTGGATCACCCGATAAGGAACTTACTAATGAAGAGAGAGCTTTAATACTACGAGATATCAATATTTCTTTTAATAATTTTATTAAGGCAATATCACTAAATAGAAATATAGATATAGAAACTGTAAAAAGTAATGCTGATGGATCAACTTGGTTAGGGACCAAAGCTAAAGAGATAGGACTTATAGATGAAATAGGAAGTTTGATTGATGTCGAAAGGTATATAGAGCAAGAAACTAATGAGAAACCAGAGATTTGCTGGGAGTAAATCATAGGACTAGCGTATAATAAAAACATGAGAACATTGGTTGAATCATGTTTTATATTAGACACAAAGACAATAAAGAAAGACCTCCACTTAGCTAGGGAGAGAAAATCTAACATAGAGGGTTATATAAATGTCACACAAGGCAACGTAAAGTCTGCCGCTGATTATCGTATTGAATATGGCTCTGAATATGACTATCTAGTAATACAATACGGAGAAGAAGAACAAAAAATAAGGATTACTGAAAGTGAGCTTACTTATGGACCTAGAAGTTGGTTTATTTGCAGTTGTGATCGTGTAGTTGGTAAACTATACCTTCCTATAAATACTAACGAATTTAGATGTAGGCATTGCCATAAACTAGCCTATGAGCTGACTACTCTCAACAAGAAATCAAAGATAGGACAATATGGATATATAACTAACAGGAGATTGAAACTAATGAATACAAGAGAGAAGATAAGGACCATAATATATAATGGTAAACTCACAGAAAGATTCAATCGTTTTTTGAAGTTGTCTGATAAAGCAGGACTGGCTAGTAATAGAGAAGAGGCAGAAGAGCTATTGTTTGTAATCAATAGCTAACATTAGATAATTTAGACAATTTCAGTAGATTTAGAAGCGTCATAAATAATACCTTACGCAGAAATCCGAAAATGGATTAGAAGGAAGCTGTGTGGAGTATCCTATTTTAGTGTTTTAGATAGAAAGGGGATATAATATATTTATAAGACGAATTAGGTACCTATATAATAGGTAAATATTAGGTAGAAATTTTTTCCTAATGAGTCAACATATTAAGAAGTGTCACGGCGAGGATAAATAGTAAAAACCCCTTATAATATAGGATATTTATAGGACAAATACCATTTTTTGTCAAAATCTGGCTTTTAGCCTTTAAAATAAGGCTTATTATGAAATAGAACTTATAAGTCTGTCAAGCACTAATACATAAAAAACCCTTATAATATAAGGGTTTTTTATGTTTGACGCATGCAAAAAGCGTGGTATAACTATTGACTTTCTCACCTGTTTGTGATACTATATGTGAGTACCCAAATATGTTATCAATCACATTGATTATATATAAGGGTCTTTTCTTTTAGGAGTTCGAGGGAGCGTAACCCTCACAATATGAATAAAAAAAATATAACACAGTTCTTGCAGTCAGTGGTTGCGCTACCTCTATTTGCGATAGCAATGCCTATGACAGGAGTCGTAGCAATGCCTGCTACTCCACCTGCAATTATTAGTGAAAATAGTAACGTGATTGTGACACCTTTGTTAACCCCAGAGGAAGAAACAATCCGAAGCGAGCATGCTAAAGCTATAGATGATTTCCTTACAGCAAGAAAATCACCACTAGCAGGATATGGACGAAAGTTCGTAGACGAAGCAGCTATAAATGATATCGATTGGCGTTTACTTGTTTCTATCTCTGGTCGCGAGACTACATACGGTAGAAATATGTGTAAGAATCCTTTAGCCCCAAACAATGCGTTCGGTTGGCACTCATGTAAAAAGGGATTTAAGTCCATCGATGAATCTATTGAAGTTATATCAAAAAAGCTAGGTGGTAATGACTCGAACTTGAAACATTACAAGGATGATATGACATCAGAACAAATTCTTAAGAAATATAACCCAGATTCTATCGTGCTTGGTTACTCTAAACAAGTTATTAGATTGATGAAGCTCATAGATGATAGTGAAGCAATAAGTTAATAAAAAAAAGATACATAGGACGGTCCTATGTATCTTTTTTTTATATTCGCTTGAGATTATCTATTTGTAGAGTTTTGTCTCCGTTTCGGACTGAGACTTTTGCATTACAAGCTAGGATCGTGTCTTTCACCAAATCATCTTTTGCTTTTTCAAAAAGCTTCGAGAATACTACTGCCTCTATTGTGCCAGTATAGTCTGATAGCTTCAGGAATGCCATACGGTCATTTTTCTTTGTCATAATGATGCGGACATCCTCAACGATGCAAGCGACCGTCACAGGCATTCCTGACTTGGTTTCATTTTTGATAGTTTTAATTTCAGTACCAAATAGCTTTATTTTATCTTTATAAGCGTCGAGTGGGTGGCCAGAGATATAGAGGCCTAGCAATTCCTTTTCCCAAGTAAGTTTATCTTTCTGTGTAGTCTTTTCTTGTTCGATTAGGTTTAGCTTGGCTTGAATGCCTCCAATAGAACCGAAGAGTGAGTCTTGAGAACTTGGAGTGCGAGCATCTTTAGAAAATGCGAGGAGAGTGTCGAGGTTTCCGATTATCATATTTCTATCTGCGAAGTCATCCATCGCTCCGGACTTCGCTAGCGCTTCCACAGACTTTTTATTTACATTTTTATGTTGAACTCTTTCGAAGAAATCAGTGAGAGATTTAAATGCACCTCTCTCTTTTCTCTCAGTGATTATGGCATCAGCGATGTCAGTACCTAGGTTCTTCACAGTATAAAGTCCGAAGCGTATTGTGCGTCCTGTTTCATTTTCACTTCCGTGTATCACGGTGAATCCTCCGTAACTTTCGTTTACGTTTGGTGGTAGTACAGTAATATCTATTTTCTCACACTCATGCACGATTTCTGCTACCTTCTCAATATCACCGGATTCTGCTGTCAGAATAGCTGTCATATACTCCACAGGATAGTGCGCCTTCATATAAGCTGTCTGGTATGCTACTCGTCCGTATGATGCTGCGTGAGCCTTGTTGAATCCGTATGCAGCGAAAGGTTCGATAAGTAGCCAGAATTCCTGCGCCTTCTTTGGTGTCATACCATTTGCTATAAATCCCTTTAATAATTTTTCTTTTTCGGCTTGCATAACTTCTGGAATTTTCTTTCCCATAGCTTTACGAAGCTTATCAGCTTCAAGCCAAGAATAACCAGCGAGTTTGATAGCTGTCATCATGACGTCGTCCTGGTATGCAATAACTCCAAATGACTCACTAAGAATATCTTTAAGACGCGGATCAAGATATGTCACGAGAGAAGGGTTGTGTTTCCTCTTTATGTATTCAGGGATAGATTCCATCGGTCCTGGGCGGTAAAGAGCCACCATGGCATTTATGTCGTGAATTGTGGAAGGCTTAAGCTGGCGGAGGAATGCTGTCATCCCAGAGCCATTGAGCTGGAAGAGTCCCATAGTCTCACCACGTGCAAGCATTTTAAAAGTCTTCTTATCATCTATCGGAATTTTATCTATATCAATATTTACATTATGAATCTTTTTTACGATAGTTACTGCGTCAGCAAGAATTGCCAAGTTACGAATTCCAAGGAAGTCGAACTTCGGTAGTCCTGCGTCCTCTATCGAGTACATATCGTACTGAGTAATCATTGCACCACCCTTTGGGTCAAACTGAATTGGTGAGAAATCAGAAAGTGGGCGAGGGGCGATCACCACACCGGCCGCATGCACAGAAATGTGACGAACACACCCTTCCAATTTTTTTGCTAGATCAATAATTTTTTTTGTGTCTGGCTCTTTTTCATATGCTTCCTTAAGCTCAGGCACAAGGTCCATGGCTTTGTTTATCGTCATAGCTGAACCTTGTGATCCAAGTGGAATAAGAGCTGATAGTCTGTCGCCGACTGAATATGGATATCCTAATGAACGGGCCACATCTTTCACTGATCCTTTCGCCATCATAGTACCAAATGTACCAATCTGAGCTACTTTATCTTCACCGTATTTTCTTTTTGCGTATTGTATTATTTCATCGCGACGATTATCGGCGTAGTCCATATCGATATCGGGTAGTGATGGACGCTCAGGGTTTAGGAAACGTTCGAACGGTAGCTTGTAGGTTATCGGATCTACGTTTGTAATTCCGATGAGGTATGTAGTAAGTGATCCAGCGACGGATCCGCGGATATTTGTGAGTATGCCGTTCTCACGAGCGTATTTGAGTAGGTCTCCCACGACGAGGAAATATGCAGGGTAACCCTTTTGCTTAATAATCCCGAGCTCGTATTCTAAACGGTCTACATATTCTTTTGTTTGCTCTAATTCTCTAAACTTAAATCCATCATAAGCAAGACCACGAAGTACTTCGTCAGCTGTGGTACCTTCTGGAATAGGGAAGTCTGGGAAGTAAGCTTCACCCAATCTAAGGTCATAATCCTCACACATATCGGCGATTTTTTTACTTGTGTCTATGGATTCTGGGGCATCATGGAAATACTCTCTTGCAGTCTTTTCATCTATGAGTGAGAAGTCATCATCTGAGAATTCAAACTTGCCTGTGTCTTTACCTTCTGCTCCAGTATTTACCTGGAGGAGTGTGTGGTGAGCTTCGTGATCGTCTTTACAAGGATAGTGAGAATCTTGAGTAGCTACTACTTCAATATTGTGCTTCTTCCCAAGCGCTAGGAGCTTATCACGAAGTTCTTTATCTCTCTCAATATGAGGGTGGGATTGAACCTCAATAAAATAATTTTCTTTACCGAAAATTTCTATATGTTCCTTAATCAATTCTTCTACTTTTTCATCATTATTTGCAAGTACAGCGCGTGATAGCTTTCCACCCATACATCCAGATAAGCAGATTATCCCTTCGCTGTGCTCTCGCAGTAGTTCCATATCTGCACGAGGCTTGTAGTAGTAGCCCTCAAGGTTTGCTTTGGTGACTATTTTCATTAAGTTTTTATAACCCGCAATGTTCTTCGCAAGAAGGATAAGGTGGTAGCGCTTGTTGTCTATACCCGGCTCCTTGTCAGTTCTATTTCTTTCAGCAATATAAACTTCACATCCAAGTATTGGCTTAATCCCAGCTTTCTTACACTCTTTGTAGAACTCAATAGCACCATACATATTGCCGTGGTCGGTTATAGCCATAGCGCTCATTTTCTGAGCCTTTGCGATGCGTACCATATCAGACACCTTCGACATACCGTCTAGGAGTGAATAGTGGCTGTGCGTATGAAGGTGAATAAATTTAGAATCCATGTCGCATTATTATAGCAGTATTAGTGCACTTTTGACAAAAATTTTTAGCGTTACTTAATACATAAATCTGTAAAGAATTACTCTACTCTGGTATACTGTACTTATGAAAGCTGTTTACTTATTTAAGACATGGTATAAACGCTATGAAAGGCATATTTCATCCATTGCCCTTATTTTGGGATTTATTTGGAATGCGATTTTTCTTAAGAGAGTAGATCTCTTCTGGGAGAATTTCTGGGTCATACTTCACCTTATTATTATAGGTGCATGTATTATTGTTATAAATAAATATGAAAATAAGCGCATCACTATTGATATTACTGTTGAAAAGAGTCGAATTCATTTCTGGCTCATTACCATAATGCAGTTTACTTTCGGAGGATTACTTTCTACTTATTTAGTATTTTACTTCAGGTCCACAACTCTTGCTGTGACGTGGCCATTTTTACTTATACTTATAGTCGCCTTTATTGCCAACGAAAGACTCAAGCATCATTTTAATCGTTTAGTTTTTCAGATAAGTTTGTATTATGTAGCATTATTTTCTTTCACAATATTTTTTATACCGGTTGTTGCTCGTGAGATTGGTGCATTTGTATTTTTGGTGTCAGGCTTTACAAGCTTGGTTTGTATATTATTTTTCTTGTATGGACTTGAGAAGATAGCAAAGGAACGTTTTGATCAGAGTAAAA
>CALRFQ010000022.1 GCA_943356675.1 Candidatus Nomurabacteria bacterium
AGAAAAGTGAATAATCTATTATTATTTATTAAATAAATTTATAAAATATATGGCAACAACAAAAAAGACAAATGGTAGTAATATTGGGAAGGCAATAGCAATCGGTGCAGGAGTAGCAGCCATCGCAGCAGCAGGATACTTTTTCTTAGGTCCAGATGGTAAGAAGAACCGCAAGGTAGCGAAAGGATGGATGATCAAGATGAAGGGCGAAGTTGTTTCAAAGATGGAAAAAGCAAAAGATGTAAGTGAGGAAACTTATGAGAAAATGGTGGATCAGGTAGCAAAGACTTATGTATCTACTGGCGGTAAGGCTGAAGTAGAGAAATTAGCAAAAGAACTTAAGAGTCACTGGAAATCAATTTCAGGCCAAGGTGCTAAAGTAAAAAAAGCGGTGAAGAAAATGGTTAAATAATTTATTTATTAAAAAAGCTCTGGTAACCAGAGCTTTTTTAATTTATGAAAATATAGTATATTTCATCTATCGAATGCCGTCTTAGCTTAGTGGTAAAGCACTCCATTGGTAATGGGGAGAGCGTGAGTCCAATTCTCACAGACGGCTCTAGTAGGCCAAAGTAGCTCAGTTGGTAGAGCACGTCTTTCGTAAAGACGGGGTCGCGAGTTCGATCCTCGCCTTTGGCTCAATTTTGTACCATTTACATATTTGCTTCTGTGATGTATGATTCTGTTAAAATTATTTAACATCTCATGAACAGTTTACCTCAAGGAGTACAAGCTTTTGTAATAAAGTTCTGTCCCGAAGCTATTAAAGATGCCAAAAGCATCATGCAAGTTGTAAAGTTTATCTCAACCTTTAAAAAGGGTGATAAGTACCTCTTACTATTTCCTGCATTCCCCGGAGTGCAAGAAATCCTGAAAAGTCTTTTTAATGCCTTTTGGTTACAAAACCAAAAGGAAATGCATAAATACCTAGCAGAATTTAGAGAAGTTAATCTTAAGATCATTGCTGGTATTTGTAAAAAAGATCCTGATTATCAGCCATTTACTTATTTTGAAAAAATGGTTGATGAAATGAGCATATACATAGAAAGGAAACCCAAAGATCCTCTAAATGAAGATGAAAGGTTTAAATCTTTTTCTCACCTTATGCATTTTGGTGAAGCGGCCAGTACTTATGTATTGGAATATGTGATTAATCATAACAATGAATATCACACTCCGGCAGGGTTTATAAAAGCTTCAAGATTGATTAAGACAAAGAAGTCTGAAAATAAGTGGAATAGATTCTTTACTAATCTAGCTATAACAGAGATACTTGTGCCAGAGTTCCTTAATGTGGATGTGATCATTAGTCAATCTACAATGGGTTCAAATGATGTTGGTGAGATTGTGTATCTAGATTATTTAAGTTCAGACTTTAGTGCTATCGTTTTTGCTAGCTCATTAAAGGCTGATGTGATTTACCTCACAAAGTTTATTGGTGTTGAAGATGAGACCGATGATTTCATATATGAAAATATGACACACCAATCCTTTTTAAATGAAGGTACTGAGATGATCCTTAAAGAAGGAGTCGTAAAAGTAGCTGAGGAATTAGGAGTAAGCTTCTATATTCGAAAATACGATAATCCTGATTTCCCTGGTACTAAAGTTTGTACGATTGCATAATTTAGTTCTGCTAAAAATTAGAAAGCCCTACGTGAAAATGTAGGGTTTTTTATATGTGGCCAAAATTGCTATAATAAGGGAGTGCAGGAATCAAAGGAAAATATGGAAAATAATATTGTGGAATTGGAAGCCGAGATGAGTAATCCGGATTTTTGGAGTGATAAAATACATGCGCAAACCGTGATTAAAACTATTGCTGATTTGAAAGAAGCACTACTTGGGGCAAAGAAGTACGATAATGGAAATGCAATACTTTCTATTCTTTCTGGAGCAGGAGGGGATGATGCAGAGGATTTCTCTGCAATGCTCTTTCATATGTATCAGAAGCTTGCAGAAAGGAAAGGATGGAACGCATATATAATTCATGAAAATGCAAATACTCAAGGAGGGTACAGAAATATTTCTATGGAAATAATAGGTAAGGGCGTGTATGGGCAATTGAAAAATGAATCTGGGGTGCACAGACTTGTTCGCCTCTCACCATTTAATGCGAAAGCTAAAAGAAGCACAAGTTTCTCTCTTGTGGAAGTTTTGCCAGTGTTTGAGAAGTCGAGCCCTATATCCATACCACCCGCAGATTTGCGTATTGAATTCTCGAAGTCCGGCGGTCCTGGAGGTCAGAATGTGAATAAGCGCGAGACTGCAGTGCGTATCGTGCACATACCCACAAATATAGCCGTGGCTGTGTCCACAGAGCGCTCACAAGAGCAGAATAAGGAAAGAGCTATGCATATGCTTGAAGCTAAATTATATAAGAAGCAAATGGAAGAAGAAGAGGGTAGAGCAAGTGGTATGGCAATATCCAAGACTACAGATATAGAATGGGGTAGCCAAATACGCTCTTATGTTCTTCATCCTTATAAGCAAATCAAAGATCATCGCACAGGAATCGAAATTCATAATGTTGACGCCGCGTTATCTGGTGGCGAAATAGATGATTTTCTTGAAGCAGAAGCGAATTTGTGATACTCTTACTAAGTACATGATCTATTTGAACAACGTCACAAAGAAATATTATGGAGACGAACCATCGTTAGTAGATGTGACTCTTACTATCTCTTCCGGTGAGTTCGTTTCAGTCATTGGTCACTCAGGTGCAGGCAAGACTACACTCGCAAAACTTATACTCGCAGAGGAGAAGCCGACTTCCGGCACAGTATTTTTTGAATCACTCGACATTCATCAGCTATCATCTCGTGAGCTTACGCAATTTAGAAGGAAAGTGGGTGTAATATTTCAGGATTTCAGATTACTACCAAACAGAAATGCGTATGAGAATATCGCATTCGCTATGGAAGCAGTCGGTAAAGACGATGCAGAGATCGCAAACCTAGTTCCACACGTGCTCGCACTTGTAAATCTATCTGATCGCACTTTCCATTTCCCGCACCAGCTCTCAGGAGGTGAGAAGCAGCGTCTTGCTATCGCACGCGCTATTATTACAGAGCCGGAGCTTATCATTGCAGATGAACCTACAGGCAACTTAGATCCTACAAATGCTGCTGATGTTATAAATATTTTGAAAAAGATAAATGATCTAGGGACTACTGTCATACTCACAACTCACAATCCTTCTATTATTGAATCACTAGGCAAGAGAGTAATTACTTTCGATAAAGGTAAAGTAATCCGTGATGAAGTCAATGGTAAATATATGTTATAATTAATTTATGTACTGGATAAACTTAAAAAGAATAATAAAAAGTGGTTATAGTAGTTTTATGCGAAGTGGTTTCACTTCACTCGCATCAGTACTTGTGATGACTATCACACTTACTGTTTTCACTGGTTTACTTTATCTTCAGGCCACACTTCACACATCACTTGAAAATATTAAAGACAAAGTTGATGTTACGATTTACTTCGTTCCAGGCACAGGAGAAGATAATGTGATGGCTGTAAAAGATTCACTTACAAAGTTACCAGAAGTCGCTTCCATCACTTACACATCTCAAGAGGAAGCATTAGCGAATTTCCGTGAGAAGCATGCAAATGACTACCTAACTATCCAAGCTCTCGATGAACTCAATGAAAACCCTCTTGGTTCATCACTAAATGTAAAAGCCAAAGATCCATCTCAATACGAAAGTATTTCGAAGTATTTTGACCAGAACAATGAGGCTTCCAAAGAAGCTCTTATCATAATCGACAAAATAGATTACCATCAAAATAAATTGGTTATAGATAGGCTTACTTCTATCATAGTAGGAGCACAGAGGCTTGGTTTCGCTCTTTCACTTATGCTTATCATAGTATCTATAATGATTACTTTCAATACTATTCGTCTTATTATTTATATGTCTCGCGATGAGATTTCTGTGATGAGATTAGTCGGAGCAGGGAACAAGTATATACGCGGTCCATTCATGGTATCTGGAGCGCTTGTGGGAGTGTTTGCATCGGTTATTACCATTCTTCTATTCTGGCCAGTTTCTGTATGGCTAGGTAGCCAAATGTCTGAATTCCTTGGAATTAACCTTTTCCACTATTACACAAGTAATATATTTGAGATTTTCTTTATTTTGCTATTTTCTGGTATTATAATTGGAGGTATTTCCAGCTTATTTGCTATTCACCGATACCTAAAGAAATAGTATGAAATCTTCAAATCTGAAAAATATTAAAAAAGAAAAAAAATCTAATTGTAAATATATTTTTGTCGTCGGTGGTGTAATCTCTGGTGTGGGAAAGGGAGTCGCTGCATCTTCTATTGCAAGAATTCTTCAGGATCGCGGACAGACTGTCACAGCTATTAAAATTGATCCATATATAAATATTGATGCGGGTACTATGAATCCTACAGAACATGGAGAAGTTTTTGTGCTAGACGATGGAGATGAATGTGATCAAGATATGGGTAACTACGAGCGTTTCCTCGGCATAAATCTCACACGCATCAATTACATGACTACAGGCCGTGTGTATCAGACTGTGATTGAGCAAGAGCGCAATATGAAATATGGTGGTAAGTGCGTGGAAGTTGTGCCGCATATTCCACTTGAAGTTATTCGTAGAATAGAGGAGGCAAGAGACAGAATAAAAGCAGATGTTGTTGTGATTGAGATTGGTGGTACTGTGGGTGAATATCAGAACATGCTCTTCCTTGAAGCTGCTCGTATGATGAAGATTAAGAATCCGAAAGATGTATTCTTTGTGATGGTTTCTTATCTTCCAATACCTTCAAAGATTGGTGAAATGAAGACTAAGCCTACTCAGTACGCAGTGCGCACACTCAATGGTTCAGGTATTCAGCCAGATGTGATAGTAGCTCGCTCTGTGGTAGCGCTCGACGATAAACGCAAGGAAAAATTGGCAATGTTTTGTAATGTGCCTATGGATAGAATAATTTCAGCACCTGATGTGGATAGTATTTATGATATTCCAATTAATTTTGAAAAAGAAGGACTAGGAACTATGATTTGTGATGTAGTCGATATGAAATGCGACAGTGGAGATAATCTTGGTGCAAAGAAATGGAAAGCATATACAAATAAAGTTCATAACGCAAAGAAGGAATTACAAATCGCAGTTATAGGTAAATACTTTGATACTGGAGATTTCGTACTTGCAGACTCATACCTATCTGTAATAGAAGCTATTAAGTATTCTGCTTATACAAGTGGGGTTAAGCCAGTGCTTACTTGGATTAATTCTGTGGAATTCGAAAAAGATAAAAGTGCGGTAAAGAGATTAAGTAAATTCGACGGAGTAATTGTGCCGGGAGGATTCGGCTCTCGTGGAGTAGAAGGTATCCTTACTGCTATCGAGTATGTAAGAAAGAACAAAATCCCATACTTCGGACTATGCTATGGAATGCAATTACTTGTGATTGAATACGCACGTAATGTGCTCGGACTTAAAGATGCGAATACTCGTGAGGTGAATCCAAAGTCTTCAAATATTATAATTGACATTATGGAAAGCCAGAAAGAATTAGTAGCTACAAACAAGCTCGGAGGTAGTATGAGACTCGGTGCATATCCTGCAAAACTCACGAAAGGTAGTGTGGCTGTTAAAGCTTATGGTAAGGATGTCATCTCAGAGCGTCACCGTCATCGTTATGAAGTAAATAATGCATATGTAGAGAGGCTTACAGATAAAGGACTTGTTTTCTCTGGCGTGAGTCCAAGTGGCACACTTATGGAAATAGCTGAGCTCCCAACAAAAGATCACCCATTTTTCCTAGGTACACAATTCCACCCAGAATTTTTGGCACGGCCACTTGACCCTCATCCACTATTTACTGCATTTATAAAAGCTTGTATTAAAAATAAATAAACCCCATTAAGGGGTTTATTTATTTTACTCTTAAATTATTTATAAAATTATATTCCTGAGACTCCAAATATTTTTCCGATACCGAATGTAATCACCATGGCTAGTAATCCTCCAAGGACCACTCTTATTGTGGCGCGAGTTTTGTTTGCACCACCTATCATTGCACTTACATATCCTGTGATCATGAGTGCGATAAGTACGGATAAGAAGGTGAATGGAATGCGAATATTTGCAGGTGGAAGTATGATGGCAATTACTGGAATGATTGCTCCGCAGATAAATGCAGTACCGGAAGCGTACGCGGCGTGTAGTGGATTTGTGAGATTGTTTGGATCAATATTGAGCTCTGCATCTAGGTGTGCTGCGAATGCATCTTTCTTTGTGAGTTCAGCGGCGACAAGGTGCGCAGTTTCCTTTGATAAGCCTTTTCTTTCATAAATTACTACAAGCTCATCTTGCTCTGCTTCTGGGCTATCGATGAGTTCTTGGCGCTCCTTCTCAATCATTGCTTTCTCAGAGTCCTTTTGAGAGCTTACAGATACATATTCACCCACAGCCATGGAGAGTGCCCCAGCGACGAGTGCTGCTACTCCGGCTGTCATAATAAATCCAATAGAGTTTGACGCACCAGCCACACCGACTATCACAGAGGATACAGACACGATACCGTCATTTGCGCCTAGGACTGCAGCCCGAAGCCAGTTGAGCTTCTGGTTATTCATTGATGACATTTCTGTATGCGTGATCGGGTCGCGAGCTGTTTCTTCTTTATTCATATAGCTATTATATCATAAATTTTAAAGATTTCTTACTTCAGAAGTGTTATAATAAATTTATGAAATTCACTTTTGCAATTGTCGCAGCATTACTTGCCATAGTAGGGAATGTGCCTTACCTTATTGATATTGTAAAGAAAAGAGTTAAGCCACATCCATACACATGGCTTGTGTGGTCTTTTGTATCTTGTATTATTTTCTTCGGCCAGCTTGCAAAAGGTGCGGGCATAGGTGCTCTTCCTACTGCAGCATCTGAAATTTTTACTATTATTATCTTCCTCTTTTCACTACAATATGGATTTAAAGAAATTAAAAAGATTGATACAGTGTTCTTGGTGTTATGTTTTATTGGAATAGTTTTCTGGAGAATCACAAAAGATCCGACAATTTCTGTGATTATTGCTGTTTCTGTGGACTTTGTGGCATTCCTACCAACGCTAAGAAAGACATGGAACAATCCAAAGACGGAGACTCCAATGCTGTACAGTATGAATGTACTTCGCCATATACTTATGCTATTTTCACTTCAAGCTTACAATGTGGCCACAACGCTACACTCCATAGTAATGATTACTACGAATTCATTTATGACTAGTATGATAATGTTTCGCAAAACCTCAGTAGATATTGAGAGAATTTAATATTAGATTTGTTTTTGAAGAATAGAGTTTGGCCAAATATGGTGATAGAATTTATTCCTTCCACTACCAAAGAATATTAAGAGTATAGCAGCAGAGTAAACCACTAGGTCCTCCGTTTCCCATGCTCCGAATTGCATAAACATTGTGACTACAGATGCCGCAAAGAATAATGCGATTAAGATCGTGGTTATGCGTGTAATATAACCGAACACAAATAGTAATCCGAATATGAGCTCCGCGAAGCCAGTGCTTAGGACAAACAATTTATCTGTGAATAATGGGAATAATGACTCCATAAAATTCCAGTGGTGGACAGATAGGAACTGAAGACTAAGCTCAGGGTAAAGAAACTTTTCTGTAAATGCGAGAGTGATGAGTGATATGCCTGTGCCGATGCGTACTATCTCAAGTGAATGCATCCTTAGCCAGTTAATATTTAAATTGTCTTTAGTGTTTATTATAAAGAAGTATATAGCAAGTGATAGTAGTAATGCATTTTCAAGAAGCGTCACAATTCCTCCTGTAAAGAACAGGCTGAAATAAAATAAAACTAGAAGTATTGAAGCAATACGAGGTTTGAAATTAAATACAAACATTAGACCTATGAGTGCTTGAACCACTAGGAGGATTAAAGATAGAGTGGTAGTGGCATGAGCGTCTGGCACTAGTACTATCTTCCAAATAAATGTAATAGAAATCAAGAATAAGCCGAGTAGTATTTGTGAAATACGATTAATGTTCTTCACATGAGTGAAGCCAAAATTCACAAGCGCACTTGGTGCTTTTGCGTATTTGTCTAAGATACTAAATGCAATCACGATTACAACGACGATTCCTGACCATATCAGTACTTCCGAGCTTGTGACAGGGTAGAAGCTTGTGATGCCGTGAGATTTATCTATTACATCATCAGTCTCAACGAACCATTTTACGTGCGCCGAAGATATGAAGGGAAATAATAATGCAATTAATGCAAAATAAAAGTATGATAATTTTTTCATGTAAGTATTATACCAAGACGTTGTAAGTAAACAAAATATATTTTTATAAATATAAATTATTTGGTCTCAA
>CALRFQ010000023.1 GCA_943356675.1 Candidatus Nomurabacteria bacterium
ATTTAAATGAATAATACAAAAACAATTTCAATTGCATTAATAGTGGTAGTAATTCTTACTATAGGTTGGTATGTGTTTTCCAAGAATAGTAAATCAGATGATGTAAATAAAATAGATTCAAATACACAAATTGAGAATGGTATGGGTGATGGTGATGCCGATACTGCCCAGAACGGATTAGATGATGCAAAGGATGATGTGAAGCCTGCTGTAAATGCAACTGGCACAACAGCGAGCGCCACTGTAGTAAAGGAATTTACAGTTGAGGGTTCAAATTTTAAATTTGTACCAAGTACAATCCTAGTAAACAAGGGCGACACTGTAAAGATTAATTTCAAGAATACGCAAGGATTTCATGACTTCGTTGTGGACGAGTTTGGAGCTGCCACAAAGCAAATCAAGGATCCATCTACTGAGACTATTACTTTCGTAGCAAGCAAAGTGGGAACATTTGAGTATTACTGCTCTGTGGGCCAGCACCGCTCTATGGGCATGAAGGGAACACTTACAGTTAAATAATCATTAAACCTGTTTATAAAAATCTCTAAGCTAAAACTTAGGGATTTTTATTTAGTTGAAAAAATAACGATTTTAAGGTATTGTATTGGTAGCCATTAGGGGATCGTCTAACGGTAGGACAGAAGCCTTTGAAGCTTTTAATCTAGGTTCGATTCCTAGTCCCCTAGCAATGAAAACAATAAATGAACTAATTCACAGTATTATACCTATAGAAATTATAGGTGATACTGATGTATTTATTTCGTCTATTTCTATAAATTCAAAAGCCATAGAAGAAGGTGGGCTATTTGTTGCTATGAAAGGGGAGAAACTGGACGGGCATGTCTTTATAAATGAAGTAATAGAGAAAGGTGCGAAAGTTATAATTCATGAGAATGAAATAGAAAACCCAAAAGATGGAATTGTGTATGTGAAAGTGGCAGATAGTCATGAAGCTTGCGGAATCATCGCAAGTAATTTCTACGACAATCCTTCCAAGAGTCTGAAGCTCGTGGGTGTGACAGGCACAAATGGCAAGACTACTATAGCCACACTTCTTCATAAACTTTTTCGAAATCTTGGAAAGAATGCTGGTATGATCGGTACAGTTGTAAATAAAATAAATGACAAAGAGATAGAAGCTGAGCGTACCACGCCGGATTCTATAACTCTAAACAAACTTATGAAAGAAATGGTAGAAGCAGGGTGTGAATACTGTTTTATGGAAGTGTCTTCACATGCGATTGCGCTGAAGAGAATCGCAGGGCTATCTTTTGCTGGAGGAATTTTCACAAACCTTACACACGATCACTTGGACTTTCATAAGACCATAGAAGAGTATGCAAAAGTTAAAAAAGAATTTTTCACAAATTTGCCTATTGGTAGCTTCGCACTTTCAAACCTAGATAGTGACTACGGAGAATTTATGCTAAGTGATACAAAATCTAAAAGATATTTTTATTCTAGAAATGGTGAAGCAAATTTCTTTGGCCACATGGAAACTAAATTAATCGGAGATTTCAATCAATCAAATATCCTAGCAATTTTTGGCGGGGCAGTACTCCTTGGAATAAATGAAGTAGATGCAAAAGAACAAATAAAAAATCTCGAGCCTGCACCTGGGAGATTTATGGCTATCAAGAGTAGCGGTGGTGTGACAGGTATTGTGGACTATGCGCACACTCCAGATGCGCTCAAGAATGTCCTCGAAACAGTAAATAAAATGAAAGAAGGTGGAAAGGTGGTCGCACTCTTTGGTTGTGGTGGCGATAGAGATAAAGCTAAGCGCCCGGTAATGGCCAAGATCGGCTATGATTTGAGTGATATATTAATTCTCACTACCGATAACCCTCGCACTGAAAAGCCCGAAGAAATTCTAAAGGATATGCTAGCTGGAATCCCAGACTATGACGCAGAAAAAGTTTTTGTAATTGTAGACAGAAGTAAAGCCATAGAGAAAGCTTGCGATCTAGCAAAGGGAGGCGACTTTGTCCTCCTCGCAGGTAAAGGCCATGAGGACTACCAGGAAGTGAATGGCGTGAAATCACACTTCGACGACATGGAGGAACTTAAGAAATATTTAGTATAATTATTTTATGGATAAAACTTGTATAAAATGTAGTTCAAATTTTATTGTCGACGAGGACGACAAGTCTTTCTATGAGAAGATGAAAGTGCCTGTGCCAAATGTGTGCCCGGATTGCAGGTTTATGATGCGTGCGCTCTTTAGAAATGAGACCACTTTATACGCAGGACGGAAGTGTGCACTTTGTGATAAGAATATTATTACAATGTATAATCCAAAATCTCCATACACTATTTATTGTTACGATTGTTTCAATTCTGAAAGATGGGATCCGAAAGATTATGCTATGGAGTATGATGAATCTCGTCCTTTCTTAGAGCAGATGGGGGAATTCCTAATAAAAGTGCCGAAGATTTGTCTATACCTCACACTTGGATATGGTGAAAATGTAAATAGTGAGTATGTGAATATGGCTAGTGGGTGCAAGAATTGCTACCTAGTTTTCAACACAGGTCCAGCCGAGGAGCTTTTGTATTCAAGAGGTTTAAGAAAAGGACTTGATTCGTCTGATTTGTATTTCGGACTTTCTACTGATAGATGCTATGAATCTATAAATATTCAGGAGTCGGCTAGTGTGACTTATGCGCAGAATGTAGTGGGATGTGTGGATTCACATTTCCTATTAAATTGTTCTGGCCTTACGAACTGTTTTGGTTGTGTGAACTTGCGCAATAAAAGCTATCACTTTTTCAATGAGCCACTCGCTCCTGAAGTGTATAAAGAGAAAGTTTCCGAAATTCTAGGTAGTTATAAAAAAATTGAAATCATAAAGCAGGAATTTAAGGATTTTTCTTTGAACTTCCCAATGCGTGCAAATAACAATTTCAAAACGGTAGGATCAAGTGGTGACTATCTTTCTGAATGCAAAAATATTAGAGATTCATTCGAGATCTTTCAATCTGAAGATTCTAGGTATTTATTCTCTTCTAAAATAGTGAAGAGCTCTATGGATGTGCTTGGTTATGGAACAAGCTCAGAAAACCTCCTTGAATGTGTGGCGACAGGATTCTCAAGTAATGCAGTAAGTAGCTATGGAGTAGAGAACTCGACAAATATATTGTATGGATTTTATATTATGAATTGCCACGACTGCGTAGCCTGTGATTCTGTAAAGAACATGAAATATTCAATTTTCAATAAAGAATACACTAAAGAGGAGTATGAAAGATTAAGAGAAAAAATTATTGGCGAGTTAACAGAAGCAGGACTCTACGGACTTATGATGCCACCAGAGCTTGCGCCGTTTGCATACAATGAGACAATAGCTCAAGATAACTTTCCACTAACAAAAGAAGAAGTCCTCGTTCGTGGTTTCAGATGGGAAGATGATATTCAGATGACGAAAGGTAAGGAAACTCTAATTTCAGAAAATATTCCAGACCATATAAAAGATGTGCAAGATTTAATTATTGCTGAAGTTTTGAAATGTAATAGCTGTGAAAGAAATTATAAAATCACGGGGCAGGAACTTCATTTCTATAGGAAGATGAATTTACCAATCCCAAGAAAGTGCTTTTACTGTCGCCATCAAGATAGGATTGTGAAGCGCGGGCCGTATAAATTCTGGGAAAGGAATTGTGCACACTGTAATAAATTGATTTCTACAAATTACTCACCAGAAAGACCAGAAATCATATATTGTGAGCAGTGCTATCAACAAGAAGTGATTTAATAGCACAAAATGGGGGATTTGCTATAATGAGCATATGGAACATCAAGAAATGCGAAATATGCTTATAAATAAGGATACTGAGCACGGAAATGATAAGAGGTATAAATACCTTGATCATACTATTGAGCAGTACAAGATTTACCTCACTATTTTCAATAGCACGAGCGACAGGCGCAATAAGTCTAATGAATTCTTCTTAGGACTAAATGCTGGTATCATCGGAATCCTCGGATATGTGGAGACCAAGAGCGTGCCACATTCATCTCTCATCACACTCCTCGTACCTATTGCAGGCATAGGCATCTGCTACTGCTGGTTTCGAATCATAAATGCCTTCCGCCAAATCAATCGTGCGAAGTTTAAGGTGATACACGCGATGGAAGAATCTTTACCATTTTCACTTTGGAAAACGGAATGGAATATTTTAAGTAAGGGGACTGATAGGAGTAAATACTATCCGCTTTCACAAATCGAGAAAGATATCCCAATGATATTCATCATCTTATACATTATTATTTTAATAATGAGTATTTTTTAAAGTGGAATTAAATTTAGATACAATTAAAAATGTGCACTTTGTCGGTATCGGTGGTATCGGTATTTCGGCGATTGCGCGTATGATGCTTATGGAAGGGAAAGTAGTAACTGGCCAAGATATGCAGGATTCGGAAATCATTCATGATTTGGAAAAGGCCGGTGCGAAGATAATGGTGGGGCAAAGCATCGAGAATATCCCGAGTGATACCGAGCTTGTGGTGTACACAATTGCGATTGAATATTATGACCCAGAACTATTTAAGAAATTAAAAGAGGGGAATGTTCCTATTCGCTCATACCCAGAAATGCTCGGCATTGTGAGCGCGGGTAAATACACGATTGCAATATCTGGCACTCACGGCAAAACTACGACGACAGGCATGATCGCACAAATACTAATGGATAATAAAAAGGACCCAAGTGTGATTATTGGAAGTTTGCTTCAGGTGAACGTGAAGCAGAAAGAGGAAAATCTGAGTGACGCCTGCGCCCCCGGAGAGAGGGTAAAGAGCGAAGATTTTGCTCTTTCTGCGAAACAAACTCGAACTAATTTTATTTGTGGCAAAAGTGATTACTTCGTGGTGGAAGCATGTGAGTACCGCCGGTCATTCCTCCAGGTGAATCCGAAGATTCTCGTGATTACAAATATTGATGCTGATCATTTAGACTATTACAAGGATATAGAAGATATAAAGAGTGCATTTCGTGAGCTTGCAACGGCCGTCCCAGCGGATGGATTTGTAGTATGTAATGTAAATGATAAAAATATAAAAGATGTAGTGGAAGGAATAAGTGCGAAAGTCTTAGACTACCAAGATTTTTTTGATGAGAATTTGAAATTAAAGATTCCTGGTATTCACAACAAGAAGAACGCAGCTGCAGCTCGCGCAGTGGGCTCTATAATTCCTATTGAAAGCAGTGATGTAGACAGCGCACTTCTAAATTTCCCTGGAACTTGGCGAAGGTTTGAATTTAAAGGCACACTTAGTAGCGGCACGAAGGTCTATGATGATTATGCGCACCACCCAGCGGAGATTCTCGCATGCCTTCAAGGCTTCCGTGAGCTCTATCCGAAGGATAAAGGCTTTAAGATTACAATAGTATTTCAATCGCATTTGTTCTCTCGCACGAAAGCGCTCCTACCAGAATTTGCTAGCTGTTTTACTGATGCGGATAAAGTTCTAGTTCTGCCTATATATTTCGCTCGTGAGGTAGACGACGGCACTATCACACCGCAAATTCTTGCGGATAAAATCCTAGAGAACGGTGTGCATGCTATCGCATTTTCTGACTTCAAATCTGCAGAAGAATTTGTAAAAAACTTAAATCTCGGAGAGAAGGATATCCTCGTCACACTTGGTGCTGGACAAGCCTACGAAGTGGGTGACTTTATATTAAGCTTATAATTGTGATATAATATCTTTATGAAAAGATATTTCCACATTTTTATATTAATTTTAATATTTTCATTTGGAAGTAGTACTTCAGCTCATGCCCAGGATAGTGTCGGCTTCGTGGAGAATTCTATTTGGTATTCACAAACTCCAAAAGTGGAAGGCGATAGTGTGAAGGTTTACACAGCTATTTGGAATGGTAGCGCAAGCGACATTAGCGCTCATGTGGAATTCTATGATGGCACCACTCTCTTAGGCTCACGCGATGTGAAAGTCACACCTGAAAACATTTCTGATGTTTTCATTGTTTGGAAAGTCACTGCGGGTGATCATAATATAAGTGCAAGGATTACAAAATCTTCTACATTGGTAGGAGGCGTAGCGACGAATTTCACTGTCGCAGATAATAATGTATCTGCAAATAAAATTTCTATTTCAAAAAAGGTCGCAGTGGATATTGGCGCAGTCACATCTGTCGACACTATTGCAAAGAAAGTTTCCGATGCACTTCCTGCTCAAGTAGCCGCACCTGTAAACGATATAGCAAGCCAAGTAGATAACTATCGCGAAGACACAAGAGTCACGATAGAGGAGAATATCCTAGCTACGAAGAAAGATCTACTAGAAATGGATAAGCCTGTGTCTAAATCTAGCACAGCTAGTAAAGATAAAAATCCAAAATTATCAGCAAACTCACTTTCTGGCACGGATAAGCCCATCGCTTATGTGGAGCTATTTTTCCTCACTTGTGCGTCATTTATCTTTACAAATAAGGTTGTTTTCTATGGTATTTGTGTAGTTCTACTATTCTTGGTCTTACGTTTTATATTCAATAAAATCAAGCGCTAAAATGATTTGGATTTGAGGGTAGACTAGCATATAATGCACTTATGAATCGTGTAATTTTTGATATATTCCTATTTTTATCCGTATTTTTATTGCCATGGTGGGTGGTTCTTGTTCTTTCTCTTGTAGGAATATTTATCTTCGATCAATACTACGAGTCAGTAGTCGCTATGATACTGCTACAAGTTTTATATTCTGGATTAGGTAGCCGAGTTATTTCATCTACATTTTATTATCCACTCATTATAATAATAGTTTACTATTTGCTTACTGTACTTAAAAAATTCCTTTTTATAAAAAATATATGATATTTAGAAAAAGAA
>CALRFQ010000024.1 GCA_943356675.1 Candidatus Nomurabacteria bacterium
ATTTTATATTTTTCAAATCTGATACCGCCAATTCCAATTTCTATTAAGGATGGAGGAATTTACCATTTAGTATACAAAGATGACAGTGGTAATTATGTAGCCACACGTGAACTAAAACCTTGGTATGACTTTTTTATATTTCACAAAACAGTGCATGTAATATATGGAGATACTCTATATGCATATAGTGCCATCTTTTCACCGGCTGCATTCCATACTGATATAGTGCATATTTGGGAGCACTATGATGAGAATACTAAGAAGTGGGTTACAGTAAACACTGTGAATCTCACAGCTATCGGTGGGCGAGAGGGTGGCTACCGTACTTACTCAAAGAAGAATAATATAACACAAGGTCGTTGGAGAGTAGATGTGGAAACTAAGAGCAGGCAAGTTATTGGTAGATTAAGATTTGATGTTGAAGTAGTAGACGCATTACCTCCAATTGTAAATGAAGTTAAAGACTAATATGGATAAGAAATATATCGTCGGTATAGATGAAGTCGGGCGTGGGCCTGTTGCTGGTCCAGTTGCAGTGTGTGCATTCATATGTGAGGAAAATTTTCAAAAGGAAATTGAAATGAAGGTCCCACTTCGTGATTCGAAAAAGCTAACGAAAATCCAAAGAGAAAAATGGTTTGAATTTTTAAAAGGCGAAAAAGAAAAAGGGAATTGTGATTTTGCTGTCACAATGGTCTCTGCAGAGTGGATAGATAAAGTGGGGATAGTACGGTCTATCCAGAAAGCACTTGATCAGTCGCTTTCTAGGATTGCTTCGCTGGGTCATGAGAATTTTCTTCGCTTATCCCTACCTCGTCCCAAGGGCGAGGCGCGCGCCCACACCTACTCAGAAAATTCTCATGACCCTGCTTCGCTGCGTTTATACCTCGATGGTGGACTTCATGCACAGAAGGAATATGTAAATCAAGAAACAATAATAAAAGGGGATGAGCTTCATCCTGTGATTTCTTTTGCATCAATAATGGCGAAAGTTACTCGTGATCATCTTATGGAGAAATATGGTGAGGAATATCCAGAATATGGTTTCGAAAAGCATGCAGGCTATGGTACAAAGGCTCACTATGAAGCCATCAAAAAGCACGGAATGAGCAAACTCCACCGCCGTAGCTTCCTAAAAAATATATAAAAAAAGAGGCATAATATTTAATGCCTCTTTTTAGGTTGAATTAGTACCGTTTTGAAAAGTTTCTTGTTTTAATTCTTCCTCGTTTCTTTCCTCTACGACTAGAAACTTTTTTTCTTTGGTAAAAATTGTGTTTAGGAAAATACATAAATCATCTGGGTCTGCTCTCATTAGTAGTGACCTCAAGATTGCGCGTTCATAACCTTCAAGATTTTTCATTGTACATTTAATTTAAAGAACAAAAAAATCTCTTCAACTGAAGAGATTTTTTTGGTGTTCCTAGGTGTTCACAATTTTAAGAAAAAGCAAAAGAATCTCTCCAGTTGTTGAGCTTCTTTCCCTTCTTATTTGTGAATATATAATTCATATATTTAATATAACAAATATCAGATTAATTGCAAACTATAAATTCATTCCTAGATATACTGCCACGATTGCAGCGGTCTCGCCACGGAGCGTGAGGGGCGATACAGAGATTATCGGTAAATTGTTTTCTTTCGCTAAGTTGATTTCCTTTTCTGTCCATCCACCTTCAGGTCCAATAAATAAAGATATTGACATAGTATCAATCTCTGTCTTGCCTAGGTCCGACCTAGGCAGGGGGGTGCCGGTAGAGTCGAAGAATATTTGAGTTTCAGACTTTTTGCTATCTTTTAATGCATCTTCAAATTTCATGATTTCCTTTATCTCTGGGATAGAACTACGGCCAGAGAGTTCACTCGCTTCTTTCACTATTTTATTTAGGCGATCGAAGTTTAGGTTTTGTTTGATAGTTCTATCTGTAAGTATGGGCACAATTGTCGTTATGCCTAGCTCTGTAGCTTTCTGTGCTACTAGCTCGAAATTCTCACGTTTAAGTATAGCCATATAGAGCGTGGCGTCTTTTTCCAATTTATTTTTATTCTCGTATTCTTCTATTACACTTAAGACTGCTTCGTTCTTGTCCACATAAGAAAGTTCGCAGAGTGCTTGCATTCCACCAGTGCTAGATAGTTCTATATGCTCACCCTTTTTGAATTTGAGTACGTTCTTCCACTGATGGATTACATCAGCATCTGTGATTGTGACTTGTTTATCTTTTACTTCGTATTCTGTTATAAAACGATGAACCTTCATCCCGTTAGAAATAGGAAGCCACTGGGCTTCCGTAGTTAATTAATAATTGTGGTAAAATAACATTCATAATTTCTAACGGGATTCATCTACATGAATATGTGGTAAACGAAATTTACTATAGGGTCTATGTCGGGGCCGTATACTATCGCGCCACCAAGTGCGCCAGTAATAGTGATGGAAATAAGACCAATAAATGCTACAAGAATCATAAAGTAACTACCCATTATTTTATTTGCAATATTTACTAATGTACTCCAAAGTTTTGCAAATTTACTCTCAACTAGCTTCTGGTTAAATGATGATTTGTTGATCCAGATTATTAAGTAAACAAGTGCGAGGAAAACGAATATCCAAGTGGAGATTGTAGCGACAGTTGAATGAACTTCCACCAATGGCCTTAGTTCTCTAGATACAGATTCTTCTGCGCCTTCCCCACTTGAAAGGGAAATGAATGCTCCTCCAACTCCCACGAATAATATGCAGGCCTTAACGTAAAACCAATATGGTAAATCTGTAATCTTTTTAATTCTAATAAGTTCTGCTATAGCATATATTGTGAGCATTGCTATAGGGAAATGCACTAAAACTGGGTGTATATTCATAAGTATATTATATATTATTTATAATTTTTGGCGAGCCAAGACTTTATATCCTTCAAATCAGACTTTATCCATGATGCATTTGAAAGAATCTTTTCAATTGATTGAGCGATAGTTCTTTCAGCACCTGGAGCTACATTCTTCTTGAAGAATTCTTTTATTTGCTTCGCATCACTTTCTTTTGTATGAGTGCCAAGCGGGGAGAGTAGGCGACCAAGGAAGTGCCCACCTTCGCCATATGTTGCAAGTAATTTCTTGTAGTTGTGTTGAACGAATTTCCAAGTGAGGTCTCTACCATTTGTGTTTTGCCAGACTGCACCTATCATAAATGGCGCGTCTTGAGTCCTCACAGATTTTGAAAGTGCAAATGTGAGTGTACGAGCAAGGAGAGTCTTGTCAGTAAATTGAGCAAGTGCTCGTCCCACGCGGTCACGCTCTTCATCGAGAGTGGCTGTGCTGTACATCTTTTCGAAAGCTTCCCATTCTTTTGTTCCGCCATTTCTAGCTACTATAGAGTAAACTACACTGCGAATATCTGCAGGCAAAATACTTTTCTCTTTGAAGATTTTGATGGCATAATTTTTTATTTCTTCAACGCCGTAAAACGCAGCATGTGATAATGCTAAGTTTCGAAGGAAAGTGTGAGAGTTATCTTCACCCTTTATTTTCTCAAAGCCCATTTTACGAGCGAGTGGGCTGAAGATTTCCTTTGCATATTTGTGATACAGCTCCTTGGTTGCCTTATCATCAGCTATGATGTGGTGCACACGGTCGATGCCAGATGTGAGCTCAGCCCAGACTATGTACTCTGTTTCATTCTTAAATGTGAGGGCGAATTCTAATGCAGTCACGGCCTTGATGTATCCACCTTCTGCGAGAGCAAATACATCTCGCACAAGACCTAGCCTGTCGTGACTACTTAGTTTGCCTTCTTCAATTTCTTTTTTAATCCTTGCTAAAGTTTTTTCATCGTATGCCACCCGTGCCATTGAGCTCTCTCCGATATTTACTTTACTGATAGATTTTCCTACAAGCGGTGAAGATTTCTTTGTGAGTAATTCTGTGAGAATTTCATTATTACTTTCGTATTTTATAGGTACTTGCCAGAGAGTGTTCTCTTTATTTTGCTTTTTGGAAATTCGGCTAGAGAAAAATCTTTCTTGCGAAATACTGAAACCATTTTTATTTTCCTTTGTTGTAAGCAAAGGGTAGCCCATTTTGCCTGTCCAATTTTGCATAATTTTCTTCACAGGTTTCTTACTTACTTTCTCGAAGGCACTCCAGAGGTCCACAGTGTGAGTGTTGCCGTATTTATGCTTCTTCATATAGTACTGTAGGCCTTCCTTAAATTTATCTTTACCAAGGTAGTTTGCAAGCATGCGGATTACAGCAGAACCTTTCGCGTATGACACTGCGTCGAAGATTTCATTTATCTCACTTGGGTGGTGTACTTCCACTTCGATAGGGTGTGAGCCTGCGAGAGCATCTAAGCGTAGTGCGACTGCATAGCGGTCTGATAGATAAAGATCCCATACTTTCCACTCTGGAAACATATGATCAGTACATAGATACTCCATATACGATGCGAAGCCTTCATTGAGCCAGAGGTCCGTCCACCAGTGCATTGTGACTAAGTTGCCAAACCATTGGTGCGCAATCTCATGCGCGATGACTATAGCTACCCATTGCTTATTTGCAAAGGAAGTGTGTTCATCGTCCACTAAGACTGCAGTCTCGCGGAATGTGACAGCGCCCCAGTTCTCCATAGCAGCGCTCTCAAAGTCTGGAAGTGCAATGAGATCTAGTATAGGAAGTGGGTAAGGCACGCCGAAATAATTATTATAAAATTCAAGTGAGCGAATCGCCACATCGAGCGCAAACTTCGCCTGGTGCTTCTTGCCTTTGGTTGTAAATACTCTTACTCTCACCTCACCAGGAAGTAAATTTTCAGGTCCTCGGGTTGGTTCACCAGACCGTGAAAATTTACTTCTTGGCTCGGCTCGAGTATAACCCTCGATGCATTCAAACTCTCCGATAATAAATGCGAGAAGGTAAGTGGACATCTTAGGTGTCTTCTCAAAGTTTATGATTTGGTATCCAGCTTCGTGCTCAGCGATTTTCGTAGGGAGAGTGTTTGATATTGCAGTGTAAGAATTTGGCACGATGAGAGACACATGGAATTCTGCTTTTTGTGCTGGCTCATCGAAGCAAGGGAATGCTCGGCGAGCATCTGTAGCCTCAAATTGCGTAGTAGCAATCTTTTTCTTTACACCACCCTCTGTGTAGTGACTTCTGTAAAATCCTCTTAGCCCGTCGCTAATTATTCCGCTAAATACAATAGAAAGTTTTGCTTTGCCTTTTTTTATTTTACTTTTCCATACAAGTGTTACCGTCTCAGCTTTTTCGTTATACGAAATTTTTGTAGTAAAATTCTTTTCTTTACCGATAATAATTTCTGCACTTTCAATTTCTAAATCTTTGGAGTGTAGTGTGATTTCATTTGTGGGTTTATTGATCACAATGTCTATTATCTCACTACCTGAGAACACCCAAGCATCGAGGTCTGACTTCAGCGTGAGCTCGTACTTCGTAGGCTTTATGTGAGAGGGTAGCTTAACTGACAATTTCTTATTTTTAGTAGCTTTTTTCTTTTGTATCATAGTCTTGATTATACCAAAAAACCCTTAATTTAAAAGGATGTTTTAACTTGACAAAAGGTGTATAAATATGCTATAATATAAGATATAAAGTTCTTTAAATTATTAATGATTTAGAGTCATTAGTTAGGATTACAAACTGCTTGAGTGCCTCGAGTGATTTGTAGTCCTAACTATATTTTTAAACCTAACTAAATCATTTTAAAGATGAAAAATTTTATTTCAATTATTTTTGTACTTGTAATATTAATTACAAGCTGTACTGAGAATTCAAAAGCCAAAAACTTTGGCGGAGAAACAACAATTAATTTACCAAAAGGACAAAAGTTGGTGAATGTAACATGGAAAGAGACCAACATGTGGTATCTAACCAAGCCCATGATGCCAAGTGATTCTGTGGAAACATATACTTTCCACGAAGAGAGTTCGTTTGGTGTATGGGAAGGCACAGTGCGTTTAGTTGAAACAAGGTAATTAAAATTTTAAAACAAA
>CALRFQ010000025.1 GCA_943356675.1 Candidatus Nomurabacteria bacterium
ATTACTTTTAGGTGTTATTCTTGGCTATCTATCATATGTTGCTGGTAATGCTTTTATTCTACCATTTCAAAAACTTCGTGATAAGATAATTAAAATCAAGGATGGAAATTTTGATGTAAATTTGGACATAAATTCAAAAGATGAAATTGGAGAAATGGCTACAGTTTTCAATGAAATGGCAAAAAGCTTGTCAAATTACAAGGTAAATATTGAAAGTGAGGTAGTCAGCCGTACTATTGATCTGGATGATAAGGTTACTGATCTTGAGAAAAACAAAAAAGCAACACTAAATCTATTAGAAGACCTTGAAAAAGAAAAAAAACTTTCAGAAAGTCAGGCAGCTGAATTAACGAAATTTAAATTAGTTATAGATAATACATCACAACATATCATAATTACAGATATTGATGGCATTATAATATATGCAAACCATGCTGTTGAAATAATTACCGGATATTCGATAAATGAAGTTATTGGCCAGAAGCCGTCATTGTGGGGAATGCAGATGCCTACCGAATTTTACACTGATTTATGGAAGACTATAAAGGTTGATAAAAAGACATTTTCTGGTGAAATAACAAACAAAAGAAAGAATGGTGAAATATATACTGCTAAATCTTTCATATCTCCAGTGCTTGATGATAGTGGTGACATCAAATTCTTTGTTGGACTCGAAACAGATATTTCAAAAGAAAAATCTTTGGAAAGTGCGCTAATAAAAGAAAAAGAAAGTGTCGAACAAAAAGTTGTGGAACGGACCCGAGAACTTTCTGAAGAACATGCACGGTTACTGTCGTCCATAAACAGTATCCCATTCGGCTTCATAATTTTTGATAATAATGAAAATATTATTATCAAAAATGACTTAATAATAGATATGTTAAAATTTGATAACACTAAATTGCCTTCGATGAATGATGTTATTGAATTTTTAAGCAAAGATGATAATGTAAAAATTGTCATTAATACTAATTTTAAAGATAAAAAAGTTTGTGAACTAAAAGAAATCGCAATAGGTGCTAAAACTTATCGTGGAATTATTGCTCCGATTAAGCCAGACGAAGGTCAAGATGAAATTATCGGTCATTTATTCATGCTTGAAGATATTACCGAAGCGAAAATTCTAGAACGCAGTAAGGACGAATTCTTTGCAGTTGCTTCACATGAGCTCCGCACACCACTCACTGCCATCCGCGGTAATAGTAGTATGCTTCTAGATAGTTACACTGATAAAGTAAAAGATAAAGATGTAAACGAAATGCTTGTAGATATAAATCAAGCAAGTGTCAGACTTATCGGTATAGTAAATGACTTCTTGGATGTGTCACGACTTGAGCAAGGCAAAATTGAAATTAAAAATAAAGAATTTGACATGTTTGATTTAGTTGAAAAAGTTCTAAAATCTGAAAAAGAGATGGCTGAAGCCAAGAATTTAACATTAGAATTCGTAAAAGGTAAAATAAAATCTGTAAATATTTTATCTGACCAAGAGAAAACCGAACAAGTGTTACTAAACTTAGTCGGAAATTCAATCAAATTTGCAACAAAGGGTAAAGTTACTATTTCTATAATCGTTATTGATAATTTTATGAAGATTAGTGTATCTGATGAAGGCCCAGGAATATCAGAAAAGAGTCAAAACTTATTATTTAGAAAGTTCCAGCCAGCTAGTGAGGATATACTAACGCGTGATGTTACTAAAAGCACAGGTTTAGGTCTTTATATATCAAAATTACTAGTGTCAAAAATGGGAGGTACTATAGGCCTTGAGAAAAGTGTGATAGGTGAGGGGAGTACCTTCTTCTTTACATTGCCACTAAAACCGCTAGATTAAACTAACTATTTGATATACACTTTTGTTTAATTGCGTTATTAACTATACTATTATATAATAAATATATGCCTACAATATTATTTTTAGCTGAAGATGATCCATTAATGAGTCGCATGTATGAAAGAGCTTTTAAATTGAGTGGCTATACACTTGAGATGGCTTTCGATGGCGATGAAGCAATTTCCAAATTAGGGAAAATGGCTACACCACCTACTGTTATACTTCTAGATATAATGATGCCCAAACAGAATGGATTTGAAGTATTAAAACAAATCAAACTTAATGAAAAACTTAAGAAAATTCCAGTAATAATGCTTACCAACCTAGCCGGAGAAGAAGATGCCGAAAAAGCTCTAAGTCTAGGTGCTATTTTATACCTTGTAAAGAGTCAGTATGACCCTAAAGAAATCATAATTAAAATAAAGGAAATCATAACCGCATCCACCCGTAGTGACGGAGTACCAGGTGTAAAAGTGGAGGTGAAAAATATCACAAGCTAAGGTTTTCTCATATATAATGATATTTAAAAATACTTATATAATAAGTTTTTTATTAGGGATTATTTTATTTAATCCCATTTATGCGTTTGCCGTAACTAATAATATAAATCCTCAAGCTGTTTCTAGTAATAGTGAAAGTGCAAAAGCTCAAATATATCTATCTCCAAGGAGCGGTAGTTTCCTTGTGGGGTCAATTTTTGAAGTAGGGGTATATTTGGACACAAGAGGTAGTAGTATAAACACAGTAGACCTCGGAATAAATTTTGATACAAAAAAGTTGGCTGTATCGAAGCCTTCTGGTGGTAAGTCTATCTTTGGTGAGCTTACAGAAGCTCCGACTTACAACAATACTACTGGAGTACTAAGTATGGGAGGTATTATAAATGGTGGCATCGTTACAAGCTCAGGTCTTATTACGACAATTTCATTTAAGATTCTATCTGCTGGCGACTCTAGCATTACAATATCAAAAAATACTACAGCCTATTTAAATGACGGTTCTGGTACCCAGGTATCATTAACCTTAGGAAGAGCTGAATTTAATTTCAGGAATGTAATCTCAGATGGAGTAAGTGTGCATTCAGATACGCATCAGTTCTCAGATAATTGGTATAACAATAACAATCCTATTTTTACTTGGGAAAATTTTAAAGAATCGAGTGGCTATTCAATAATCTTAGATACAAACCCAAATACAACTCCAGAAAATACAGTAACAACAACCAAAAATACATATAGTTACAATAAAGTCGACGACGGAATATGGTATTTCCATATTAAATCAAAAGAGGGAGATAGCTGGGGCAATACCGCACACTACAAAATAAAAATAGATACCATTTCTCCTGAGAAATTTAAGCCTGTAATAAATAAAATTGCTGGCGCTAGTAAGGATGAGTATTTACTAATATTTAATGCTGAAGATACATTGTCGGGGATAGATCACTATGAGGTGGGCATGCTCAAGAGTAATCGAGATAAGAATAGCCTACCAGTATTTGTGCAGGCTGAAAGCCCATATGTACTACCTGTCGACGGCAGTGATAATATTAAAGTAATTGTAAAAGCATACGATACTGCTGGCAATGTAATAGAAGGTAATACTAGTTTGTATCCAAACAGAACCAATATTTATATATTTTTGGCAGTATTTATAGCTTTCATTCTACTTATAATTCACTATATATTCGGACACCATATAGGTAGAAATATTCAAAAAGCGTATTTATATTTCAAGAATATATCAAAAAAGGACGAAGAGAGTCTTTAAATAGATATATTTAGTATTGTGGGTAAAACACTATTGCATCATTATATTCTTTGATATACAATGTATGTATATAGATGAGTCATTATTTAAGTGCGCATCTTTTTATTATTAATTTTAATTTTAATTTATGTAAAACAATATTGAAAACAACGTGGAGGGTGGAGTATTTAAGCAAAAGTTTATTACAATTATTGTTCCTATCATTGCGATAGTTGCAATCGTTCTTTCTGGCTACTTTTATTTACAGGTTCGTACACTAAGTAAGAACCCGCAAGCAATCGCACAAAAAGAATCTGATGATGTTATTGCTAAAGTTAGTAAATTAGTTGTGCTTCCTGCTGGAGAAGTTCCTACGATTGCTACAGTTTCAGACCCAGAAGCTCTTAAAGACCAAGCATTTTTCACAAATGCGCAAAAGGGTGACAAAGTTTTGATCTATGCTCAAGCTAAAAAAGCAATTCTTTACTCAGTAACCTTAAACAAGATTATTGATGTTGCTCCACTAAACATTGGCGCAAGTACAAAGAGTACAACACCTACACCTGCTGTTAAGGCACCTACAGCTGCAACACCTGCAGTAAAGACTCAATAATTGATGGTATAAGTTTATTCTGGTATACTTTAATTACCGATGAACTTCTTAAAGAGAAAACACCAAAAAAGAATAATTGAAAATTGTATTTTATTTTTCAAAAATACATTTTTAATTATTTTAGTAATGGTGTTTTTTTCTTTCGGTAATAATTTTTCACTAGCCGATTTTACTAGTACAAGCTTTGAGCTCGAGAATCCATCTACTACTGTGATAGAAGGCGGGGAATCTTCTTCTACACACTTCCAATATCTTTCAAGTACTGGGCAAACCATCTCAGGGCAAAGCTCAAGCACAAGTTTTTCGCAAAATGCTGGTTTCCTTTACTTTCCATCTGCTACTTCACCTGTAGTGTCTGCTACAGCGGGGGACGCGCAAGTCTCACTTTCTTGGACTACATCAACAGGCATATTTGCAAATATTACTAGCTACTCTTTAGGTATGAGTATGACAAGTGGCGGCACATATACATATAGTAATGTGGGGAATGTCCTTACAACGATTAAAACTGGATTGAGTAATGGAACACCCTATTTTTTCAAAATTAGATCATATGCAGCTGGAATATTTTTGAGTGAATCAGCTTTCGTGTCTTCTACTCCAGTTGCGTCAGTGACACCACCGGGAGGTGGGGGTGGCGGAGGAGGTGGAGGTGCAGAAAGTGGTACTCAGGCCAAGGTTACATTTTATGGTCGTGCATACCCAAACAGCTCTGTGACTCTACTTAAGGATGCACAAATAGTAGCTACAACTTTCTCTGGTTCCGATGCGAATTTTAATATATTACTAAATAGCTTATCAGCTGGTTCTTATGTATTTAGTGTGTACTCGACGGATAAAGATGGGGTAAGATCACCACTTCAATCTTTCCCTATAACAGTGTCTGATGGCGTGACTATAAATGTAGGTGGAATATTTATCGCACCGACGATCTCTGGTGATAAGTCACAAGTAAAACAAGGGGATAATATTACATTCTTTGGTCAAGCTGTACCATCATCCGAAGTCACGATCGCAGTGCATTCTAATCAAGAAATATTCCAAAAAGTTCAGAGTGATAAAAGTGGCGTGTATCTAAAGACTATGGATACTTCGCCTCTTGAGATAGGTACGCACAATGCAAAATCAAAAGTGGCATTCCAGAGTGAGATAAGTGCATATAGTAATGGATATAATTTCACAGTTGGTAATGATAATATAGATTTAGATAAACTTAAGAAGTGTCCTGCAAAAGGTGATTTGAACAATGATTGTAAGGTGAACCTTATCGACTTCTCAATTGCAGCCTTCTGGTATAAGAAGCCGACACTAAATGCTCAGACTACGATACTTGAGAAGGATAAGTTAAATGGTGATGGGAAAATTAATCTTGTCGACTTTAGTATAATGGCGTTC